>JBDTVO010000091.1:0-9833 GCA_040007135.1 Devosia sp. | reverse complement strand
GGTCCGTCCGCCGGTGTCGGCATGGCCACGGCGATCGTTTCGGTGATGACCGGTATTCCGGTTCGCCACGACGTCGCCATGACCGGCGAAGTGACGCTCAGGGGCAGGGTGCTGCCGATCGGCGGCCTCAAGGAAAAGCTCCTCGCGGCGCTGCGCTTTGGCGTCAAGAAGGTGCTGATCCCCGCCGATAACGTGCGCGATCTCAAGGAAATCCCCGAGATCGTCACCAAGGGCATGGAGATCGTGCCGGTCAGCCGGATGGACGAGGTGCTGAGCCACGCCCTCGTGCGCCAGCCGGAGCCGATCGAGTGGACGTTCGAGGAAGCGGCGAAGCCTGCCGCAGTCCCCGACCTCACGCTCGACGGCGACGAGGCGGGGTCGGTCGCGCACTAGGCGCGGCAGGTTTGGATCGCTTGGCGGCGCCTCCGGGCGCCGCTTTCTTTTTGCCCTTGCCGGCAAGGCTGGCTCGCATGCCTGACACCATGAAGGCGAGCCCACCTTCGAACACGCTCTCGGTATTGATCGTCCCGCCCTCGACGAGCAGCGGCTTGATGGCCTCGGAGAGCAGCGGGAACGGCACGAGCTGATCCATCGGATCACCATCCGACCATGCATTTTCGCTGTCGTCGTCGTTGCGTTCGCGCTCGTCCTGCTCCTCGAGCACGTAGCCGACGACGTAGCGGGTGATGCTGATCGAGATGTGCAGCGCGTCCTCGGCGCTGAAGCCGGCGTCGACGTAGTGCCGCAGTTGCCGCTCGGCGTCGGCGAATTCCCGGATCGAAGGGCGGGTGCCGGCATTGATGCGTGCGCCGTCGCGCACCGAGAGCAACGCCCGCCGGAAGCTGCGGGCGAGGGCGAAGGTGAACTCGTCCCAGGGCTCGCCGGGGCGGGGCAGGCGGTGAACGTGGAAGCGCGTCAGCATCTCAGAGTTTAGCGCATCGAGCAGGTCCGCCTTGCTGCGAAAGTGCCAATACAGCGCCGGTTGCTGTACACCCAGCCGCTCGGCCAGCCGGCGGGTCGAGAACTGGTCCAGCCCGGCCTCGTTGAGCAGCTCCATGGCCGCGGCGATGATCTTTTCTTTCTCGATGGCCATTCCGTGCCTTGACTTATCGGTGATAAGCGACTTTATCGCCGATAAGTAAATCTATCACTGATAAGGAGGCGGTGCAAATGAACCGCTCACTGGTCGTCATCATCGGAGTCGTGGCGCTCGACGCCATCGGCATCGGCCTGATCTTTCCGACGCTGCCCGGCCTGCTCAAGGAATTGACCGGCAACGGCGAAATCTCGACCACCTATGGCCTGATCCTCGCGGCCTATGCGGCGATGCAGTTTATCTTCGCCCCGATCCTTGGCCTGCTGAGCGATCGGATTGGCCGCCGGCCGGTACTGATCGTGTC
This sequence comes from Devosia sp., assembly GCA_040007135.1. GTDB lineage: Bacteria > Pseudomonadota > Alphaproteobacteria > Rhizobiales > Devosiaceae > Devosia_A. The sequence goes on along the minus strand of JBDTVO010000091.1, from coordinate 8,433 downwards.
GCTCGCCGGTGCCGCCATCGACTACCTGGTGATGGCGTTCACCCCGGCGCTGTGGGTGCTGGTCGTCGGGCGGATCATTGCCGGCATCACCAGCGCCAACATGTCGGTCGCCGGCGCCTACATTGCCGATGTCACCGAGGAGAAGGACCGGGCCCAGCGCTTTGGCTGGATGAGCGCGGCGTTCGGCATCGGGTTTATCGTCGGGCCGGTGCTTGGCGGGCTGTTCAGCATGTACTCGCTGCGCGCGCCGTTCCTCATTGCCGCCGGGCTCAACGGCCTCAACCTCGTCCTGGCGCTGGTCGTCCTCAAGGAATCGCGTGTCCCGAGCCGCGAGCCGCTTGAGATCAAGGCGCTCAATCCGTTCGCGCCGCTCAAATGGGCCTTCAGCTTTCCGGCGCTGGCGCCGCTGATTGCGCTGTTCCTGATCTTTGCGATCAACGGCGATATCCCCGGCACCATCTGGGTTCTCTACGGGACCGAAAGGTTTGCCTGGGACGGCCTGACGGTCGGGCTGTCGCTTGCCGGGTTCGGGCTGTTTCACGCCCTGACCCAGGCTTTCCTCGTCGAACCGGTCACCCGCCGTTTCGGCGAGCGGACCGCCATCATCGTCGGCATCGGCTCGGACATCGTGGCGTTCACCTGCATGGCCTTTGCGACCCAGGGCTGGATGGCCTTTGCGCTGTCGCCGATCTTTGCCATCAACGGCATTGCGCAGCCGGCGCTGCAGTCGCTGATGTCGGCGCAGGCGGGCGATGACCGGCAGGGCGAACTGCAGGGCGTCCTCGCCAGTGCCGCGAGCCTCACCTCGATCATCGGCCCGCTGATTGGAACGACGATTTTCTTTTACAGCAAGCCGTACTTCATCGGCATGGTCTGGCTGGTGGCCGCGGCGCTCTATCTGCTCGCCATACCGGTGGTCGCGGGCATGGTCCGCAAGGGGCGCGCAGTTGCCGCCTGACGCCCATGCTTGTCGGCGAACCGGCGGGCGCATATTGAACACGGCCGCCGCCCGGCCCCCGAGATCTCCGTGAACAAACCGCTGATCGTCATCCTCGCCGCGGTCACCCTCGACGCCGTCGGCATCGGCCTGATCTTTCCGATCCTGCCGCGCCTGCTCGAGAGCGTCACCCATGTCGACAACATCGCGCCGGTGGTCGGAGTGATGTACGCGCTCTATGCGGCGATGCAGTTCTTCTTTTCCCCGGTGCTCGGCATGCTCAGCGATCGCTACGGCAGGCGGCCGGTGTTGCTGCTGTCGATGGCGGGGGCGGCCGTCGACTACCTGATGCTGTCGTTTGCGCCCGAGCTGTGGATGCTGGTCGTCGGCCGCGCCATCGCCGGCATCACCAGCGCCAACATGGCGATCGCCACCGCCTACATCACCGACATCACGCCTGAAGCCCAGCGGGCACAGCGCTTTGGCCTGTTCCAGGCGATGTTCGGCATCGGATTCATCATCGGGCCGGTGCTCGGCGGTGTGCTCGGCGATATCTGGGTGCGGGCGCCGTTCATCGTCGCGGCGGGGCTCAACGGCCTCAATTTCCTGCTGGCGCTGTTCGTCCTGCCGGAATCGCGCAAAGGCAGCCGGGAGGCGAAGTTCGACTGGGGGCAGCTCAACCCGCTTGCGCCGTTCGGCTGGGCCTTCGGCCTTCGCGCCCTGCTGCCGATGATCGCGGTGTATTTCGTCCTTGTCTTCGTGTCGCAGATCTACGGGGTCGTCTGGGCCCTCTACGGCCAGGATGCATTTCAGTGGAACGGCGTTATGGTCGGGCTGTCGCTCGGCGGCTACGGGCTCTGCCACGCACTGGTGCAGGCGTTCCTGCCGGGGCCGGTGGCCAAGCGCATCGGCGAGGGCAATGCCATCCTGCTCGGCCTTGCCTGCGAGAGCCTGGCGCTGCTCGCAGCGGCCATCGCGTCGCAGGGCTGGGTGATCTTCGCGGTGATGCCGCTGTTCGCCCTCGGTGGGGTGGGCAATCCGGCACTGCAGTCGTTGATCACCCAGCAGGTCGGCGCCGACAGCCAGGGCCGGCTGCAGGGCGTCCTCGCCTCGGTGGTGTCGGTCGCCTCGATCTTCGGCCCGCTGTTCTTTTCGGCCATCTACTTCGGCGTCCAAGGGGTCTGGCCCGGACTCATCTGGCTCGTCGCGGTGCTGCTGTATGTGCCCTCAATCCCTGTAATCCTGCGGATTCGCAGTCGTCCGGCCGCCCCGCAAACCGCCTGAGTGGTGGAAAACCCCGGAATCCGGGACTTTCCCGGGCCCTCGCGTGGCTTTCCCATTGACCCGCAGGGTTTGCCGTCCCATTAACGTCGCGCGGCGCGAACTTGGGCAAACGCCCGGGAATCCTTGCATTATGCGGGGAATCGTCAGAGGAATTGCCGCGCTTTTTTGGTTCGCCGACGGGCGGCCTTTCACTGTGAGGATACGCAATGAACAAGAACGATCTGATCGGCGTCGTCGCTGACGGGGCGGAGATCACCAAGGCGCAGGCGGGCGGAGCTGTCGACGCCGTTTTCGACGCGATCACCAAGTCGCTGACGAAGGGCGAGGAGGTCCGTCTCGTGGGCTTCGGCACCTTCTCGGTGTCCAAGCGTAAGGCCTCGATCGGGCGCAACCCGGCGACCGGCGCGGAGATCAAGATCCCGGCGTCGATGCAGGCCAAGTTCAAGCCGGGCAAGGGTCTCAAAGACGCGATCAACTGATCGCGCCATCGCAAATTCCTGCCGACGGCCCTGAGTGCGCGAGCACCGGGGCCGTCTGCTTTTAGGGGTAGCGTTACTTGAAATGCTTGCTGGTGAAGGCTCGGCCAGAGTGCGACTTCAGATAAGTCTCGAATCTCAGCGCAATGCCTTTGTCCTGGAACGCGAAATAGCAAAGTAGCTGCCACGGCGGGAACTTCGAGGTGTGCGCTGATTTGCCTGCATTATGCTCCGCCAGGCGCCGCTTCAGGTCGGATGTTGCGCCGACATATTCCTGATCTGGGTGAGATTGGCTGCGCAGCAGGTAGACATACCACATGGCAGCTCCGCCCGACTTCGCCTTCGGCTACGCCGGGCACGCCTCGCCTGGCGTCTTCCTCGTGGCTGCGCCACGCGTAGCCGCAGGCGAAGCGTGGTGGGCGGTGACGGTCTCGAACCGCCGACCCTCTCGGTGTAAACGAGATGCTCTACCACTGAGCTAACCGCCCGCCGGGCCTACCTATGGCGTGCGGGAAAGGGCGTCAACCGGGCCGCCCGGCGTTGCTTGACTTGCCCGGGGGCCGCCGCTACACGGACGCCACGTTTCGCCGGGCCAAAACCCTGCCGATGCGGGTGTAGCTCAGTTGGTTAGAGCGTCGGCCTGTCACGCCGAAGGTCGCGGGTTCGAGTCCCGTCACTCGCGCCATTTCCCAAACAGCGAAAATGGCCGGACCCCCTGCCGGTTGTGGCGCTTCGGTCACACTCGCTGGCCGCCATATTGTTGCCCGCCACCGAACCCATTCCGCCCACAAAGCATCACCAGATTCAGCCCGGTCGCGCCTTCGTGGAGCGCCGTTCCAGAGTCGCCGGGCATGCTGCCTAGGCCATTGCTGTGAACCGGCGGCTCATGGCGGCGTTTCGGTCAGTCGTCGAATGAGAAAAATGTCGCCAAGGTTGGTCATCGCCGTCGCCGTTCTGCTGGCCGGGAGCACTGCTCCCGTTTGGGCCGCGGATCTGCTCGCCGTGCCAACCTCGGCGGGCGACGCGATTCCGGTCGCCTCCGCCTTCGACTGGAACGGGTTCTACGCCGGGGTCTACGGCGTCACCCGCTCGAGCCCCAATGACGGCGTCCAGTACGGGCTCGGCCTCGAGCTCGGCTACAATGCCCGCATCCAGATGGTCCTCGTCGGCGGCGAGGTCGCCATCGAGGGCCTCACCGGCGGCTCGGGAGACGCGTCGTACCTGCAGAGCGTCGGCAAGGTCGGCCTCGCGGTCACCGACGACGTCGTCCTCTACGGCGCGGCAGGAGCAGGCGTCGCCCTCGGCGGCGTGGGCGAATCCGACATTCTCGTCGGCGGCGGCATCACCATGGCGGTCAGCGACAGCGTTTCGCTCGACGCCCGCTATCTTCACGCCATCCCGGTCGAGGGGGCGAACCCGAAAGATCAACTCACACTCGGCGCGAACTTCCATTTCTGACGCACCGAACAGACAGCGGGAGCGGGCCAGGGGACCGCGCAACCTGTTGCAACAAGTCCACAGTCGCGGCTCACTCCGCGCACCGAAGGGGCATTCACCGCATCCAGAGTCCGTCAGCGGACGTTGGGGCAACATCTGGGACTGCGGGGTGTGTGCCGAACGGCATCGCCCGGGGCCCGCACGAACAAAGGACTACACCATGCGCTCTCTCAAGCTTCTGCTTCTCGCCACGTCCGCCGGCGCTCTCATGTCGTCGACGGGGGCGATGGCGGCCGACCTGCTCTCCGCGCCGCCGGTGGCCGAAGCCCCGATCGTCGACAACAGTTTCAACTGGGACGGGGCCTATATCGGCATTTTCCTGCAGGGCCAGAGTGCCCCGAGCGCCTACGGCCTCGGCGCCGACTTCGGCGTCAATGCGCTGATGAACGGCCTCGTGATCGGCGGCGACTTCGAATTCACCGCCTCGACCGGCGCCAACTACGAGGCGCAGCTCACCGGCAAGCTCGGCGCGACGCTGGGCGACAGCGCCATCCTCTATGCCTACTCCGGCTACGGCTGGCGCACGGCCAGCAACACCTACGTGCCCCTCGGCATCGGTGCGGAGTTTGCACTCGGCGGCAATGTCGGCCTCAAGACCGAGGCGCAATACAATTTCGACACCTCCAACAGCGCCGAGAACTCGGCTGCGGCCAAGGTCGGGCTGGTCTTCCACTTCTAGTCCAGCGAACCAATCCTGCCATCGACGGGGGCTCCTTGCGGGGCCCCCGTTTGACTCCTGGGGCCGTAACCAATCGTTAGGCCTATGAACTGATTAAACTTTTCCGCTAATTGTCGGTAAGCGGTCCGACGCGCAAAATCCCCGAAATCGAAATCCGACCCCTGGGGATCGCCATGAGCACCACTCGTCTTCTCGTCGCCTGCGCCGCCTTTGCCGCCCTGACCTCGGCCGCCGGTGCGGCTGACCTGCTGAAGCCGGCGGATCCGATCTATTCGAGCCAGTTGTTCAATTTCGAGGGCCTCTATGTCGGCGGCCAGGCCGGCATCGGCTTCAGCGGCACCTCTGCCGGCGTGGTCGGCGTCGTCGTCGGCTCCAACTTCGCGCTCACCGACGGCATCGTCGCGGGCGTCGAGTTCCAGGCCGACGGCTACTTCAACGGCGGCATCACCGCCTATGACGCCCTGGCGCTGGGCCGCATCGGCGGCTTCCTCTCCGACAACACCATGATCTATGGCGAACTGGGTGCGGGCTTTGCCAATTCCGGGGCCGTTTACGCCATCGGTGGCGGCGTCGAAACCGCCCTGACCGATAAGCTGAGCGTCCGCGGCGAGCTCCAGGGCCTGGGCAGCTTCGGCTCCTCGCCCTCGCTCGGCAAGGCCACGGTCGGCCTCATGTGGCACATGAACTGAGTCTGTCACTGGCCGGGTTGGCCGGCGGCGCAAACGCAAAGCCCCGCCTCTGCGGGGCTTTTTTGTTTTCCACCGAGCAATGTGTGCCTGTATTGCAACGCCCCGGCCGCATAGTTGGCGTGACTAAGGAGTTGTGATGCCGAAATCGTGGCGGGAGGGTTGCGTTCCGCCCCGATTGGCGCGATCCCATCGTTAACGATTTTCGTTCGTGGAGATTCTCATGCGTGGGCTCACTCTTCTTTCCGCAGCAGCCGTTGCGACCCTGATGACCGGCGTGTCTTTCGGCGCCGACCTGATGATGGCACCGCCGGCGCCCGCCGCCGCGATGACCAGCGACTGGACCGGCGGCTACATCGGCGTTGCCGGCTCGTGGAGCCAAGTGCAGCCGTCGGGTGACCAGTCGGTCGACCTTAACGTCGTCGTCGGTGCGAACCTGCAGACGGGGATGTTCCTCGTCGGTCTCGAAGGCCACGCGGGAGTCGACTACGACTACACCATCGCGTCCACGCAGGGGACCGCGGGGATCGCGGCCCGGGCGGGCTTCGTCGTCGGCGATGCGGCGCTGCTCTACGGCGCGCTCGGCTATGACTGGTACTCGGGCAGCGGCAACACCTACTACACGGCCTCGATCGGCGCGGAGTTCATGGTCTCGGACAGCATGAGCCTCGATCTCCGCTATACGCACGGGATGGGCGCCAACAATGCGAACACGACGGACGCCGTCAGCGCCGGCCTGAACTGGCATATGTAAGCTGGCTACTTTCCGATGATTTCGGGCCCGCTTCGGCGGGCCCTTTTCATTTGGGGCCTCGGCACTGCAGCGTAGCGCGGCGGCAACATTCACGCGGCAATCGTTAGCGAGATCGTAGGACTCGTGGCGAGAATGCGGCGGGACGCTTGCGAGGGCGCGCGATTTGCGTCCTTGTGATGCATCCGTGCGGGGCGTCATCATGGGTCAGCTTCGAACTTTGGCATTTGCGGCCAGCGCCGTTGCGCTGATGGGGTCGAGCGCGCTGGCAGCGCCGGCGCCGGTCTACAACTGGTCCGGCCTCTATGTCGGCGTTGGCGGCGGCGGTTACTCGTCCGGCGTGATGACGCTGGAGGGCAACATCGGCGCCAAGTTCGACGGCTTCGGCGGATGGGGCGGCGGCAACATCTACTACGGCGTCGAAGGTAGCGCCGGCATCCAGCTGCCGACGAACCGCTTCGAGCTGTGGGCCTATGGCAAGGCCGGCCCGGAGATCGGGCAGGGCACCTGGCTCTATGGCGTCGGCGGTATCGGCGTCATCGACATGACGCCGGTGTGGGGTATCGGCGCCGGCATCGAGAAGAACATCACTGATCGCCTGAGCCTGTATGGCGAGTTCCTCGGCCGCGGCAGCTTCGCCTCGACGCCGTCCGAGCTCGGCTTCCGCTTCGGCGCGCACTATGCGCTGCAGCCGACCGACTACAATGGCGGAGGCAAGCCGTTCCTTTCAGGCCTCAACGGTCCTGACCTCTCCGGGCTGTTCGGCTCGACCAGCCATTCGCTGTACATCGGCGGTTCGCTCGGCTTCCTGCCGGATCCGGGCGTGTTCATTTCGAGCGTCGAGTTCGGCGTCAACTGCATGCACGCCGCCGATCTCGAACTCGGGCTCCGCGGCCGCATCGGGCTCCAGCTCGACTACAACTATCTCGAGGCCTGGGGCGGCGTCGCGGTGGGCAAGAATATCAACGACCACTTCAAGCTCTACGGCTTCGGCGAACTGGGGACGATCAATTCGTCCCTGGTGCAGAGCCTGGGCGTCGGCGTCGAGTACAAGCTCGGTTCCAATGTCGGCCTCTATGGCGAGGGCTTCGAGTTTGGCGCGCTGGGCGGCAGCTCGATCGAGATCGGCAGCCGCATCGGCGCACGCTGGTACTTCGACGCTCCGCCCCCCTGATCGTATCGTCGTCTTCTGACCGGCAACGCGCAGCGTCCCTCGGGGCGCTGCATTGCCGATTGGCGGACGTTTTCCACCCCAAACTTGCCAACCTTTCCCTTGAATCGATGAGGGGCGTGGGCTAAGCCCGAGCCATCATCCTTGCGTCGCACCCGGTGCCCATCATTGCTCCGTGTTCCGCGCAAACCGGCCGGTCCCTTCCGGCCGCACCACAGGCCGCAGCATGAACGATCTGCTGACTGATTATCTGCCGATAGTGATCTTCATCGGCCTCTCCGGCGTCATCGGCCTGGCCCTCATGCTGGCGCCCTTCGTCATCGCCGTGAAAAGCCCGGATCCCGAGAAAGTCTCGGCCTACGAATGCGGCTTCGAGGCGTTCGACGACGCCCGCATGAAGTTCGACGTGCGGTTCTACCTCGTCTCGATCCTGTTCATCATCTTCGATCTGGAAGTGGCCTTCCTCTTTCCGTGGGCCGTCGCCTTCCGGGATGTCGGCCTGTTCGGCTTCTGGTCGATGATGATCTTCCTCGGCGTGCTCACCGTCGGGTTCATCTATGAGTGGCGGAAGGGTGCGCTCGAATGGAATTGACCGAGACCCTTATCGCGCCAGCTCCCAAAGGCGTCCTCGACCCGCACACCGGCAAGCCCATCGGTGCCGACGATCCGTACTTCGTCGAAATCAACAACGAGCTGGCCGACAAGGGTTTCCTCGTCACCGCCACAGACGAACTGATCAACTGGGCTCGCACCGGGTCGCTGATGTGGATGACCTTCGGGCTCGCCTGCTGCGCCGTCGAGATGATGCAGGCGTCGATGCCACGCTATGATCTGGAGCGCTTCGGCTTCGCGCCGCGCGCCTCGCCGCGCCAGTCCGACGTGATGATCGTCGCCGGCACGCTGACCAACAAAATGGCTCCGGCGCTGCGCAAGGTCTACGACCAGATGCCCG
>JBDTVO010000090.1:0-9861 GCA_040007135.1 Devosia sp. | reverse complement strand
AAGGCCTGGGGCGACTGGCGCACCGAGAGCAAATGGCTCTGGCGGCTGAGCAAGAAGCACGGCAGCAATGGCGTTCTCGGCGACATCGGCGTCCACATACTCGACTTCGCCTCGTTCGGTGCCGGCCTCGATATCGCGCACGTGTTCGCCCGGCTCAAGACCTTCGACAAGGCGCCCGGCAACCGCATCGGCGAATACGAGCTCGATGCCAACGACAGCTTCACTATGGCGGTCGATTTCAGCAACGGCGCACTCGGCGTCATCCACGCGACACGCTGGGCCACCGGCCACTTCAACGAGCTGCATCTGCGGGTCTATGGCGAGCGCGGCGGCGTTGAGGTCATCCACCGCCATGACGACAATGTGCTGCGCGTCTGCCTCGGCGAGAATGTCGAGACGGGCACCTGGACCGATATGGATGCGGCCCCGGTCAAGACCAACTACCAGCGCTTTGCCGAGGCCGTGCACACCGGCACGACGCAGCAGCCGGATTTCCGCCACGCCGCGGATTTGCAGAAGGTGCTCGACCTCGCGATGGCGTCCGATACCGAACGCAAGGAACTGGCAACCGCCTAGATCGCCTCGAGGGCGCGAGACTTCGTTCACGCATTGTCAACCGGCGCGGCGCTTAGTTTTGGCGTCACTTGGAGCCGCCGGATGAGCGCCTCGCTCGAGAGCCTGATGCGATCGGCTGCAACGCCTGCCCAGTCCGCGGCGGAGTTGCGGCGCCTGCTGTGGTTCATCGCCGTCGGCGGCGGCGCCGCACTGGCCTTCGTCGTGTTGTCGTCCGTCGCCATCGCCGCGCTGCCGGCTTCGCCCCGCTGGATCGTCGCCTCAGTGTGCTACGCGGCGCTCGTCGTGCCGGTCTATCTCCTCCACCGGCGCTTCTCGTTCAGCTCCGACGCGCCGCACGGCCGGGCCCTGCCGCGCTACGTCGCAGTACAGCTTTGCGCCATCGCCCTCGCATCGCTGTTCGGCTACGTCGCCTACGGCGTCCTCGGGCTCCCCACCGTGGCCGCCGCACTGCTGGTCAGCGGCCTCACAGCGGGCGTGAACTTCATCATCCTCAGGGCCTGGGCCTTCGCCTGATCGCCCAGCAATTGGGGCTGGCGCATCACTTCGATTTGGATAGTCTCCGCGCCGTTGAGGAGTTGCGCATGCGTAGTGCATTGATTGTCTGGGGTGGCTGGGACGGGCACGATCCGGAGCAGGTGGCGGCGATCTATCGGCGCTGGCTGCACGAGGACGGTTTCTCGGTGCGGATGGAAACCAGCCCGGAGGCTTTTCTCGATCCGGCGCTCAAGGACCTGTCGCTGATCGTCCCGTGCACGACCAGCGACAAAATCTCGGGCGATGCAGCAAAGAACCTCGCTGCCGCAATCGCAAGCGGTGTCGGCATGGGCGGCCATCACGGCACCATGGGCGACAGTTTTCACGATTCGCCGCTGTACCAGTATATCGTCGGCGGCCAGTGGGTGGCGCACCCCGGCAATGCCGTCGACTACACGGTGGACGTGGTGAAGCCGGACGATCCGGTCATGCAAGCCATCCCGGCGTCGTTCCCCTATCACTCCGAGCAGTACTACATGCACGTCGACCCCGGAAACGAAGTGCTCGCCACGACGCAGTTCACCGGCGCGCACGACGCCTGGATCGATGGCGTGGTCATGCCGGTGGTATGGAAGAAGCGCTTCGGGCAGGGCCGGGTATTCTACTCCGCGCTCGGCCACAGCGCCGCCGAATTCGACAACCCGACCATGGCGACCATCCTGCGCCGTGGCATCAACTGGGCGGCACGGGAAGAGTAGTTTTCACCGTCGATCACGGGCCGGTCAGGAGACGTGACTTGAAACTGACAGGAAAATAGCGCCGTTTCTGACCTCGATACAGCGGTGGATGGGGGCCAGCGATGACGGCAATGGATGAGGGGTTACCGGCGACCGCCGGACCTTCGGCACGATCAACAGCGGTGGTCCTGTCGTTGCTCGGCGCGGCAGCCGGAGCGGTGTTCCTCGCCCTGCTGCTGTTCGCTCCCGCGCTCCTGCCTCTCGGTGTCGACCGCTCGCCGGACGCGGTAGCTCTTTCACTGCTGGCAGCGGCCGTCGTCTTCATGGCTCTCGGCGGCATCATCGCCATCGCCCGGACCGGCCTCGGCGGCGCGATCGTCCTCATTGGCGTCTTCTTCTGGCTCGCGGCCTGCGTGGTCCTCAAAAGCCTCAGTCCAGCGCTTGGACTGCCCGTGGTGCTGGCGTTCCTCGGATCGCTCACCGGCATGATCACCAATGACAAATACATCGCGGTGACCGATGCGACGTTGAAGCATCGCCAGAGCTGGCTCACCCGTCTCACCCATTGGGTCTGGGCGGTGGCGATGTTCTTCCTCCTGCTGTCGGGCCTCCAGGTCTTCAACGCCCGCCCCAACCTCTACATCGGGCAGCAATCAGGTTTCGGCTTTGAGAACTCGGTGCTCGATATCGTCGCGCTGAACACGCAGGATGGTCCACGAGGCCACACAACTGTGCTTGGCCAGAGCTTTGACACCACCGGCGTTCTCGGGCTGAGCGGATCGGCGGCGCAGCCGTCGTTCACGGCATTTCCCGGCTGGGCAACGATCCCATCCTATCGCGATCTGGGGACCGGACGGGTCGTCCATTTCTTCTTCGCCTGGATCCTGGTCGGCACTCTCGCCATCTGGCTGATCAACGCGCTGGCAACTGGACATCTCTGGCGTGACATCATCATCAAGCCACGCGACATCCGCGAACTTCCTGCCGACATCATCAATCACATCCGGCTAAAATTCGAGCACGGCACCAGCTACTCGCCGCTGCAGAAGATCGCCTATTTCGGCGTACTGGTGATCGCCTTCCCGCTCATCATCCTCACCGGGTTGACGATGTCGCCGGGGATGGATGCGGCGTGGCCGTGGCTGCTCGATCTGTTCGGCGGCCGGCAGACGGCGCGGACCATTCACTTCCTTACGATGGTGGCGTTCGTCCTGTTCTTTGTGGTGCACATCATCATGGTGATCCTCGCCAACCCCATCAACGAGCTTCGCTCGATGATCACCGGCTACTACCGAACAAAGCATGGCCCGAGTTCCGGAGACATGAAATGAGCCGCTTCCTTTCGCGCCGGACCTTCCTCACGGGGTCGGCCGCCGGCGCGTCGAGCCTCATCCTCGCCGGCTGCGACCAGTTCGATTTCCTCGGACAGACCGACAACCAGGTTCGCAATTTCGTCGAGCGGGCCAATTCACTGACCTATCAGGCGCAGCGCCTACTTGCCGGCGAACAGTCGCTGGCGCGTACCTACGACGAATCCGAGATCCGCCAGCCGCAGCGGCCGAACGGCTCGACCGATCCGCAGACCGACGAGTACCTGGCGCTCAAGGCGAACAATTTTGCCGACTATCGCTTCCGGATTGCCGGGCTTGTCGAGACTCCGCTTGAGTTCTCGCTCGATGAGTTGCGGAGCATGCCGTCGCAGCGCCAGGTGACGCGCCACGATTGCGTCGAGGGCTGGAGTTGCATCGCGAAGTGGACGGGGACGCGGCTTGGAGCCATCCTCGACATGGCGAAGCCGAAGCCGACGGCGCGGTTCGTCGTCTATCATTGCTTTGATTCAATGGGCGGCGGGCTGAGTGGCCCCGAGGTCTATTACGAGAGCTCGGATCTCATTGACGCCTATCACCCACAGACGATCCTTGCGTACGGCCTCAACAACGATGCGCTGCCGGTCAGCAATGGCGCGCCGGTCCGCGTCCGCATCGAGCGGGCGCTCGGCTACAAGCAGCCGAAATACGTCCACACGATCGAACTCGTCGACAGCTTTACTTCCTACGGCCGCGGCAATGGCGGCTATTGGGAGGACCACGGCTACGACTGGTACGGCGGCATCTAGGGCAGGATCGTTAACCTTTTATTAACTTTGCTCGCACCCGCCGCCCGCTCTCTGCTAGGTTCGCCCCAATGCACTATGGCGGGGGGCATCATGCTTAGATCGTTGAAAATTGTCATGGCATCGGCGGCGCTGGTCGCGGCTTTGGCGATGCCGGTGGTCGTTATGGCCCAGGCATTGCCGACGTTGACGCTCAATGCCCAGTCCGGAGTTTTCACCGGCAAGTGGGTGTATCGGAGCTTTACGGCGACCAACAAGCCGAGCGACACGCTGGCAAAGCTCGCTCTCGGCCTCAACGAACTCACGCTCAACGAGCAGGGCGGGCGCGTGGCCGGGCAGCGGACCGGACAGGGCGTCACCTATGACCTTGCCGGCAATACCTACTATGCCGCGAAGCAGGGGGCCTCGATCCGCCTCCACGGCACCGCCACGATCAGCGGCAAGACCTACAACTACGACTATTTCGGTTACCTGATACCGTCCTGGGCAGGCATCGGCGCGCAGCCCGATACCATCATGGGGACGGTGCTGCGGAGCGATCCGGCGAACTCCGCCGCGTCGCCACTCATCGCGATGTTCTCGGCGACGCGGGAGTAGCCTGCGAGCCGGCTCAGGTCGCCCGGCGGGCTGCCACCTTCAGCGCTACCGGCTCGGCCGCAGCGGTGAGCGCGGCCACGGCGCGGTCGGCGATATCGTTGGCATCATCGTCGGACAGGACGTCGGCCGCATAGCCGACAAACAGGTCTACCTGTCCGTGCTGCTCGCCCGTGACGACGAACAGCGACGGGCCGAACATGTCGAGCGACACGGACTCGCTCATCCCCTCGACCTTGAAGGGGCCGAAGTCGGGGCGGAAGTTGCTGGCGCCAGCGGTCGTAATGGCAATCCCGTCGATGCGACGCCGGTTCTTCATGGTCGGAATGGCCTCCTTGCGGATCATCTCCCAAGTGGCCGTTTTCATTACCGACGCCGAGATCTGGTCGCGGGCAATGGCGCTGATGAGCTTGAAGCTCAGGTCTGCCGCCATCGCCCAGAAATCGTCGGTCACCTGGTGGTGGGTACGGAGGATATCGATGTAGCAGCCGAAGGCGGTGATCGGCAGCGGCGGCTTCATCATGCGCCGCAGTTCGACCGTCGACAGGATGGTCATCTCGTCGATGCCGAATTTCTCGCGGGCAGCCGCAAGGAAGGCAGCGCCGACAGCGCCGTGCATAGTGGTGCGATGGGTCCGGAGGGCGTCGCGTAGGGCGCCCGACACCTGGACGCCGATCAGCCGGTGGATGGACCGGCTTTCCCGTGCTGGATTGGGGACGTTGGTCAGCGGGAAGCGGATGGCGCGCTGGTAGGACTTGCCGTTATCCGACTTCTTCGTGAGACCGCTCTCAAGCGCGGGCGGAAGCCCGACCTGCACCAGAGGCTGGCCTTCCATTGCTTCGGGATCGGCAAAATAGCGGAAGAGTTGGTCGTTCATCATGCTGCCCGCCTGGGCGTCGGCAATGCAATGATCCAGTGTCGTCACCAGGTGCGTGAGGTCGGCGCCATCATGGGTGCGAACCAGCACGATGCGGTAGCGCGGATGCGTGCCGCGTCCGATCGGGGTCTTGTTCTCCTCGGCGAGCACCGCTTTCCAGGCGTCCGGGTTGGGATCGGTCACGACGCGGATCGGCACGGAGGTGGTGCCTCGGGTATCGAACCAGGGAATCGGATAGAAGAAGGGGGGCGTCGACTGGAGGGCGTATCCCTCATAACGGATGTGCGAGTTGAGCACGGGATGCTGGTGTTGCAGCCAGGCAAACGCCCTCGCCACGAGTTCGGGGGTGAGCGGGCCGCGAATGTGGGCGGCGCCAGAGGCCACCAGCCCACCCAGGGCGTGGAGGTAGTGAAACAGCCGTTCCTGCTCGCCGAGCGGCCGGGTCTGGACGACGGTATCGTCAGTCATTCATCTTCTCCCGTCTTCGCGCCGCATTGAAAGGTTGAGGTATACGCTGTCTCCGCTAGTATGGGGATAAGTCAGATAGACGGAGTTCGCAAATGACGAACGTGGAGGAACAGGTCCTGGGGCACATCCGCAGTGTTGCCGCCGGATCGCAGGTTTCGGTGGCACGTGACACCGGGCTGCTGGAGACGGGGCTGCTGGATTCGATCAACATGGTCGGCTTGATCCAGTTCCTCGAGGAGCACTTTGCCATCCGCATTCCGGACGCCGACATTGGCGCTGACCTCTTCACCTCGCCGGCGACAATTATTGCCTATGTCGAGCGGCGGCTTGGGATCGCCGGCCAGCCCGCAACGAGCACTGTCGGCGCCTAAGCCACCTCCATGAGCTTGCCACGCAGCGGCTTGCCCGCTGCGCTCTTCGGGATTTCGTCGCGGAATTCAATGAGGGTGGGCACCTTCTGCGATGCGAGCCGCTCGCGGCAGTAGCGGACGAGGGTGTCGGCGTCGGCGTCCGCCGACCTGACGATCACCGCCTTGAGGCGCTGCTCGCCGGTGCGCGGGTCGGGCACGCCGACCACCACGGCCTCGGCCACCGCAGGATGCGTTCCAAGCACTTCCTCGATCTCGAAGGGATCGACCTTGTGGCCGGCGACCTCGATGAGGAGCTTGGTCCGGCCCTTGACGAAGAGCTGCCCGTTGGCGGCGAGCGTGCCGAGGTCGCCGGTGTAGAACTTGCCGTCGCGCAGGGTCTGAGCATTGACCTCGGGCGCGTCGAGATAGCCCTTGGTGATCATCGGCGAGGCGACGACGATCTCGCCGAACTCGGCGCCGAAGGGATTGTCGGCGTGGACCAGCTCGAACTCCACGCCGGGCGTGATGGTGCCCACTGAATCCCAGATGATTTCGGCCTCGGGCGCCTCGTTGCTTGAAATGCCAAGGCACTCCGTGGACCCATAGGCCTGCCGGATGCGGCGGCCGAAGCGCTTGTCGAAGCGCTCGAAGATCTCCTTGCGCATGGCGACGCCGCCCGAAAGGAACGTGCGTACACGGCTGAAGTCGAGCTCATCGGCCACGCTGGCGATGGCATCGTACATGAAGGGCACGCCAATGACGGTGGTAACGCCGTTGTCGGCGATGGCGTGCGCGAAGCGGCCCTTCGACAGCATCATCGGCTGCGGGTCGCTCCAGTAGAATGTCGATCCGCCCCACATCGCAATACCGGTTGCACTGAGAAAGCCCATGGCGTGGCTGCCCGGCATCATGTTGATCATGACGTCGTCGTGCTCGTACGGCCGGCGCGTCTCGGGCAGGTAGCGGGCGTACAGCAGTTCGCCGTGGGTGTGGGGCACGACCTTGGGAATGCCGGTCGAGCCGGACGAGAACATATAGAGCGCGGTGTCATCGGGCCTGATCTTGGGCAGTTGCCCATAGGGCGAGCGGGCGAGCTCCTCGACACTGTTGGCGCCGTCGCCGCCTGAGATGAACAACGGGTATCTGCCGGTGCCGCCGAGGTCATCGATGAGTCCGGCGGCGATTTCGGAATACGGCTGCGAGGCGATGACGGAGGCGACATGTGCCTTGCGCGCCGTCGCTGCCAATTCCGGCCGCGGGGCATGGGCGTTGAGCGGCACCGCGATGCCGCCTGCGGCAAAGACCGCGTAGGCCAGCGTCAGCAGTTCTGGGCCGTTGACCATCAAGATGCCGACCGGGGTGCCGCGAGCGACGCCACGCTCGATCAGAGCCGTGGCAATGCGACCGGCCCGCTCGGCCATTTCGGAGTACGGGGTGAAGCGTCCGGCCTGGTGGACCCCACTGCGGGGCGCCTCGGCCGCTGAGGCCAATAGACTATCGAACAGCATGGGGTCCCCCGGGCAGCATTGTCTGGCGCGGAGGTATACGGGTGGGGGATGGTTGCGGCAAGACAAAGGCCGCGCCGTTCGCACTAGCTTGGACGCTAACGATCACGGGTCCGCCCGGAACGCTCCAGCCTCCGCTGCCTTCGCGCACCGGTCGCGAGTGGACCGCCGTTCTGCAGTCCGGCCATCGGGCGACCTCGCTGCCGCTCTACGCAGCGAGTGGGTCTCGGTGAAACGCCCCTCAACTGAGCAGAATGCCGCTCTGCGCCTTGGTTGCCTGATAGAACGCTGAGAGCTCGGCATAGAGGGCCGTCAGGTTGTCGACGCGTTCGACCAGCCGTTCCTTGGTGCCGCGATCGAGGCCGGCGATGATGGTGGTCAGGCCGTGGCTTTGGAAGAAGGCGTTGCTGCGGTTGTAGTAGTCGCGCCGAGGCGCCGGTGCCTCGCGGTCGGGATCGGCCACCGCATATACTTCGCGCAGGATGCGGATGTCGTGCGGGATGGCGAACACATCGCGCGTCTCCTCATAGGAAAACAGGTAGTAGAAATTGTCGAAGCCCGACCAGGTGATGCCGCTGAGGCAGAGCGAGCAGGGCTCGTGCGTCGCGAGGAAGAGGCAATCCCGGGGGTCGGGCCGCTCCGTGCGGGGAAGCTCGTAGAAGCGGCGGATAGCGTTCATCTCGCCGTGCCACAGGGGGCTTTCGGTTTCGTTGTTGGTTTCGGCCACCACCAGTGACAGGTCCGACTTCCTGAGGATCGCCGCACCAAAGACTTTGTCGCCTTTTTCGGTGATGCGTCGGCGGGTAAGCGCGGCAAGGTCCTGTTCGATGACATCGAGCAGGCGGTCGGCAAGGCTCGCGTGGTCCATCAGCGGGCAAACTCCACAAGTGTGCGTCCGTCGGTGCCAAACAGGCGGAGCGTGTCGCCGGACATCGTCCACGTGGCAGCCGCCGACAGGGCGGCGAAGTATGCCGTCTCCGCGGCGTTGCGCGTATCCGAGCAGGCGCGCTTGGTCGAGGCGATGCTGCTGAACCCGATCGTATCTCCGGCGATGCGCGCCTCGGCGAACCAGGCGTTGCAGCCTCCCGAGCCGCCGGCGCGATCATCGCTGCCGATGGTCAAGCTCGGGGCGTTTCGGCTAGCGATCTGAATTTCGCCGACCAGCGTAGCCGTCCACGCGATGCCGAGCAGCGCCGGTGCTTGGAGCGGGGCTTCTGCGGAACTCGAAGCGATGGTTGTCGGCGCCGGCGGGCTCACGAGCACCTCAAGCGGCCCCGAGTCTGCGAGGGGGCTGACAACGAGCGGCGTCGCGGTGCGAAAGAGCACGAGGTTTCCGTCAAGGATTTGCGCAGCAAGGCCATAGGCATGGCCGGGGAGGATGATCGCCTCGTCGAGGGCAAAGCTGAAGCTGAGCGGAACCTGGCCCGGACCGATCGGGGCGCTGACGTCGACGCGCGGCGGCAGATCTGGAAGCGTCGTGTCGATCAGCTGCAACGCAAGGGTGGCGCCCGGCGGCAGGGCGATGCGCTCGCGATAGGTCACCTCGCCAGCGAGGGTGACCTTGGCGGCCTCGGCGGGCGTCACGAGTCCAAGCAGGAGGAAGGCGATCCCGACGACACGCAGCATGGTTCCACTCCTTGTTCCGTCGCAAACGCTGGCGCGGGAATGTGGAGGAAATGCTGTCGCATCGATCATTGCACGATGACCCAGGGCGAGGCGAAGTGATGCTCCTCGAGGTTGACGCCCTCGCCGGCGCGATCGACGCAGAGGAAGTCCGCCTCGGACCCGATCGGGGTCAGCACGCCGTGCCACGTGTTCATGGCGATGTTGACCCCCTGCCCAGGCGCAGTAAGGAAGGCGCGCGGAGTTCCGGGGGTGCCCGAGAGGTCTGCGGCGACGACAACGAGGAACGGCTGTTTCGACAGCGGATAGAAGGCTTGGCTGCCAAGCGGATGCCGCTCCATCAGGTCCAGCGAGTGGGGCAGGCGATAGCCGCGCGAACGCATGAGCGAAATCACCGGGCGAGCGGCAGGCCCGGCAAGCTGCACGTCGGCGAGGTCGTGGTAGCGCGCACAGTTTCCAGCGTTGATCGGATAGTGGTCGGCGCCGTCCATCTCGATCACCTGGCCGAACGGCGCGAACGCCGCTCGGGTCAGTTCTTCAGAGG
>JBDTVO010000089.1:0-10052 GCA_040007135.1 Devosia sp. | reverse complement strand
CCGGGCGCTGCTCGGAGTCGCGACCATCGCGGCGGGCGAGTCAGCGGCCGCAGCGGCGAGCGAAATCACCGACGGTGACGGATTCGACATCGTCTTCGACGCGACCGGCAATCGCAATTCGATGAATGCTGGCTTCGATTTCGTGGCAAATGGCGGCAGGTTCGTCTTCGTCAGCGTGGTCAAGGGTCCGATCACGTTTGAGGACGCCGATTTCCATCGCAAGGAGATGACGCTGTTCGGGAGCCGCAACGCCACGTCGGTGGACTTCGAGCGGGTCATCGGGGCCATTCGCGACAAGCTGGTGCCGATCGACCGGATCATCACGCACCGCACGTCGCTGGCGGATGCCGCAACCAACATTCCCATCTGGGCGACCCAGAAACACGGACTGATCAAGGCGCTCGTCACGCTGGGAGATTGACGTGCCGAGCCAACTGAGCGCAGCCACGCTGCAGGCGCCCCTGCCCTATGACCGGGCGGGCGTGACGCCGGGGATCGTGCATTTGGGAGTGGGCGCCTTCCACCGGGCGCACCAGGCGGTGTATCTCGACGATGTGCTGCGCACCGATCCATCATGGGGGATCATTGGGGCCTCGCTGCGGCGCCCCGACACCCGCGATGCGCTGCAGGCGCAGGACTATCTCTACACACTGATCGTGCGCAGTCGCGAGGGCACCAGCACGCGGATCATCGGCTCGCTGCTCGATGTGCTCGATGCGAGCCAGCAGCGCGAGGCGCTGATCGCCGCAATGACCGATCCGAGAACGAGGATCGTGTCACTTACGGTTACCGAGAAGGGCTACTGCCACAACCCCGCTACTGGGCAGCTCGACCCGACGCATCCCGATATCGTCCACGATCTCGCGCACACCGAGGCGCCAGTGAGTGCCCCGGGTCTCCTGGTCCGGGCACTCGAGCTTCGCCGCGAACGCGGGCATCCGCCGTTCACCATTCTCAGTTGCGACAACCTGCCGGCCAACGGCGAGACGGCGCATCGCATCGTCACCGGGTTTGCGATGCTGCGCGACCCAGCGCTGGGGGCCTTCGTCGAAACGCAGGTCTCGTGCCCGTCGAGCATGGTCGACCGCATCGTGCCGGCCACCACGGACGCCGACCGTGAGCTGGTCGCAACCCAGACGGGTCTCGCGGACTCGTGGCCGGTGGTCACCGAACCGTTCACGCAGTGGGTAATCGAGGACCGGTTCCCCGCCGGCCGGCCGGCACTCGAGGTTGTCGGGGCGCAAATGGTCGCCGACGTCAAACCCTATGAACTGATGAAGCTGAGGTTGCTCAACGGCAGCCACTCGACGCTGGCCTATCTGGGATACCTCGCCGGCTACCAGTATGTCGCGGAGGCCATCGGCGACGCCAGCTTCCGGGCTCTCGTTCACGGGCTGATGACGGACGAGGCGATGCCGACCCTGCCCGACGGCCTCGGCGATCTCGGGAGTTACCGGGATGCGCTGCTGGCACGCTTTGCCAATCCGGCGCTGCAGCATCGGACGTACCAGATCGCCATGGACGGCAGCCAGAAGCTGCCGCAGCGCCTGCTCGGAACCATCCGTGCGCGCCTCGCGATGGGGCGACCGGTGCGGCGGCTGGCGCTGGGGGTGGCGGGCTGGATGCGCTACGTCATGGGAAACGACGAGGCGGGCCGGACGATCGAGGTGCAGGATCCGCTGGCCGTCCGGCTCCGGGCGATCACCGATGCAGGTGGCACCTCCGCCGAACGCGTGGTCGAGGGCTTGCTGGGCGTGCGTGAGGTATTCGGCGATGACCTGCCCGCGCACCCCGGCCTACATGACGTGCTCGTTGTGCACCTGCGATCTCTGCTGAGCAGCGGGTCGAAAGCGACGGTCGCCAGCCTTGTCGGCCACCAAGCACAACACCTCGTTTGATTTCAAAGACTTACGCCAAACCCTTTCTGGCTGGTCCGGCAAATGATGGCGTTTTCAGTTTTTTATCCTTAACGCGACAGAATGGCCGCCAGGGATGGGGAGCTTCCATGGTCCGCTTGTCGATTGCTCGAAAACTTCCGTTGGCGATTGCGGCTCTGGCGCTGCTTGTAAGCGCGGGAGTCGGCATTGCCGGTTACGCGATCGCTTCGCGCACCGCCGAGGACCTGACCTTTGCCCGGCTGGACGGGCTGGCTGCAGATCGCAGCGACCTCCTGCGCAGCCACCTTGCCTCGCTCGAACTCTCGGTCCAGACGGCGGCGCGCTCGGAGACCGTGCAGAACGCCCTGCGTGACCTGCATTTCGGCTGGCTGAAAATGGCTGACGGCGCGCGGCAACAGCTATTCGACGCATATGTCACGAAGAACCCCAATCCCGCGGGCGAGCGCTCCAAACTGACAGACGCACTGACGGCGTCGAACTACGACAGCGCGCACTCCCGCGTGCATCCGGCCCTGCAGGTCCTGGCGCGCAGCGCCGGGTTCGAGGACATCTACCTCTTCGACAACGACGGGAACGCCGTCTACACCGTCGAAAAGGGCGACGACTACGCAGGTGCGTTCGCGCCCGGTGGAGCTTTCGCCGAAACCGGTCTGGGGCACCTGCTCGCGCAGCTCACCGACAACCAGCCGGGCGTCTCGCTCAGCGATATCGGGCGCTACGCGCCGTCGGCCAACGAGGCAACGGCGTTCATGGCAGCGCCGGTTCTCGACAAGCGCGGAGTGCGCGCCGGCAGCATCGCGGTTCGGCTGCCGATTGCCGAATTCGGCACCCTCATCAACCGGCGCGACGGCCTTGGTGAAACGGGCGAAGTGGTGATCGTCGGAACCGACCATCTATTGCGCAACGACTCGGCTTTTTCACCCAAGCCGGACATCCTCGAGACGAGCTTCGACAATCCGCTGGTCGACAGTGCGCTGGCGGGCAAGGCCGCGAAGGGCGCGGTGGCCGCGTCATATCGGTCCGGCAGCCTGCTGGTCGACGCGGTGCCGCTCGACGACGGCAATGCGCGCTGGGCGGTCGTTACCATGGTGGCGACCGGAGAGGCCATGGGCCCGGTGGTTGCAATGGGCCAGACAATGCTGGTTTCGGCGCTGGTGCTGATGATTGTCGCCGGCATCGCCGCCTGGATGGTCAGCCACCGCATTACGACCCCAATCACCCGCCTGACGGAAACCATGACCATGCTCACGACGGGCAAGCTCGAGGTGGACGTGCCCTACGCCGACGGCAGCGACGAGATCGGCGACATGGCGCGTGCTGTCGAGGTCTTCCGGCAGAACGGCGTTCGCGTGGCGGAACTGACAGAGGTCGAGGCAGGTCGGGCTCAGCGCGAGCAGGCGGCACGCGACAAGATGATGCTGGAACTGCAATCGGCGTTCGGCGAAGTGGTCGCCGCCGCGGCTGAGGGCGACTTCAGCCGCAAGGTCGAGACCCGATTTGCCGACACCGAGCTCAACACCCTCGCCATCGGCATCAACGACATCATGGAGATCGTGGACCGCGGGCTAGGCGAAGCAGGAACAGTGCTCGGGGCGCTGGCGGAGGCCGACCTGACGCGGCGGATGGACGGCAACTTCAAGGGCGCATTCGCAACTCTGAGCAGCGACATCAACAAGGTGTCGGACAGGTTGTCGGAGATCATCTCGCAGCTTCGCGTCGCATCGACGACGCTCAGCTCGGCGACCGGGGCCATCCTCGCGGGTTCGGACGATCTGGCAATGCGAACCTTGCGCCAGTCGGCGACCATCGAAGAGACGTCCGGGACCATGGTTCAACTGGCGGAGACGGTGTCGAGAAATGCCGATCGCGCCAAGGAGGCCAGCCAGCTGGTGGCACGGTTGACGCAGACTGCCGAGGCCAGTGGTGAGGTGATGAACTCGGCGACCAGCTCGATGGAGCGGATTACTGCATCCTCCAACCAGATTTCGAGCATCATCGGGCTCATCGACGATATCGCGTTCCAGACCAATCTCCTCGCCCTCAATGCGTCCGTCGAGGCGGCCAGGGCGGGCGACGCCGGCCGTGGTTTTGCGGTGGTGGCGGTGGAAGTGCGGCGGCTGGCGCAGTCGGCAGCCAACGCGTCGTCGGAGGTGAAGACGCTGGTGGAACGCAGCGGCGACGAGGTCCGGAGCGGGACAAAACAGGTGACCGACGCCGCGGCAAAGATCGGCGAAATGCTGAACAGCGCGCGGACGTCCAACGCGCTGGTCGAAAGCATCGCGGTCGAAAGCCGGGACCAGGCCGGCGCCATCGGCAATGTCAGCGCCGCCATGCGCACACTCGAAGAAATGACGCAGCATGGGTCGGGCCTCATCGAAGAAACCAACGCGGCCATCGCCAAGGCGGACCGCCAGGTCGCCGAGATGGACGGGCTTGTTGAGCTGTTCATCGTCCGCCCGACCGAGGTGATTGCGGCAAACCACGCGGCGCCAGGCGCCGCCGGCCGGCCCAGGCCCTCGGTGCACAGGTTGCGGTCAGCTTCCTAGCCGGCGGACCGTGGCGCGAAAGCGCCAGGTTGCCTATTTTCCGTCGTTTTGCGACGGCAGGGTCTGGTTGCATGCTGCCGCTGGCTCGGCAAACTGGCATAGTCAGAAGCGATAATATCCGTTCAATCCGGAGGCGGGCTCCGGTCGGCGGTTGGCGAATTGTGACCGGAACCCCCGGCGAGAGGTGCGTCTTGCGGTTCGATACGATTGGATTGGTGCGCACGGGCTGGCGCGCGGCAGTATTGACGGTGGCGATGATGCTGGCAGTGGGACCAGCGGCGGCACAGGTCGTCGACCCGATCATGGGTACGTGGCTGACGCAGAACAAGACCGAGGTGACGGTTGCCCCCTGTGGCACCGAGCTCTGTGGCACGTTGAGCTGGATCGTCATTCCACCCGAGCACACGGCGCAGTGCGTCGCCGACAAGGCCAGCTTCGGCACCAAGATGCTGGACTACCAGAATCCCGACCCGGCCCTTCGTACGCGCTCGCTCATCGGCATCACGATGATGACGCTGAAGCCGGCCAGCAAGGGCTTCGAGGCGACGCTTTACAATCCTGAGGACGGCAAAACCTACAAGGGCAATGTCGCCGTGGTGAACGGTGGCGGCACGCTGCGCCTGTCGAGCGGCTGCATGATGGGCGTCTGCCTCGTCACGGTGGATTGGCCCCGGCTGCCGGATCGCGCTGGTACGCCCGACTTCAGCTGCGGCGACCAGGTCGCGCTCAGCGCTGGCCGAACAGGACCTTCTGCGCGGCGTCCTTGGACAGATCGACGCGGTCGCGGCCGCCCGACTTGATGTCGAGGGCGCGCTGGATGGCCGGGCGCTCGCGCAGCCGCGCCCGCCAGTCGAACCACGCCGGAAATTCCGATTCCTCGATGGTGTAGTTGGCGTAGCCGTTGGACCAGTCGAAAATGGCGAAGTCGGCGATTGAAATCCCCTCCCCGGCGACGAACTGACGGCCGCTGGCCGCCTGCCGGGCCAACTGCTCGTCGAGCACCCGATAGAGCCGGTGGGCCTCGTTGACGTAGCGGTCGATGGCGTAGGGAATTTTCACCTTGGCGTAGCGGGCGAAGTGATTGGCCTGGCCGAGCATCGGGCCGAAACCGCCCACCTGCCAGAACAGCCACTGGTCGATCTCAACCCGCTCGCGCCAGGAGGTGCCGTAGAAGCGACCGAACTTCTCGGCGAGATATTTCAGGATCGCCCCGGATTCGAAAATCGAGATCGGCGCGCCGTCCGGCCCTTCCGGATCGACGATCGCCGGGATCTTGTTGTTGGGCGAGATGGCGAGGAACTCGGGCGTGAACTGATCGCCGCGGCCGATGTCGATGTGGTGGAGGGTGTACGGCACCCCCAGTTCCTCGACCATGATGGTGATCTTCCGGCCGTTCGGGGTTGCGGAATAATAGAGGTCGATCGGCTGGTTCTGGCTGGTCATGGGTCCCTGCACCGGTGGTCGCGCGAGAAGCGCCCGGCAACTCTATCGGCAATCGACGATGGAGGGCAACCGGTGGCTGCCCTCCATCAGGCGCGACGAAGTCGCAGGTGTGGCTCGCCGTCGGAGGTGTGCGACAGAGAAAGGCCATCGAGCCCGATCGTCGCGGTGATGCGCTGGCGCTCGATCACCATCGAGGCGAACTTGCTGACGTCCACTGGGCGGTCAAAGCGCACGGTTACCTTGTAGTGCTTGAGGTCGGACAACAGCTCCATGCCGAGCAGCAAGCCGGTGAAGGGGCGGCTCAGATAGGTGCCCGCGACCTTCTGGCCGACCTGGAACGGCACGACGAAGCGCTCGGGCAGCGCGGCGCTCGCGGTGTTCCAGTCGCGGTAGCCATGCTGCCTCGCGATCTCTTCGAGAGCGGCGGACTGCGTGAGCGGCGTGCCGGCGCGACTGCGCTCATCACGCAGCGCCTTGGCTTCGGACTTGAGGGTCTGGATGGACGGCGTATCGAGAGAAAAGCTCATGGATCGATCCCTGCCGAGGCGATTTCGTCATGGGGTCCGCGTTGCCATGAGCGCCTCGTGAGATGCGGCCATGAGGATGTGTCCCGCCGTATGCGGGGCTGGCTTCACCTTCGAGCAATGCCCGGCGGACGGCTGGTGCCAGCAACCCGTGGCGTACATGGAGGCCGGGGCGTCGGCTGTCAAGCGGCAGCGATCTTCTCGATCCACACCGTCGCGTCGTGGAAGGCGACGCCGCCGAAAGGCGGAACCTGGTCGGAGCCAATGAGGGTGTTGATCCCCTGCCCGGTGCCGTGCGCGGTGTTGGGGAACACGCCCTCAGCGATCAGAACGCCCTGCTGCATTCCATCAAAGATGCGCGCCGTGAGCTCGACCGCGCCCCGGGCATTGCCGAGGCGGACCCGGTCGCCATCGGCGATCCCCTGCGCCGCAGCGTCGTCCGGGCGGATCATGACGGTGGGGGTGGGTTGCCGCTTGCGACTGCCCGGTGTCTCCGAAAAGCTCGAGTTGAGGAAGCCGCGCGACGGGCTGGTGGCGAGGCGGAACGGCACGTGCGCCGAGGTCTTCTCGTTGATGTCCCAGTGATCGACCATCGCGGGGGCGTCGGCCGGATCGATTACCCAGCTATAGCCCTTGCGGTCGGCGGCGCCCTGCCAGTTCGGGCGGAAGCGGAAGCGCCTGTCGGACCAGCCGAAGCCGTTGGCGAAGCGGGCCTCGTCGTCAGGCCGCTCGCGGTCGACGAAGAAGCCGGTGGCCTCCACCTCCTCCAGCGCCGGATAGCGCGAACGGCGGAAGGTCTCGGCGACCATCTCGCGGTCGGTGAGGTGGAGCGAGGCATCGTCGCTGCCCAGCCGGCGGAGGAGTTCGTTGACGACCTCAAAGTTCGAGCGGCATTCGCCCGGCGCCTCAACCAGCTTCGGGCCGACCAGAACGCGCGTGTGGCCACCGCGGGTGTAGTAGTCGGTGTGCTCGAGGAACATCGTTGCGGGCAGGACGATATCGGCCATCTTCGCCGTGTCGGTCATGAACTGCTCGTGCACGACGGTGAAGAGGTCGTCGCGGGCGAAGCCGGCGCGGGTCAGGCCCTGCTCGGGCGAGACGTTCATCGGGTTGGTGTTCTGGATGAACAGCGCCTTGACCGGCCCGCCGCCCTGCAAGGCCCGGGCGTCACCTGTCAGCACCTTGCCGATTTCGCTCATGTCGAGTTCGCGGCCGGCTTTGCCCATACCGGTGCCGGTGATCAGCGACTTGTCGAGCTTCCAGGTGCCGGAGTTGGAGTGGAATGCGCCTCCACCGCGGTGCCGCCAGGCGCCGGTGACGGCCGGGATACACAACGCGGCGTGCATATTGGCGCTGCCGTTGCGCTGGCGGGTGAAGCCGTAGCCGAGGCGGAAATAGGTGCGCGGCGTTACGCCGACCAAGTGCGCGAAGGCTTCGATCTCGGCGACGGTGAGCCCGGTGATTGCCGCCGCCCATTCGGGAGTCCGCGTCATCAGGTGCGCCTCGACCCCGGCGTCGAAGTCGGTGAAGTCGCGCAGATAGTCGCGGTCGGCGAGGCCGTCGCGCAGCAGCACGTGCATAACGGCGCAGGCGAAAGCGCCGTCCGAACCCGGACGGAGCAGTATCGGCATGTCGGCCTGCTTCATGGTGTCGTTCATGTAGATATCGACGACAGCCAGCTTCGCGCCGCGTTCCTTGCGGGCGCGGACGGCGTGGGTCATGACGTTGACCTGAGTGCTGACCGCGTTGGTGCCCCAGATCACCACGCTATCGGCCTCGGCCATCTGCTCGGGATTGGGACCGCCGAGGAGGCCCGTGCCGGCGATGAAGCCGGGCCAAGCGGCGCCAGTACAAATGGTGTCGTATTGCTCGGAATAGCCGCGGGCGTGGCGCAGTCGGTCGATGCCGTCGCGATGCACGTGGCCCATGGTGCCGGCGTAGAAGTAGGGCCAGATCGCCTCCGGGCCGAAATCGCGCTCGATCTCGAGCCAGCGGCCCACGATCTCATCGAACGCCTCGTCCCAGCCGATGCGTTCCCACCGGCCCTCGCCCTTGGCGCCGACGCGGCGCATCGGGTGCAGCAGCCGATCCGGATGGTGGATGCGCTCGGCGTAGCGCGCGACTTTCTCGCAGATCACGCCGGCGGTGTAGGGATCATCCTTGGCGCCGTGGACACGGGCGATGGTGCGCTCGTCGACGATCTCGACGTCGAGGGCGCAGGCCGACGGACAATCGTGCGGGCAGACCGACCGGGCAACGCGGGCGACGACGGGCTTGTTCATCCCCTATCGCTAGCGCCGCTCCCGGGCGGAGGCAATCTACTCTTCGGCGCGGACGCGCTCGAGTTCGGCCCGGAAAATCCGGAGGCAGAGGAAGATCGCAAAGGCGAAGCAGACAATTCCGGTAACGCTGGTCAGCGGCAGGCTGTCGAGGACCGGGATGTGCTTGGCGACCAAAAGGGCCGCAACGAGGCCGAGGACGGCGGAGACTTCGCGCATGCGAACGGGCATGGTTTGCCTTTCAACAAACCGCACGGCCGACGCGATGCCAATGCGAGGTTGCGCGGGGATTTCCCCGCTCCTGCGCATGGTTACGCGGAATCTGTTTTGGTTCCATTAAATTCTGCGAGGCGCCGTGTCGCAGCCACAGGCTGGGGCGAAAAAGTCACAGCCGGACGTAGCGCAGGGCCCCGGGGCCTGCGCCTGTCCAACTGGACCTACAGTAAAGTCAGAAGCCGCGACGCGGCAGGTGGCGGAAACGGCCTTTGTCGACTTCGCGCTGACGCAGCTCGAGATCAACCAGCGAGCTCGACCCGTTGAGGTAGTCGAGTTCGATGTCTTCGCGCGACCGCGACCGCAAGGCAGTGCGGATATCTTTGAATACACCCATGACGGTTCTCCTTTCGCGCCCTGAAAGTGGGCCGTCAGGCTGAATCGAACAAGGCGGCAAGGCGCATGGCAGCCTCCCGCTCAACGGGAGGTCGGTTAACGGCGGACTAGAGCTCGCTGAAGGGCACGCCGCCGCGCGACTTGCTGTTCTTCGGGCTCTCGACGATCTGGACGACGACGCGCTGGGGATCGACGCCGAGGTTCCTGACCACGGCGTCCGTAATGTCGCGCATCAGCGCTTTCTTCTGGTCGGGCGAGCGGCCCTCGGCCAGATGGACGAGGACCTCCGGCATCTCAGGCCTTCTTGGCCGCGCCGCGCTTGACCGGTGACGACACCTTGGCCGCGGCCTTCTTGGTCGGGGCCTTGGCAGGTGCCTTGCCCTTCTTCACATCGGCCTTCTTGCCCATGGCCGGAATCGCCAGGCCGTGCTGCTGAGCCATGCGGATCTCATGGACCGACGTGCCCATGTGGCCCCAGCTCATGTTCTCGACTTCCTGGATGACGACGAAGGTGTACTCCGGCTTCTTGTTGAGGATGCGCATCAGCATCTCGGTCGTCTCTTTGTAGATCTGGAGCTTCTGGTCGTAGGTGGCGCCGTCGGTGATCTCGATACGAACGTAAGGCATGGTTTCCCCTCTGAGGTGTTCTTGCCGCCGAAAATGAAAAGGCCGGCATCGCTGCCGGCCTCGAGTCTTATCCGACGATCTCGGCGTCGGTGAAGAAGAATTTGATCTCCTGCGCCGCCGTTTCCG
>JBDTVO010000088.1:0-10342 GCA_040007135.1 Devosia sp. | reverse complement strand
CTATATAATCCCATCTTCGCAAATAATTGGAATAGAATGCTGTTCCAGGCATAGCTCTGGACGAACGCCGGGATCGCGAGGGGCGCCACCATCAGCGCCGCCCACCAGCGCGCGCCGGGCACGTTCGTACGCTCGGTGATCCAGGCCAGCGCCACCCCGAGCCCGGCAGCAAGCGGCAGCACCAGCAGTTCCAGCCAGAACGTGTTGAGCAGCAGTTCGAGGATGCGCGGGCGGATCACCAGGCGCACCACCTCGTCCCAGCCAACGGATACGGCGACCCCGATGATGTAGCCCAACGGGATAAGGCTCAGCGTGGCAACGACGGCAGCCAGCGCGAGCACGGCAGCGTTCGCGGGCAAACGCCTTGCCCGCGCCATTGCCGGTCCTGCCATGCTCGTTTCGTTCACACGCACACTCCGGCCGCGCTTCCCGCGCGACCGCTTAGCATTGGCCGTCTCGGGCCGGAAGCTCCGGCCCACGCGGCATTTGCGCTTTGGCCTAAAGCAGGCCCGCTGCGGTCATCAGCATCGTAACCTTCTTGCTGTCGAGGCTCGACGGCTCCACTTTTGGCGCCTCCAGCGTATCCAGCGGCGGCAGCGCCGGGTTGGAAGCGGCCCCAACCCCCACAGCGTACTCGAACGAGGTCCCATCGCGCAGCACCGCCTGACCGTCCGGCCCGGTGACCCACTTGAGGAAGGCTTCGGCGTCCGCCTTGTGCTGGCTCGAGGCGAGCACGCCGCCGCCCGAAACCGACACGAAGGCTCCCGGATCTTCTCCCTTGAAGAAATGCAGCGCCACGTGCGCGCTGTTCTCGCCGGTCTTCGCCTGATCGCCGAAGTAGTAATAGTGGTAGATGACGGCGCCATCGACCTCGCCGGCGTTGACCCCCTTCATCGCCGCGGTGTTGCCCCGGTACGGCACCGACCCCGATTTTTCGGCATCGAGCCAGGCCGCCGTCGCCGCCTCGCCCTTCAGCGACAGCATGGCTGCGACAATTGCCTGGAAGTCGGCGCCACTCGGCGACGCTGCCCACCTGCCCTGCCAGCTCGGATCGGCAAGGTCCATGATCGACTTCGGCAGCTTGTCGGCGCTGAGCCTGTCGGAGTTGTAGGCGAACACCGTCGAGCGCGCCGCCACCCCGGTCCAGTGGCCATCTGCCGCGCGGAACTGTGCCGGCACCTGTTGCAGCGTCGCGTCCGACAGCGGCGCGAAGAGGCCGGCATTGTCGACCAGCACCATGGCCGGAGAGTTCTCGGTGAGGAAGACGTCTGCCGGAGACGCGGCGCCTTCCTGCACGATCTGGTTGCCAAGCTCGGTATCGCTGCCGCTCCTGAGCGTCACCGCAATGCCCGTCGCCTTGGTGAAGCCGTCGGCCCACGCCTGCGTCAGCGCCTCATGCTGTGCGTTGTAGATCACCAGGCCGTCGGCGGCCGCCGCGGGGAACACAAAGCCGGTAAGCAAGAGAGCGAGCAGTGGCAGGCGCATCAACTAACCTCACATCATCCAATGTGCGGCAGATAGGGAAAGGTGAGTAAGAGTGTCAACTTAAAACGCCCGTTGCTGGAACGGTTCTAAACTACAGCTCGTGCGTCCCGGCACCGGCCACCGGCAGGCGCAATTCGAACGCCGCTCCACTCGCCGTCGGCCGCAGCGCAATGCTGCCGCGATGCGCCGCCAGCATCGAGCGCACGATCTGCAGACCCATGCCCGTCCCGCCCGCCTCGCGCCGCGTCGTAAAGAACGGCTCGAACACCCTGTCCCGGTTGCCCAGCGCGATGCCTCGGCCATTGTCGGCCACCACCACGCACAACTCGTCGCCCTCGAGCGCCGCCGTCGCCGTCACCTTGGTCGCGCCGTTCTCGAGCGCGTTGCGGGTCAGTTGCGCCAGCACCGCCTTCAGTGCCTCGGCCCCAAGCCGCACCGGCACGTCGACGTCGCCGCTGGCAGTCAGCAGGCCGTCCTCCGGCAGTCCCTGCGCCAGGGTGCTTGTCCCCCCGACAACGCTGAGATCGGCGCGTGCAAGTTCGCGCAGCCGCTCGAGCAGCGCCGTCAGCCGGTCACTGTCGGCGATGATGTGGTCGAGAAACCGGCGCTGCTCTTCGGGGCTCATCTCGGCGTCGCGCAGCAGCTCGGCCGAACCGCGGATCGCCGTCACCGGCGATTTCAACTCGTGGCTCACATGCGCCGCAAACGACGACACATATTCGGTGCGGTCCACCAGCCGCTCCGCGAGATCGAGAAAGCTCTGGCTCAGCGTCGCCAGCTCGCGTGTGCCGAGCCGCTCCGGCGGCACGATGGCGGCGCGCCCGCCGCGTCCGATCTCGTCGGCGCGCCGGATCAGCGCATTGATCGGTCCGGTCAGCGTGCGGGCAAACACCACGCCGATCGCGACCGTGAGGACCAGCGCCACGCCCAGCGCTCCCACCTCGATCGAGCCGAGCTGCCCCAATGTCCCCTCGATCGCGCGAAACCAGACCACCACCACCGTGGGCAGCAGCAGCACGACCAGCAGAACGGCCAGCACGATCATCTCGAGCCGCGGGCGCCATTTCTGCGGAACGCGCGTGCTGGCCATCAGTCGACGGCGCCGAGGCGGAAGCCGACGCCGTGCACCGTCTCGACCACGGACGCGCATCCCGCCTCGGCGAACTTGGCCCTGAGGTTGCGGATGTGGCTGTCGATCGTGCGGTCGGAGACAAACGTGCCGCTCCCATAGGCCGCACTCATGATCTGGTCGCGCGACAGCA
This sequence comes from Devosia sp., assembly GCA_040007135.1. Classification (GTDB taxonomy): domain Bacteria; phylum Pseudomonadota; class Alphaproteobacteria; order Rhizobiales; family Devosiaceae; genus Devosia_A. The sequence goes on along the minus strand of JBDTVO010000088.1, from coordinate 7,595 downwards.
CCGCCTCCGGCCGCATCAACAGCGCCGCAAGGATCTCGAACTCCAGCGCCGTCAGCGTCACCGCAGTCTCGTCGAACCACACGCCATGACGCTCGGCATCGAGACGGAGCCGGCCATGGCTCATCGCCGCCGGACGCGGCCCGCCATTGCGCGCCCGCTTGAGGATCACGTTCACGCGCGCCACCAGCTCGCGCGCCGAGAACGGCTTCGTCACATAGTCGTCGCCGCCAATCTCGAGCCCGAGGATGCGGTCGATCTCCTCGTCGCGCGCGCTGAGAAAGAGGATCGGCACGTCCGAGCTCTTGCGCACCTGCCGGCACACTTCGAGCCCATCCATCTCGGGCATGCCGATATCGAGGATGATGAGGTCGACCGAGCCGCGCCGAACCTGCTGCAGCGCCTCGGCGCCGTTGCGCGCACTCAGCGTCGCGTGCCCCGCCCGCTCCAGCGAGAAGGCGATCACCTCGCGGATATTGGGTTCGTCGTCGGCAATGAGGATGCGCGCCATTCCGGCTTTATGGCCCGGCTGCCCGGTCGCGCGCAAACCCGAGGCGCAACTCAGGCCGGGCGCTGGTCCGGGATTGGTCGGTCATGCAATTCACCCGTCCTGTTGCCGCCGACAAGCCGCACGACTGGCCGCCGTGCTTTGCGCTCCTCAGCAAGGTCGGCCCACCAGGCATCGAGAAGGATGCAATCGGGCAGCGGGATGGGACGATCGGGCGACGGCTGGATGGGGTTTCGCATGCCCCGAGCCTGCGTGCGTCGTTTGCAGTTTTCGTGCAGCCGCCCCCGAGCTTTCGAGGATTTGGTGCGACGTCGTCAGCTGTGGTTAACCCGCCATCTCCAAGAGCCGCACCGCCGCGTCGAACTCGCGCCGCCGTTTCGCACGCCGTTCGGTGATCTCCTCCACCTCGCCCCACATCGAGATATTGAAGTCGTCGTCGACATGCGCCGCCCGCCACGCGCCTTCGGGGTCCAGCAGCCTGTGCCGCACCGCCAGCGCCAGCAGCCCCGATCCGGTGATCGAGGTGATCGCGTTCATTGCCGTGAGCGGCAGCAGCGTCTCGTCCTCGAGCGCCGCCCCCAGCCGCGCCAGGGTCGCCGGCGGCTGCGGCTGGTGAACGATGCCGATGGTCGGCTGGAAGCTGACGCCGAACTGCCGCGCCAGCGCCACCAGCGCCGCGTCCCACAACTCCTCCTGCCGACGCACCAATCCCTCGGGGCCCTCGGCCCGATACAGCAGCAGGTCGTTGCCGGCGTATTTGACGATTTCGGCACGCCGCTCCGGCACCGAATCCTCGCCCGCCTCCACCGCGGAGTTGACGATCCGCACCAGCGGCATCGTCTGCGGGTCGATGAACTCGGCCTGCGCCGCCCACTCCGCCGCCATCGCCGCGGCGAGCGCTTCGTGCGGCACGATGACGGGCTTCATGCCCGGCGTACGCGGCACCCGTCCATCGAGCCCCACGGCGAAGCCACCCTCGGCCGGCTGTACCGCCGCCTCCTTGTAGAACCGCTTCGGCAGCTCGCGGCGCACATGCGCCTGCGCCCGGCCGTAGCCGTCGTCGCGGTGCGCGTGCGCGACGTCGAGAAACTCACGCATCCTCGGGGTCCTGCTCCTTGACATCGAACCGGTCGGGATCGAACCCCAGTGCCTCAAAGCTCTGCACCATGTGCGGCGGCAACGGCGCGCTGATGTCGAGCGATTTGCCCGACGGCAGCGGCAGGCGGATACGACGGGCGTGGAGGTGGAGGCCTTCTCCGAGGCCGGGTGCACCTTGCCAGTTCTCGATGTCGAAGTAGCGCGGATCGCCGATGATCGGGTTGCCCAGTTGCTGCATGTGGACGCGCAACTGGTGCGTGCGCCCGGTCACCGGCTTCAGCGTCACCCAGGCAAACCGCCGGCCGGCGGTGTCGGTCACCGAATAGAAGGTCTTGGAGTGCTGCGCTCCGGGATGGCTCTGCTCGACCACCACCATCTGCTCGGTGTCGCCCACGATCTGCTTGGCGAGGAAACACGAGATGCTGCCCTGCGCCGGCTTCGGCACGGAATAGACGATGGCCCAGTAGATCTTATGTGCGCCGCGACTCTGGAACACCTTTCCGAAATACGCCGCCGCGGCGCGCGTCTTGGCGACCACCAGCACGCCCGATGTGTCGCGGTCGAGCCGGTGCACCAGCCGAGGCGCTTCGCCCTGCTTGTTGGGCAGGCTCTTGAGCAGTCCGTCCACGTGCCGCTTGGTGCCGCTGCCGCCCTGGCTTGCGAGCCCCGATGGCTTGTTGAACACGTAGAGCTCATCGTCCTCGTAGATGATCAGCGATCGGAGGAACGCTGCGTCCTCGGCGTCGATCTTCGCCTCGATGCGCCGTACCTGCGCCTCAAGTGGCGGAATGCGCACCTGCTGCCCGGCCTCGAGCCTGGAATTGGTCTTCGCCCGCCCGGAGTCGATCCGCACCTGCCCGGTCCGGATCAGCTTCTGCAAATGCCCGAAATTGACCTCCGGGAAATGCACGCCGAACCAGCGGTCGAGCCGCATGCCGTCCTCGTCACGGGCGACGATCTGCTGCCGTGCCCCGCTCACGCCGGCCCCCGCATCAGAACGAGCCCGCCATAGAGTGCGGCGATGCCCACCACCACCGACACCAGCACATAGAGCAGTGCGGGGCCCCACTCGCCCCGCTCCAGCATCGCGATCGCATCGAGCGAGAACGACGAGAACGTGGTGAACCCCCCGAGAATCCCCACCGCCACGAACAACCGGCCGTCGGCCTGCCAACTCGGCGTCGTGCGCACCAGAAGCCCGATGAACAGACCCATCAGCAGCGACCCGGCGATATTGATGAGCATTGTGCCAAGCGGAAACGAGCCCGGCCACAGCCGACCCACCAGCACCCCGGTGCCGTAGCGGGCCATCGAACCAAGGGCGCCACCCGCGGCCACCAGAAGATAGGCGTTCATTTTGCCCTCATTTCCGCCGCTCCCTATCCGATGAATCGGCGCACGGCCAGCGTTTCGCCGTTCATATCTCCAAACCGTAATGTTTGGTGAAGAAACCATCGGCGCTCCGAGGGGTTTGGCCTGCACGGTGGGTAATTAGGAGTAAGAAAATGACCCTTTCGAAAATGGCAAAGACGCTGGGCCTGGGCGCCGCTGTGGTGGCCCTGAGCGCTGGCGCGGCTTTTGCGGCGACGGCCACGTCCGCAGTTAACGTGAGGACCGGCCCCGGCACGCAATACCGGGCGATCGATACCCTCAATGCCGGCCAGCGCGTCGATGTCACCGGCCAGAACGCCGGCTGGTGCGAAATCAACCAGAACGGCCCCGACGGTTGGGTGTCGTGCCGCTATCTCACGGCCGACACGAGCTATCGCAGCTATGACCGCTACGACGACGGCCACTACGACGACGGCCCCAATGTGACGTTCCAGTTCGGATTTGGTAATGCGTATCCGAACCGGCCGCATCGGCCGTATCACCCTGGCTGGCCGAACACGGGCCACTATCCCTACGGGAATGGCTTCGGCTTCTCGTTCGGCAACTAACTCAAAGGCGCCCTACGGGGCGCCTTTTCTATTCCGCTTCGCGCTTGGCGCGCAGCTTGCCGAAATACTCCAGCCGCTTTCGCACCTCGCGCTCAAACCCACGGTCGACCGGTCGGTAGAACTCTCGCCGTCCAAGCTTCTCCGGAAAATACTGCTGCCCCGAAAAGCCCTCCGGCGTGTCGTGATCGTATTCGTACCCCTCGCCGTAGCCCTGCCCCTTCATCATCTTGGTGGGCGCGTTGAGGATCACCATCGGCGGCATCGGCGAACCACTGGACTTGGCAAGGTCGGTTGCCGCGGCAAAAGCGGTGTAGACCGCATTCGATTTCGGGGCGACAGCGAGATACACCGTGACCTGCGCCAGCGCCAGTTCGCCCTCCGGCGAGCCGAGCATCTCGTAGGCATCGCGCCCGGCAATCGCCAGCGGCAGGGCCTGAGGATCGGCCATGCCGATGTCCTCGCTGGCCATGCGGATGAGCCGGCGCGCCAGGAACAGCGGGTCCTCCCCCGCCACCAGCATCCGCGCCAGGTAGTAGAGCGCGGCGTCCGGGTCCGACCCGCGCACCGTCTTGTGCAGGGCCGAAATCAAATTGTAGTGCCCGTCCTGCTTCTTGTCGTAGATCGGCGCCCGCCGCTGCACCACCGTCAGCAGGCCCGGCTTGTCGAGCACCTCCTCCGGCTTGGTGGCAGCGAACACCTCTTCCACCAGCCCGAGCAGGGCCCGACCGTCGCCGTCCGCCAGCTCGTAGAGCGTCGTTCTGGCATCATCATCGAGCGGCAGCCTCTGGCCGAGCGAAGCTTCCGCCCGCTCCACCAGCAGCGCCAGCTCCTCCGGTACGAACGCGTCGAGCCGCAGCACCTGCGCCCGCGACAGCAGCGCCGCGTTGAGCTCGAAGCTCGGGTTCTCGGTGGTGGCGCCCACCAGCGTCACCGTGCCGTCCTCCATCACCGGCAGGAAGCCATCCTGTTGTGCCCGGTTGAAGCGATGGATTTCATCGACGAACAGCAGCGTCCGGTGACCGCTCAGCCGCTCGAACCGCGCCTCCTCGAACACCTTCTTCAAATCGGCGACGCCTGAGAACACTGCCGAGATCTGCTTGAACCGGTAGCCCACGGCGTCGGCGAGCAGCCGCGCGATCGTCGTCTTGCCCGTCCCCGGCGGCCCCCAGAAAATCAGCGACCCGAGCCGGCCCGAGGCGATCATCCGCCGCAGCGTCCCGTCAGGCCCCAGCAGATGCCGCTGGCCGATGACCTCGTCCAGCGTCTTGGGGCGCAGCCGGTCAGCGAGCGGGCTGTCCGCTACAGCCTCGGCCGCCTCGCCCACAAACAGATCGGCCATCGCAATCCTTCGCTCAGCCGGAAATGTAGGACCGGATGACCCGCCCATTGCGGTTGAGCACAATCTGCCACCCGCCGCCGCTCGAAACCAGCGTCTTGAAGCTCTGCGCGTCGGTGACCTGCTGGTTGTTGACGGCGAGGACGATGTCGCCTGTCCTCAGCCCCATCTGATCCGCCGGCGAATTCGCGGCGATGGCGGTGACCACCACGCCCTTGCTGTCGAACGGCATGCCGAGGTCCTGCGCCAGCGCCGGCGTCAGTACGCTGACCGTCGCCCCGGAGAAGGGTGTGCTGCCCGTCACCGTCACCGCTTCCTGGGCCGTTCCCGCCGGCGCCGCGGCCACCGCGACCTCGGCCTCCGCCGGCTGACCGCTTCGCACATAGGTGATATCGGCCGTCGTCCCGATCTCCTTGGTCGCGAAGCGGAAGTCAAAACCCTGTGGCGCATCGACGTCAACGCCGTCGATCTTGATGATCGCATCGCCCGATTTGAGCCCGGCCTTCGCCGCTGGACTGTCGGGCGCCACCTCCGTCACCAGCGCGCCGTGCGGCGGATCGATATTGAGACTGTCGGCGATGTCGGTCGTCACCTCCTGCAGCTGCGCCCCGAACCACGGCCTGACGATCGGCCCGCCCTTCTCGCCGGCTTCCGCGACCACCCGCGCCATGTTGGCGGGAATGGCAAAGCCGATCCCCACCGAACCACCCGAGCGCGTAAAGATCGCCGTGTTGATGCCGACCAGCCGGCCGGTGAGGTCGACCAGCGCGCCGCCCGAATTGCCCGGGTTGATGGCGGCATCGGTCTGGATGAAATAGTCGAAGTTCCCGGTCTCGACGCCAGTGCGCGCCAGCGCCGACACGATACCGCTGGTTACCGTCTGTCCGACGCCGAACGGATTGCCGATGGCGAGCACCAGGTCGCCCACCTGCACGCCGTCCGAGTTGGCGAACTGCAGCGCGGGGAACGCCTTGCCGTTGGTCTTGTCGATCTGCAGCACCGCGAGGTCCGATTTCGGATCGTCGAGCAGCAGCTTCACCGGATATTCGCGCCCACCGTTGAGCGCGATGTGGATCTCGTCGGCGCCGTTCACCACATGCGAGTTGGTGATGATGATGCCCTTGGCATCGACGATCACGCCCGAGCCCAGCGACTGGCTGGTCTGCGGCCGGCTCTGGAACATATCGCCGCCGAAGAAGCGCGAGAAGAACGGATCGTTGGCGAAGGGCGACTGGAAGCCCTGCTCGGTCTTGGTCGCATAGACATTGACCACGGCCGGCGTCACCGCCTTGACCAGCGGCGCAAAGCTCAACTGCATTTCGGCCTGGCTCTGCGGCAACTGCCGCGGCACCTCGCTTGCCGTCGGCGCTTCGGTCGCGAGCGCCGGCGTCATCGGCAGGCTGCCCTGCGCCACCTGCACATCGAGCGGCATCGTCTCGACCACGGGGCTGGCCGTCGCGGCCACTGGGGCACTGCCTTGCTGCGCCCACCACCCGCCCGCCAGCGCCACCAGCACCACGAGCCCCGAAAATCCCCAAACCATTTGACGCTGAGTCACGTCCCCGTCTCCGTCCACCACGCAGGCGGCCCCGCCGGCCGCCTGTTTGCCAGCCCAACGCCCCGATTTCGGCGCCTTTGTGGTAGCTGCCTTACGTCTCTGTAACCCACCAGAACTATGACATTGTGCCGGGGGGTGAACGTCCCTATATCACGCGGCGTTTCGCCATCGGGCGCCCCGCGTTTGCGTCCGAACTCTCGCCTTTCCTCCCACCCACCGAAAGGTTTCCGCCGATGGCTTCCCTGGTCTCTGCCGCCGAAGATGTGATCCAGCTTCACGCGCCGTCCCACGACCGGACGGTTTACGCCAGCACCAGCCAGCTCATCGCGGCCGAGGAGCCCGACTACCCGAGCTTCCTGTTTTCCGAGCGCGAGCTGCACCGGGCGGTGAAGGTCTTCAGGAAGGGCTTCGATGGGCTGCTGACCTACGCCGTCAAGTGCAACCCATCGCCCCACGTGCTCCGCCAACTTCACGACGAGGGCATCAAGGCCTTCGACGTCGCCTCCAACCGCGAGATGGAGCTGGTGCGCGAGTTCGCGCCGGGCGCCGCCATGCACTACAACAACCCGATCAAGTCCAAGCGCGAGATCGAGCGCGCCTACGAAGAGTTCGGCGTCCGCTCCTTTACCATCGACCACCCGCAGCAGCTCGACCAGCTTGCCGCCATCGTCACCCCGTCGCGCGACATCGAGGTGACCACCCGCTTCAAGGCCGGCAAGGCGCTGAAGTCGTACGATTTCGGCATCAAGTTCGGCGTCATGCAGGACGGTGCGGCCGAGATCGTGCGTCTCGTCGACCAGATGGGCTTTACCCCCTCGCTCTGCTTCCACGTCGGCAGCCAGTGCGAGGACGCCTACGCCTACGAGCGCCATATCGCGGCCGCCGCTAAGATCGCCGAAGAGGCCGGCATCGAGCTGAAGCGCCTCAACATCGGTGGCGGCTATCCGGCCCCCTACCCGACCAGCGAAGCGCCGCCGATGGACGTTTACTTCGACACCATCGCCACCGCCGTGAAGGACAATTTCGGCAAGTCCGGACCCGAACTCATCATCGAGCCAGGCCGGGCGCTGGTGACGTCATCGACCTCGCTCCTGTTGCGCGTAAAGCATCAGCGCGGCGGCCAGTCGGTCTATCTCAACGACGGCGCCTATGGCTCGC
>JBDTVO010000087.1:0-10470 GCA_040007135.1 Devosia sp. | reverse complement strand
CACGATGAAGCCGCCGGCATACGGCCGGTTGCGGGCGACGCGGAGGCCGGCGCCGGCAAAGACCATCTCGGCGAGGTCGATGATGGGTTGGGCGCAACTGGTGCCGTAGCGGTCGCCCAGCACGATGTCGGGCGCCAGCCGGTCGCCGGCGCGGGCGATGCGCGGCATCGAGTGGCAGTCGATGAGGATGGCGCCGCCAAAACTCCCCAGCGCGTCGGTGAGCAGCCGCTGCAGCGTCGCGTGATAGGGCAGGTAGATGCCCTCGATGCGCATGCGGGCGTCCTCGAGGGTCAGCCGCTCGCGGTAGATCGGTTTGTTCTCGGCGACGACGCGCGCCAGCGTCGCGAGCGCGGCGGCGACGCGCGGCGAGCTGGTGTTGAAGCGGTCCGACAGCGGCTCGTCGAACATTTGCGGGTCGAGTTCCCACGGCTCACGGTTGACGTCGAGATAGGCGCGCGGAAAGTGCGCGCTGAGCAGCGGCGTCCCCAGATGCGGGGCGCGGGCGAAGAGTTCATCGACGAAGGCGTCCTCCGACTGGCGGATTTCATGCTCGTCGAGCCGCGTCATCTTGAGGAAGCGCTCGGGATAATCGCGCCCGGAATGGGCCGAGTTGAACACCAGGGGCGCAGTGAGCCGGCGCGGCCGGATGGTCTCGAAGGCCGGCCTGTCCCAATAGTCGGACCGCAAGGAAAGTCCCCGGAAAACGGATGCTTGCGTCATCCTGCCTATGGGGCCCGGTTTTGTCCAGCAGGCGCAGCGGGAAGCGGGCGGTCATTGCCAATCAACAAAACTCGACTAAACATGTCGCTGCGGGGGACGCCGCGGGCGAGTCCGGTGCGGGTGTGAGGCGGCGATGAAGCGAATTCTCCTGGCGGAAGACGACAACGACATGCGCCAGTTCCTGACGCGGGCGCTGAAGGCCGCCGGCTACGACGTGGTCAGCTTCGACAACGGCAAATCGGCCTACGAGCGGTTGCGCGAGGAACCGTTCTCGCTGCTGCTCTCCGATATCGTCATGCCGGAGATGGATGGGATCGAGCTGGCGCGCCGCGCCACCGAGCTCGACCCCGACCTCAAGGTGATGTTCATCACCGGCTTTGCCGCCGTCGCGCTCAACCCCGACAGCGAGGCTCCGAAGGATGCCTCAGTGCTGTCGAAGCCGTTCCACCTCAAGGATCTGGTGAACGAGGTCGAGCGCCTGCTGGCGGCCTGAGTCCCCGGCGTCTCTGGCGCTTGACGCTTGACCCTCCGGCGGCTTTCATGGTCTACGCGCGCGGCTGGTCCCGGCCAGCCGTTCCGGAGATGGGTGTATAGCTCAGCGGGAGAGCACTACCTTGACATGGTAGGGGTCACAGGTTCAATCCCTGTTACACCCACCATCTCCTTGAATGATAACGCCTTTTGGCGTCACGACAGGATGGGTGCGTAGCTCAGCGGGAGAGCATCGCCTTCACACGGCGGGGGTCACAGGTTCAATCCCTGTCGCACCCACCATCCTTTCGAGAGATCAACGGCCTCCGGTTGCGGGTTCGTCAGCTTGTTCCTGGCGTCTCGCGCCGATCGTTACCTCAAAAGTCCCTGAGCAGGGCGATCAGCCGTTCGATCCGTGCCTCGCCAAAGGTCGCGCGGTATGCGCTCTCATGCCGCGCAATTCGCAGGCGGGCATCGCTCAGCAGGCGCCGCCCGGCGAGGCTCAGCGCCAAGACCTGACGGCGGCGATCCACCGTCGAGCGGCGCCGGGAGAGGAGCCGGCGCGCACTCAGCCGGTCGACGACGGCCATCATCGTCGCCCGGTCGGTGCCGAGGGACGCGGCGAGGTCGATCTGCGAAACGCCCTCGTTGGCATCGATCAGCTCGAGCACGGCGCACTGCTTCTGCGTCAGGTCGAGCCCCTCCATGACAGCGGCAAAATCGCGGGCCACGGCGGCGCTGGCCATCCGCAGGTGAAAGCCGAGCAGTTGATCGAGGCGGCCCAGAGCTAGGCCCCGGCTCCTGTCACTTGTGTTCGCCTCCGTCATTTTGTATGTGTTACATACAATATTGGGCACGACAATCGCGGAGGAGCGGTTGCCCGCACCGGATTTCACCACCGATCCACTGGCGTCTGCCGCCGCGCATCCCGGCAAGGTCGCGATCGTCGACCTCGCGACCGGAGCGCGGCACAGCTATGCCGAGCTGGCGTCACTGGCTGGTCGCGCCGCGGGATGGATCACGGCGATGCTTGGCGGCAGCGCCGCTGGCGAGCGCGTCGCCTATCTGGGCCGCAACGGCGTTGAACTGCTCGCCCTGGCGCTCGGTGCCGAGCGCTGCGGCGCGATCTTCGTGCCGCTCAACTGGCGGCTGGCGGCGCCGGAACTCGAGGCGCTGATCACCGACTGCTCGCCGCGGCTGATTGTGGCGCAGGATGAGTTCTTGTCGCTGTTGCCTGCAGGCACGGCGATCCGTGCGGGACTCGACGCGATCGCACAGGCACCGGCGGCCGCTGCGCGCCGCCTCGAAGCCGACCGGCCGATCATCCTGCTCTATACATCGGGCACCACCGGCACGCCCAAGGGCGTCGTCGTCACCGCGATGAACGCCTTCGCCGCGGCGCTCAACTTCATCGCCGTCGCCGAACTCGCGCCGGCTTCAGTGACGCTCTCGGACCTGCCCATGTTTCACACGATCGGGCTGATCGCGGTGGCACGCTCGACGCTGATGAGCGGTGGCACGCTGGTCGTCACCGATCGCTTCGCGGCTGGCCGCACGCTTGCCGCGCTGGCCGATCCCGCGCTCGGCGTGACACACTATTTCGCAGTGCCGGTGCTGGCCGAGGCGCTGCTGCGCGATGCAGGCTTTGCGCCGGAGGCGCTGGGTCGGCTCCACGCAATGTTCATGGGCGGCGCGCCGCTGGCGCCATCGCTCATCGAGCGCTTCGGGTCGTTCGGCGTGCCGCTGGTCAACGGCTACGGCATGAGCGAGGCGGGCACGGCCATCCATGTGCCGATCGATCGCGACGCGGTGTGGCGGAGCGCCGGTGCCGTCGGCCTGCCCGCTCCGCACATTGCGGTGCGGCTGGTTGACGACGGGCGCGATGTTGCCGATGGCGAGGTCGGCGAGATCTGGCTGCGGGGGCCGTCGGTCACTCCCGGCTACTGGCGGCGGCCGGAGGAGACGGCGCTGGCCTTTGCCGATGGCTGGTACCGCACCGGCGACGTAGCGCGGCGGGAGCCAAGCGGCTTCTACCGTATCGTCGACCGGCTCAAGGACATGTACGTCTCGGGCGGCGAGAACGTCTATCCGGCCGAGGTCGAGGCCGCGCTCGTGGCGCACCCGGCGATCGCCGACGCGGCCGTGCTGGGGGTGCCCGATGCGCGCTGGGGTGAGAGCGGCGTCGCCTTCATCGTCCCGCGCGATGCCCCCGTCGATACCGAGGAGCTGCGTGCGCACGCCGTCAGCCGGCTCGCCAAGTACAAGGTGCCGGTGACGTTCATTTCGATCGATGCCGTCCCGCGCAGTGCCGCGGGCAAGATCCTCAAGCCGGCGCTGCGCGAGCGCCTCAACCGCGGAGAGTTCCGATGAGTGCCGAAACCGTCCTCGTTGCCGTCGCCGACCGCGTGGCAACCGTCACCTTCAATCGCCCCGAAAAGCGCAACGCCATGAACCCGGCGCTCAATGTGCGCATGCTCGAGGTGCTTGACGACCTCGAGGCCCGCGACGATGTCGGGGTGGTGGTGCTCACCGGCGCCGGCGAGGCCTGGTCGGCCGGCATGGACCTCAAGGAATATTTCCACGACAACGACAAGAAGCCTCGCATTGCGACGCTCAAGGCGCGGCGGCAGTCAGGCGGCTGGTGGCAGCGGCTGATGTATTTCGAAAAGCCCACGATCGCCATGGTCAACGGCTGGTGTTTCGGCGGGGCCTTCACGCCGCTCGTCGCCTGCGACCTGGCGATCGCCGCCGAGGAGGCGCAGTTCGGCCTCAGCGAGATCAACTGGGGCATCCTGCCGGGCGGCAATGTCACGCGCGCCGTGGCCGAGGTGATGCGACACCGCGATGCGCTCTACTTCATCATGACCGGCGAAACCTTTGGCGGCCGCAAGGCGGCGGAGATGGGGCTCGTCAACGAGGCGGTGCCGCGCGCCGGGCTCGAGGCGCGCGTGCGCGCCATCGCCGACGTCCTGCTGCAGAAAAACCCGGTGACGCTGAAGGCCGCCAAGGACACCTTCAAGCGCGTCCGCAACCTGCCCTGGGACATGTCGGACGACTATATCTACGCAAAACTCGAACAGATGCTGCTGCTGGATACGTCGCGCGGCAAGGACGAGGGGCTGAAGCAATTCCTCGACGACAAGAGCTACCGGCCGGGTCTCGGGACCTACAAGCGCGACTGATGCTGACCCGACTAGAGGCCGAGCGTCTTGACCGTCTCGGCCAGGCAGTTGGCCAGCAGCGCTACTCCCGGAATATCGGGAACATCGGCGCGGGTGGTGAGCCCCACTGCGCCGCGCGTCTCTGAGGTATCGATGGACAGCGCGCAGATGGTGCCCGCCTCGATGTCGGGTGCGACGACACCCTCGGAGATGACCCAGATCGCATCGGACTGGTGGATCATGGCGCGCCCGAAGGAATCCGACACGGTCTCGATCTCGGAAGGGAAGTCGCCGATGCCGTGGGCGATGAGGAAGCGCTCGACATAGGGGCGGATCACCGAGCCGTGCGTCGGCATCAGCACGGTGAAATCGCGGATGCGCAGAAAATCGACATGCTTGCTGGCGAGCAGGGGGTGTCCCTTGCGCACCGCGAATACTACAGGCTCGGCATAGAGGTGCGCGAAGTTGAGGCCGGTCATCAGTTCGGGTGCCGCGAGCCGGCCGATAACAAGGTCGAGCTGTCCGAGCCGAAGCTGCTCGAGGAGAACGACGTTCTCGCCGGTGAAGATCTTTACCGGATTGCCGGTTTCGAGTGCGAGGAAGCGCTTGATGGCGTCGGGCATGACGCGGGCCGACACCGTGGGCAGCGCCCCGACCCGTAGTGGCGGGCCGGAATTGGATTGCTCGCGCGCGACGCTGTCGATGCCGCGCTGGATCGCCGCAAGGCTGGCGCCCGCGTGCTGCAGGAACACCTCGCCGAAGCGGGTGATCCTGATGCCGCGTCCCTCGCGCTCGACCAGCGTCGCGCCGATCGCCGCCTCGAGTTCGCGCAGGGTCTTGGTGACGGCGGGCTGGCTCACATGCAGCACCTCGGCGGCGCGGCCGACGCTCTGCTGGCGCGCGACTTCGACAAGCGTCCGCAAATGGCGGAATTTAACCGGAATATCGGGCATCACATAACCTCTTGGTTATGAGTATCGCAAAACTTCTCATTTTACCAAACCAAACCAGCACTAGATGCTTGCTTTGGAGACACGGCGGCGACGACCGCCAAGGGAGGACAGACATGACCGAAGAGACCAAGGGACTATCGCGCCGCGGCTTTCTTGCTTCGTCTGCGGCGGTAACGGGGGCACTGGCGCTCGGCCTCGGCACCAATTCCGCCCAGGCCGCCGACACGCTCAAGGTCGGCTTCATCAGCCCGCGCACCGGTCCGCTCGGCGGCTTCGGCGAAGGCGACGGCTACATCCTCGATCTCGCCCGCAAGGCAGTGGCCAATGGTTTCAAGGTCGGCGACAAGACCTATGCCGTCACCATCATCGATCAGGACACGCAGTCCGATCCGGCGCGCGCCGGCCAGCTCGCCAAGGACCTCATCAACAACCAGGGCATCGACCTGATGCTGACCACCTCGACCCCCGAGGTGGTGAACCCCGTCTCCGATGCGTGCGAAGCGGCGGGTGTGCCGTGCGTGGCCACGATCGTTCCGTGGGAAGCGTTCTATTTCGGTCGCGGCGCGAAGCCGGGCGCACCCTCGCCGTTCAAATGGACCTACTGCTTCAGCTTCGGCACGGGCACCTTCGCCACGACCTATCTGGCGATGTGGCCGCAGATCGAGACCAACAAGAAGATCGGCGTGATGTACCCCAACGACGCCGACGGCAACGCCATCCGCGGCGCGCTGGCCCCGCTGCTGCAAAAGGGCGGCTACACCATCATCGATCCGGGCGCCTACGAGGACGGCACGACCGACTATTCGGCGCAGATCCAGAAGTTCAAGGATGAGGGCGTCGAGCTGATCAACACCTTCCCGATCCCGCCCGATTTCGCGGCGTTCTGGAAGCAGGCGGCGCAGCAGGGCCTGACCAAGCAGATCAAGATCGCGCAGATCGCCAAGACGGGCCTGTTCCCGGGCGATATCGAAGCGGTTGGCGATCTTGGCGACAAGCTGGCGACCGCCGCCTACTGGCACTGGACGTTCCCCTACAGCTCGTCGCTCACCGGCATCAGCTCGATGGCGCTTGCGGAAGGCTACGAGGCGACCGCCAACAAGCAGCGCCAGCAGCAGCTGGGAGCTTCGCTGTCGCTGCTCGACACCGGCTTTGCCGCGCTCGCGGCATCCACCAACCCCAACGACAAGGCGGCCGTCGCCAAGGCGCTGTCCACCCTCAAGACCACGACCATCGTCGGCAAGGTCGACTTCACGTCCGGTCCGGTGGCCAACGTGTCGGAAACCCCGATCATCGGGGCGCAGTGGGTCAAGTCAAAGGCGGGAAGCAAATACCCGTTCGATCTGGTGATCGTCGACAACTCGCCCGATCCAAGCGTTCCGATTGCGGCTAAGCTGCTGCCCTACAACAGCTAAGCTCGTGAACCGGGACTGGACCGATCTATGCAGGCCGCCGCGCCGCTCCTCGTTGCCAACGGGCTCCACAAGCACTTCGGCGCGCTTGTGGTGCTCGACGGCATCGGCCTCAGCCTAGGCGCGGGCGAGGCGCTCGGAATTGTCGGCCCCAACGGCGCCGGCAAGACGACCCTGCTCTCGGTCCTCTCGGGGGCGCAGGCGCCCAATGCCGGCAGCATCCAGTTCAAGGGCGCTGACGTCACCATGCTCGGGGCGCCGGCACGCTGCCGGCAAGGGCTCGCCCGCACCCACCAGATCCCGCGTCCGTTCTCGGGCATGACGGTATTCGAGAACGCTTATGTCGCCGCGAGCCAGGCTGGCGCGGTGTCGCGCAGCGATGCTTACGACCTCGCGGTCGATGCGCTGATGCTCTGCGGCATGCTGAAACTGGTCAATCGCCCGGCCGAAACGCTCGGCCTGCTCGATCGCAAGCGGCTGGAGCTGGCGCGGGCGCTGGCGACACGGCCGGCGCTGCTGCTGCTCGACGAAATCGGCGGCGGGCTGACCGATGCAGAGGCGAGCGAGCTGGTGGCGACGATCCGGGTGCTGCGCCAGCGCGGCATCTCGATCGTTTGGATCGAGCACATCGTTCACGTGCTGCTGCAGGTGGCGGAGCGGCTGATCTGCATGGACGCGGGCCGGATCATCGCCGACGGCGATCCCAAGACTGTGCTGGCGGACGCCGGCGTGGTCGCCGCCTATCTGGGGGTCGCGGCGGCATGAGCGCTCTGGCGGTCGAAAAACTCGACCTGCATCACGGGCTGCTGCACGCCGTGCGCGAGGTCTCGCTCGAGGTGGCGCGCGGCGAGGTGGTGGCGCTGGTCGGTGCCAACGGCGCCGGCAAGACGACGCTGCTGCGCGCCATTGCCGGGGCGCATCGGCCGAGTTCGGGGCGCATCCTGTTCGACTGGCAAGACATCACCGGCGCGCCGGCACATCGCCGTGTCGGCATGGGCATCGCCCTCGTCCCCGAAGGCAGGCGGCTGTTCGCATCGATGAGCGTCGAGGAGAATTTGCTGCTCGGCAGAATGGCGGGCCGGTCGGGGCCGTGGAACAGCGAGCGGGTGTTTCAGACTTTCCCCAACCTTGCAGCCCGCCGACAGGCGAAAGCCGGCACGCTGTCGGGCGGCGAGCAGCAGGCGACCGCCATTGGCCGGGCGCTGATGAGCAATCCGGCGCTGCTGCTGCTCGACGAGGTGTCGCTCGGCCTGTCGCCGATCGCCGTTGACCGGCTGTACGAGTCGCTTGGCGAGTTGATGCAGTCGGGCACGACCATCATCCTTGTCGAGCAGGATCTCGGCCGCGCCATGCGCGTCGCCAGCCGTGTCATCTGCCTCCTCGAGGGGCGCGTGGCGCTCGAGGGCGCCACCGCCGCGCTGCCGCGCGAGAAGGTGACCGAGGCGTATTTCGGGCTCAACCGCGAAGCGGTGCCGGCATGATCAACACCCTCGTTCAGGGCGTTCTGCTCGGTGGCTATTACGCGCTGATCGCGGCCGGCCTCAGCTTCATGTTCTCGGTGATGCGCATCATCAACCTCGCGCATGGAAGCCTTGCCGTACTGGCCGCGTACGGACTCTTCGCGCTGGCGCAATATTTCGGCATCTCGCCGTTCCTTGGGCTGTTGATCGTCCTGCCGGCGATGGCGGTGCTCGGCCTCCTGCTGCAACGCCTGGTGCTCGATCGCGCCATGCGGGCCGGGCCGCTGGTGCCGATCCTTGCGACCTTCGGCCTCGCTATCGTCATCGACAACGCGCTGTTCGAAATGTTCGGCGCCAATACCCGCTCGCTCGGCAATTTCATTGGCTCGCTGAGCTATGATTCGGTTGAATTACCGGGCCGGATCTTTGTCGGTGAACTCGCCATCGGGACGTTCGTGCTGGCGGTCCTCTTACTCGGTGGGCTGCAACTGTTCCTGAGCTTCACGTCGTACGGGCGGGCGATCCGCGCCACCGCCGAGGATGCCGATACAGCCGAGCTTGTGGGCATCAACGCCCGCAGGGCCAACGCCATTGCCTCCGCCATTGCGCTGGTCACTGTCGGGCTCGCAGGCGCGGCGCTCGGCATGCGCGGCACCTTCGATGCCTATTCGGGCTCGGCGCAATTGCTGTTTGCCTTCGAGGCGGCGGTGATTGGCGGCGCTGGCTCGGTGTGGGGCACGCTGCTTGGCGGCATCGTGCTGGCACTGGCGCAGTCGATCGGCGCGACGATCTCGCCGCTCGGCTTCCTCATCGCCGGACATGGGGTGTTCCTCGTGGTGCTGTTCGCCCGCATCTGGCTGGCGGGCGGGGTTAACGGTTTCCTCGGGAGGCGCGCATGAACGCGCAGACTGCGTTCAAGGTCGAACGCTGGACGCCCGCGTCGCGCGGCGCGATCGGCGTCGTCGGCCTCGTGGCGCTGGTCGCGGCGATTGCGCCGCTCTGGCTCGGGCCGGGCGCCATGGACCGGCTCTCGATCCTCTTCGTCTACGTCATCCTCGCGGTGATGTGGAACGCGCTGGCCGGCTACGCCGGTCTCGTCAGCGTCGGGCAGCAGTTGTTCCTCGGGCTCGGCGCTTACTTCACCATCAAGCTTGCCGACTGGGGCGTGAACCCGTTCGTCGCGATGGTGCTGGCGGCATTCATCGTCGCGGCGATTGCGGTGCCGCTGAGCTTTCCAATGCTGCGGCTGCGCGGCGGCGAGTTCGCCATCGGCATGTGGGTGGTGGCCGAGCTTGCGCACCTCCTGGTCAATCTCGATCCGCTGGTCCGCGGCGAGACCGGCACATCGCTGATCGCGCTCAACGCCTTCGATGCGCCGCTGCGCCGCAATCTCATCTACTGGCTGGCGCTGGTGTCGCTCCTGGCGCTGCTGGGCGGTCTCTTCGTTCTCCTTCGCAGCCGCGTCGGGGCGGCGATCCAGGCGATCCGCGACAACGAGGAGGCCGCCGCCTCGGTCGGCGTGCGCGTCACCTCGACCAAGCGGCTGATCTTCGTTCTGGCGGCGTTCGGCGTGGCGCTCGCGGGCGCGCTTTGGCTCGCAACCGCATTGACGTTCCAGCCGAAGGCGTTCTTTTCGGTGCAGTGGACGGCCTACATGATCTTCATGGTGCTGGTGGGCGGCATCGGGACGTTCGAGGGCGCCATCATCGGCGCACTGATCTTCTTTGCCATCGAGACGTGGTTCGGCGCCGCCGGTGTCTGGTACCTCGTCGGTCTCGGCGCGACGGCGCTGGTGTTCTCGCTGGCGCTGCCGCGCGGCATCTGGGGCGAGATCGAGCGGCGCACCGGACTGCGGCTGCTGCCGGTGGGCTATCGGCTGCAAATCAAGCTGCCGGGAGGCGCGCCATGATGCTGCTGGGCAAGATCATCGTCGTGACCGGCGTGGCTTCGGGTATCGGCGCCCGCACCGCCGAGATGTGCGCGCAAATGGGGGCCGACGTCATCGGCGTCGACCGCAATCCCGGCGGTCCGGCTGTGGCCGGCTTCATCAAGGGCGACCTGTCGAGCGCGGCGGGCGTAGCCGCCATCGCCGCGCAACTGCCGGAGCGGATCGACGCCCTCTGCAACGTCGCGGGACTGTCCGGCGCGCCCGGCGCGGCGCCGACGGTCGCGGTCAACTTCTACGGCCTCAGGGCGTTGAGCGAAGCTGCCGCCCCGCGCATCCGCACGGGCGGCGCGGTGGTCAACGTCGCCTCGATCGCCGGCTACGGCTGGCGCGCCAATCTTTCGCGCGCCA
>JBDTVO010000086.1:0-10598 GCA_040007135.1 Devosia sp. | reverse complement strand
GCGGCAATATCTCGTCGACCGCTACGGCGAGTTCGTGCTGCTGCAGCCGGTGCTCGCTTGGCACACGCTGCTGCTGTGGGGCGCGGCGCCGGCCATCATCATCGTCGGCGGCGTGGTGCTGTTCGTCGCCGGGCGACGCCGCCGGCTCCCGGCGGCTGGTCCGCTGACCGCGGACGAACAGCGGGTGCTCGACGATCTCGGCGAGCCGCCCTCGGCCTGAGCGGCCTGGCGGCTTCCCGCCCTTACCAAACAGTAATGTCGGCGCAACATCGCGGAAAGGGCCGCACCCGGATAACCGGTCTCACTCTGTTGAGAGCCGTTTGAAGGAGAACAATCAATGCGCTCGAGTTTCCTGAGCCGCACCCGCAAATGGATCGGGGCTTCCGCCCTCGCGATCCTTGTCGGACTTGGCGGCGGTACTGCGTTCCTGGCTGCGTCGAGCCCTATGGTGGCCGCCCAGGTAACGCCGGCTGCCCAGATCACCGTCCCCAGCGCCGTCGGCCAGACCGGCTTTGCCGATCTCGTCGATGCGGTAAAGCCCGCCGTCGTCTCGATCGTCGTCGAGGGCCGCGAGAAGGGTGCCACTTTCCAGAACGATGGCGGCGACTTCAATCCGCAGCTGCCCGACCTGCCCGACGACAATCCGCTGAAGAAGTTCTTCCAGCAGTTCGGCAATGGCGACCGCAATGGTCCGAAGCCGCAGCAGCCGCCGCAGGGTCGCCGCTATGTGGCCGCGGGCTCCGGCTTCGTGATTTCGGCTGATGGCTATATCGTCACCAACAATCACGTCGTCGAGAATGCCACCAAGGTCACCGTAACCTTCGACAACGGCGACCAGAAGGACGCCAAGGTCATCGGTACCGACGAGCGTTCCGACCTGGCCGTGCTCAAGGTCGATGGCACCAACCTGCAGTTCGTGCCGTTTGCCTCCGACGACGTTCGCGTCGGCGACTGGGTGATTGCGGTTGGCAATCCCTTCGGTCTCGGCGGCACCGTCACCGCGGGCATCGTTTCGGCCCGCGGCCGTGATGTCGCCGGCTCGGCTTACGGCGATTTCCTGCAGATCGACGCGGCCGTGAACATGGGCAACTCGGGTGGCCCGGCATTCAACCTCAAGGGCGAAGTTGTCGGCGTCAACACCGAGATCTTCTCACCCAACGGCGGCAATGTCGGCATCGCCTTCGCCATCCCGGCCCAGACCGTCAAGCAGATCACCACCTCGCTCATCCAGAACGGCTCGGTGACCCGCGGCTTCCTCGGCGTCTCGATCCAGGATGTCACCCGTGACATCGCCGACAGCGTCGGCCTCAAGGATGCCAAGGGCGCCGTTGTCAGCCAGCTCTCGGACGACTCGCCCGGCGGCAAGGCCGGCCTCAAGTCTGGTGATATCATCACCGCGGTTGACGGCCAGTCGGTCGACAACGCCCTGGGCCTCTCGCGGGCGATCGCCAGCAAGGCCCCGAACACGGTGGTCGAGCTGACCGTCTGGCGCGACGGCAAGGAGACCAAGGTCTCCGCGACCCTCGGCACCCTGAAGGAGACGACGACCCCGGACGACAAGAACGGCAAGCCGGCGCAGCCTGACCAGCCCGATAACGCCGCCGTCCAGACCGACGTCGGCCTGACGCTGGTTCCCAACTCGGGCGGCGAGGGTGTTCTGGTGCAGGACGTCGATCCGAACTCGGTGGCTGCCGACAAGGGCTTCGCCGTCGGTGACACCATCCTCGAGGTGGACAACAAGAAGGTGACGACCGGCAAGGACGTCGAGGACGCCCTGGCGTCCGTCAAGGCCTCGGGCCGTGGCACCGCCCTCGTCAAGGCCGAGCGCGACAACAACGTCCGCTTCATCGGCCTGCCGCTCAGCGCCAGCAAGGGCTGATCGTTCCAACCTGTGACGCGGCCCCGAAGCATCGTCTTCGGGGCCGCGGCTTGATTGCAGTCGGGATCGGCGTTCACTAGGTTCAAGCCATGAAGATCCTACTGATTGAAGACGACCGCGAGGCCGCGAGCTACCTGATCCAGGCGCTCGACGAGGCGGGTCACGTCACCCACCATGCCAGCGACGGCGAGACCGGCTACGCCATGGCCTCGAGCATGGACTACGACGTCCTCATCGTCGATCGCATGCTGCCGCGCCGCGATGGCCTTGCCATCGTCGAGTCGCTGCGTGCCGAGGCCAACAAGACTCCCGTTCTCATTCTTTCGGCGCTGGGCGAAGTCGATGATCGCGTCACCGGGCTGCGCGCCGGCGGCGACGACTATCTCACCAAGCCCTATGCCTTCACCGAGCTGTTGGCTCGCGTCGAAGTCCTCGCCCGCCGCTCCAGTCCCTCGGAAGCGGCCACCAGCTATGCCGTCGGCGACCTGAGCCTCGATCGGCTGTCACGCAAGGTCGATCGCTCCGGCGATCCGATCGTGCTGCAGCCGCGCGAGTTCCGGCTGCTCGAATACCTGATGAAGAACGCCGGCAAGGTGGTGACCCGCACCATGCTGCTGGAGAATGTCTGGGACTATCATTTCGACCCGCAGACCAATGTCATCGACGTGCACATGTCGCGGCTGCGCGGCAAGATCGATAAGGGTCACGCCAATCCGCTGCTCCACACCATCCGCGGCGCCGGATACATGATCCGTGAATAGGTTCGCCCAGCTCTGGCGGACAACCACCGTCCGCCTCACGGCGCTGTTCATCGTACTCTTCGTCATCTTCTCGATCCTGCTGCTCGGCTACGTCGCCTATCAGTCTTCCATCCAGATTCAGCAGCAGCAGACCGCCGCCATCGACCGCGAGGTGCAGTTGCTGCAGCGCATCGACCAGCGCGCCGGCATCCGCGGCATCGTTGTTGCCGTCACCCGCCTCGCCGCCCAGCCGGGACCGGGCATCTACTATCTCGGCGACAATTCCGGCCTGCAGGTCGCGGGCAACGTCTCTAACTTCCCGGTCAGTGTGCTGCAGGGGCAGGGCGTCTTCTCCTTCGACTACGACCGCGGCAGCCTGGTCGAGGGCGACACCGACACCGAGGGCTTTGCCGTCGTGCGCTCGGTGGTGCTCGACAGCGGGCTCCGGCTCATCGTCGGCCGTGACGTCGTCGAGCGGCGCGGCCTGACTGCGATCGTGCTCCAGGCCTTCCTCCTCGCCGTTGCCGGCATCCTTGCCTTCGCCACCCTCGCTGGAGTCCTTACCGCCTGGCGCGTGCTCCGCCGCATCGACGCCATCAACGCCACCTCCGCCAAGATCATGTCGGGCAACCTCAGTGAGCGCATCCCGGTCACCCGCCGCAACGACGAATTCGACGTCCTCGCCACCAGCCTAAACGCCATGCTCGATCGGATCGAAGGGCTGATGCAGGGGCTGAAGGAGGTCACCGACAATGTCGCGCACGACCTGAAGACGCCGCTGACCCGGTTGCGCACCCAGGCCGAGGCGGCACTGCGCGACAGCAGCGGCCCCGAGCAGCAGCGGCAGGCGCTCGAGACCACCCTCAGCGAAAGCGACAAGCTGATCCGCACCTTCAACGCGCTGCTGATGATCGCCCGCGCCGAAGCCGGGGCGCCCTCGGGCGCCTTCGCCGATGTCGACGTCAGCACCGTTGCCCGCGATGTGGCCGAACTCTACGAGCCAGCCGCCGAAGAGCAGGGGATTACTCTCGACACCGCCATCGCCGACGGCGTCCACCTGCGGGCCAATCGCGAACTCATCGGCCAGGCGCTGGTCAATCTCGTCGAGAACGCACTGAAATATTACGAGCCGGTCGAGGGCCAGGCGGGCCGGGTCACCGTGTCGGCGCAGGTGGAAAAGGGCAGGGTGCTGCTCGCCGTCAGCGATAACGGCCCCGGTATTCCGGCCGAAGACCGCAAGCGGGTCGTCGAGCGCTTCGTCCGTCTTGAAAAGAGCCGCACCGAGTCCGGTTCGGGCCTCGGCCTGTCGCTGGTGAACGCCGTGGCGCAACTGCACAAGGGCAGCTTCCGCATCGAGGACAACGGACCCGGCGTACGCGCCGTGCTCGACCTGCCGGCGGCCGCCTAGGACTTGTTGGCGACAGGCACCGAGGTTTCGCCGGCGCCGTAACCGACCACCCGGCCGCCCGAAAGCATATAGGCGATGTATTGCGCGTTGTTGGCGGTGCCCAGCGCATCCGCTCCCGGCTCGTCGGCGCGATAGGTGATGGTGCTGCCGCTGGCCGCCCCGAAGGCG
Organism: Devosia sp.; assembly: GCA_040007135.1. Lineage (GTDB taxonomy): Bacteria > Pseudomonadota > Alphaproteobacteria > Rhizobiales > Devosiaceae > Devosia_A. Next base: position 6,403 of record JBDTVO010000086.1, on the reverse strand, counting down.
CCCTTGAGGTCCGCCAGCGATGCCCCGACGCCGGGGATGCCCATGTTCGGCGGGCTGAACTTCGCCGGCGCCGCACCGCAGTCGGCCGGAACCCGGCCGGCAGTGCTCGCCTGCACGGCGACGATCATCACGAACTCGCCGCCGCCCAGGGTGTTGGTGATGAACCAGGTGTCGGTCGCCCCGGCCTTGCCTTCGTCGTGGTAGCAAAGCCACCGCGCCAGGCTTTCCTCCGATCCTTGCGACATGATGGTGCCGCCGAACGCCGCCTTGATCTGCGACAGCTTGGTGTGCTGCAGGTCGATCCTGACGGACCCCACAGTCATCGACCGGACCATCGGCTTGCTGAGGTTCGGCTTCCCGAAGTGGAAATAGTTGCCGTAAAGGTTGGCCCCCATGCCGGACAGGCTGGCGGCACTGGCCGCACCGGCGAACGCCACGGTGGCCAAAAGCGAAACAATCAATCTGAGGCGCATGTTGTAGCCCGCAACACCAAGTCGGCGCGAACATAGCGCCGCGCGCCAAGAATGCCAGCCGTCAAATCGCTGTGTCCCTAACCACAAGCGCCCTTTCCTTGTCGCCCGCCGGCCGGGCCGCTATGCCATTCGGCATGGCCGTCTCCCTCGACACCTTGCTCGGCGCCTCGCCCTATCTGCACGACCTCTATTCCCGGCACCGCGAGTGGTACGACGCCGTTGGCCGAGGCGATCCCAACACCCCGCTGGCGGCGATACTGGCGCAAATCCGCGATCGGGGTGAGGCCAGCGTCTCCGAGGCCGAACTCGGCGCCGACCTGCGCCTGTTCAAGCAACAGGTCGCGCTGCTGGCGGCGGCAGCCGAGGTCGACGGCCGCTGGACGACCGCTGAGGCCTGCACCGCCCTCTCTGACCTCGCGGACGCCGCGCTGGAAGCGGGCCTCGCCGTCCTCATCCGCAAGGCGGTCGACAAGGGTGACCTCGTCCCCTCCACCACCCCGGTCAATTCCGGCCTCGCCATCTTCGCCCTCGGCAAGCTCGGCGGGCGCGAGCTGAACTACTCCTCCGACATCGATATCGTCGCCTTCTTCGATCGCGCCGCGGACGCCGCTGTCGACCCGGACGAGGCCACGAGGGTATTTTCTCGCATCGTCCAGTGGCTTGCCGCGCTGCTGCAGGACCGCGTCGGCGCTGACTACGTGTTTCGCACCGACCTGCGTTTGAGGCCCGATCCCGGCTCGACGCCGATGGCGCTCTCGACCGACGCCGCACTCGCCTACTACGAAAGCCGCGGTCAGAACTGGGAGCGTGCAGCCTGGATCAAGGCGCGGCCGTGTGCGGGCGACCGCCGCGTCGGCAACGCCTTCCTCGATGAGCTCGCCCCCTACATCTGGCGCAAGCATCTCGATTTCGCGACCATCGCCGACATCCAGGCGATGAAGCGGCAGATCAATATCGCCCGCAACGTCGGCGCCGCCCGTGTCGAGGGGCACAACGTCAAGCTCGGCCGCGGCGGCATTCGCGAGATCGAGTTCTTCGCCCAGACCCAGCAGCTGATCGCCGGCGGCCGCGATCGCTCGCTGCGCGTTCGGCCCACCTCCGAGGCGCTGGCGGTCCTTGCGACCACGGGCTGGATTGCCGACGCCGCGGCGCACGAGCTGACCGAGGGCTACTGGTTTCTGCGGGCCGTCGAAAACCGCCTGCAGATGCTGCGCGACGAGCAGACCCACAGCCTTCCCGAAACCGAGGAGGGCATCGACACCATCGCGCGGCTGCTGGACGAAACGCCCGATGCCTTCCGCGACCGCTATCGCCAGACCTTGGCGCTGGTCGAGCGCTATTATGGCGAGCTGTTCGTCGAAGGCCAGACGCTTGGCGTCTCAGGTGGCGATCTCGTCTTTACGGGCAGCGACGACGACCCCGGGACCCTCGAGACGTTGAGCCGGATGGGCTTCGGCGATCCAGCAGCGGCATCCGCCACTATCCGCAAATGGCACTATGGCGGTTATCGTGCCACGCGTGCCGCAGCCGCCCGCGCCCATCTCACCGAGTTGCTGCCGGCGCTGCTGACCACCATCGCCGCGACCGGCAACGCCGACCTCGCGCTGCAGCGCTTCGACAACTTCCTCGGGCGCCTGCCGGTCGGGCTGCAGCTCTTCGCGCTGCTTCGCTCGCAGGAGCAGTTGCGCACCCTGCTGGTGCAATTGCTGGCCGCGGCGCCGCGCATGGCCGAGGCCGTCATCCACCGCGCCCACGTGATGGACGCCCTGATCGACCCGGCCTTTCTCCGCTCCATCGATCGCCCGGCCGCAGTGGCGGCACGCGCCGCGGCCTTCCTCGGCGAGGCGCGCGACCACCAGGACGTCATCGATCGGGCCCGCATCATCGGCCAGGAGCAGCAGTTCCTGATCGCCACCGGTCTCCTCTCGGGCACGCTGTCGGGCCGCCAGGCGGGCGAGCAGTTCACCGCGCTCGCCGAAACCCTGCTCAGCGGGCTGCTGGCCGCCGTTCGCCGCGAGCTCGAGCGCCGTCACGGCGCCATTCCCGGCGCCCGCATCGGGCTCCTCGCCTTTGGCAAGATGGCAAGCCGCGAGATGACCGCCTCGTCCGATCTCGATTTCATTCTCATGTACGACGCCGATGACGCGACCGAATCCGATGGCGAGCGGAAGCTCGCGCCGAGCCAGTATTTCGCCCGGCTCACCCAGCGTCTCGTCGCTGCGCTCAGTGCTCCCACGTCGGAGGGTGTGCTCTACGAGGCCGACATGCGCCTGCGGCCCTCGGGCAAGGCCGGGCCGCTGGCCGCCAGCCTCAAGGCCTTCCGCGTCTATCACGCCGAGAGCGCGTGGACTTGGGAGCATCTCGCCCTGAGCCGGGCCCGCGTGGTCAATGCCGACCCGGGCTTTGCCGCTGACATCGACACCGCGGTAGCCGAGGCGCTGGAACGGCCGCATCAGCCGGCCAAAGTCGTCGGCGATGTCGCGACCATGCGCACGCTGCTGCTGAAGGAGCGGCCGCCACGGCATGCGCTCGACCTGAAGCTGGTCGACGGCGGCCTCGTCGATCTCGAATTCATCGCCCAGTCGGCCCAGCTTCTGGCCCGCCAGCGTATCGGGCGTCCACAGGCGCCGACCGCCGAGGTCCTGGCCCGGCTTGGCGAGGTCGGTCTCGTCCCCGAGGGTGCCCGCCTCGCCGCGATCCACGCGATCTATTCGACGATCATCGAGGCGATGAGTGCGGCACTGCTCGAGCCGTTCCGCGACGAGACCTGGACGCCGGCGTTCCGCGACCTCCTCGCCCAGCTCTCCAATGCGCCGAGCTTTGATCGGCTGGTCGAGGACCTGGCCGAAATGGAAGGTGAAGTGAAAGCTGCTGCGGCGCGCTGGTACGCAACAGCGTCCGCGCTCTAGGCCGCAGCGTCCAGCTTCACGGCGCTCAGCAGCGGCAGCGACACGGCAACGGTGGTGCCGAGCCCGGGGCGGCTGTCGATCACCAGGTGCCCGCCACTGAGTTCGACAATCGTGCGTGCAATGGCGAGCCCGAGACCGGCGCCCTCGCGATCCTTGGTCAGCGACGCGTCACCGAACACGAATGGCTGCGACAGCGCCGCAAGCCGCTCGTGCACGATGCCGATGCCGCTGTCGGTGATCTCGAGCACGACGCCGTCGCTGCCGACATGCGCCGCGAGCTTCACCCGTCCGCCCGAGGGCGTGAAGCGGATGGCATTGTCCACCAGATTGCCCAGCATGCGCTCGAGCGAGAAGCGGTCGCCGCGCAGCAGCGCCCCGCACGGCGCTCCAAGCGCCAGCGTCAGTCGGGCCCGCTGCGCCTCCGCCGAAAAGCGCCGGCTGACCGCGAGCAACAGCTCGTCGACGGCCACATCGCCCTCGTTCAGGGTCCGCCGCCCGCTCTCGAGTTCGGCGAGATCGAGGATGGACGAAAAGAACCCGAGCAGTCTCTCGCCCGAGGTGCGGATCGACTCCACATAAGCCGAATACCGCGCGTCCCCGACGGGACCATAGGTCTCATGCCGCATCATGTCGGCAAAACCGATGATGGCATTGAGCGGCGTGCGAATGTCGTGGCTGAGATGCGCGAGAAAAGCGGTCTTGGACCGGCTCGCCGCTTCTGCCTTTAGCTTTTCCTCGTGGTAGCGCCGCGCCAGATCGCGCTGCTCCTCGCGGATCGAGCTGAGCGCCGAGATGTATGCATCGGGCGCTGCTTGCCGTGGCGGCACGTGGCGCCGGAAGGCCAGCACGATGGCCGCCATGGCAATGCCGTAAGCACCGGCTGCGTGCGTCAATAGTGGGGGGACTTGATCGCCAGCGCCGGAAAGCGCCGTTGCGGCGGCCCCAGTGCCCCCACGCAGGAATTCAAAAATGACGAAGAGGGTTGCCGCAACCAAGGCCGTGAGCGCCACTGCGTAGGTCGTGGGCGACACCGATCGCGCCAGATCAAGCGCAATTTCCCACCGATGCCGCCGCCAAGAGCTCTTCGCCCCGACGCCGGATGCCTCCGTCGACCGCATACACGCCCCGCCAATGCTGCAATGAAAACAGGTTTACGCCACAACCTGATTTGCAATGTGAATCAGACCGTTGCGCCTGTCCAGAGGTCCGCGCCGGCGCTTCTGTCGCACGCAGGCAAAATCATGAGTCGGCAGAGTCACTTACGGGCCGAAGAAAAATTCTTCTCCCATTAGCATCTCGTTAACCGCTCAGCGTCCGCTCCAGAATGTCGCTCGTGTTGCGGCTGAGGTTGCCACGGTCACGCAGTGATTTGAGCGCCATTTCGGCCGCATTTGCCCGCACCGGCTCGTAGCTTCGCCAGACGCGGAACGCCGTCAGTAGCCGCGCCGCCACCTGCGGGTTGCGGCCATCGAGATCGGCCACCGTCTCCGCCACGAAGCGGAAGCCGGCGCCGTCGGCTCGCGCGAACTGCGTCGGGTTGCCGGTGGCAAATCCGCCCAGCAGAGCGCGAAGCCGGTTCGGATTGTTTCCCGGGAAAGCCGGGTCGGCGACGATCGCCTTGATCCGTTCGATCACATCGGGTCGCGTCATGCCCGCACTGAGGCTGAGCCACTTGTCGAACACCAGCGGGTCGGCGGTGAACATCGTGCGGAAATGTCCCAGCATCGCCTCGGCATCGACGGTCCAGGCGCTCACCATCGCCGCCAGCGCCACGAACCGGTCGGTCATGTTCTCGGCATCGTCGTACTGGCGCTTCGCCAGCGCTGCACCCGAAGACGTACCACCCGTGACCAGCAGGATCAGCGCCTGGTTCTTCAGCGCCCGCTGTGACGATTGCTGCGTGTCGGGCGAATAGGCGGCGGTGCTGGCATTGTCGCGATAGGCAGCCTCGAGTACCGGGCCCATCAGGTCCACCAACTGTCGCAGCAACTCGAGACGAACCTCGCGAATAGTGTCAGGGTCGACATTGGGCCCGATCTCGCGGGCGATCAGGCTTTCGCCCGGCAGGCTCAGCACCAGCGCCTTGAACGCCGGATCGAGCGCGCTCGCGTTCACCGTCTCGATCAGCGCCTCGGCCAGAGCCGACAGGTCACCCGCCGACCACGGCGTGCCTCCCACCGCCGCCAGCATCAGGGTCATCGCCACGTCCTGCAGCGCCTGCCAGCGGTTGAAGGGGTCGCTGTCGTGGCGCGCGAGGAAGAGCCGGTCCTCCTGCGTCGCCCGGCTGACGATCTTGACCGGCGCGGAGAAGCCGCGGAACAGCGACGGCACCGGCTTGTTGGGCACCCCTTTGAACTCGAACGTCGCGGTCGCGCCGCTCAGCACCAGCATGTCATCGCGCACGTCGCCGCTGGCGCTGCTCCATCCCATCGGTGATCCGTTGGGGCCGATGAGGCCGAACTTGGATGGAATGACCAGCGGCGACTTCTCCGGCTGGCCCGGCGTCGGAGCGGTGTTCTGGCTGAGGGTCAGCCGGTAGGTCTGGGTCGCGGCGTCGTAGCTGTCCGCAACCGTCACCTCGGGCGTTCCCGCCTGGAGGTACCAGGTCTGGAACTGCTGCAGGTTTTCGCCGGTCGCGTCCTCGAAGCAGGTGATGAATGCCTCGATGGTTGTCGCGTCGCCGTCGTGGCGGTCGAAGTAGAGGTCCATGCCCTTGCGGAACCCGGCTTCGCCCAAAAGCGTCGCCAGCATGCGCACGATTTCGGCGCCCTTTTCGTAGACCGTGGTCGTGTAGAAGTTGTTGATCTCCTTGTAGCGATCGGGGCGCGGCGGATGGGCGAGGGGGCTCGCGTCCTCGGGGAACTGCGCCGACCGCAGCAGCCTCACGTCGTCGATGCGCTTGACCGCGCGCGAGCGTTCATCGGAGGTGAACTCCTGGTCGCGATAGACCGTCAGCCCTTCCTTGAGGCAGAGCTGGAACCAGTCGCGGCAGGTGATGCGGTCACCGGTCCAGTTGTGGAA
>JBDTVO010000085.1:0-10652 GCA_040007135.1 Devosia sp. | reverse complement strand
CGATGGCGCCGAGGTGCACGATGCCGGTCACCGGCCCGGTGACCCGGTCGTCGAGCCCCGACAGCGCCCCCATCACCTGGCCGAAATCGGTGATGTCGACCCGCGCAAACACCGGGTCGGTCGCCTTTGGCGGGTTGGAGATGCCCGGTGGTGTCGCGAGGTCGATCGAAACAACGTCATAGCCGTGTTCCATCAGGTGGCGCACCGCCACCCTGCCCAGTTTGCCGCTGCCGCCGGTGACGATGATCATTCTCGCATCTCCTTGCCGACCTGCGGCGTTGTCTAGCATATCGCGCCTGCGAGCCAGCAATGGCCTATCTGCAAGCGCCGCAATCGGTCAAAATGGCCGCCGGCAACATTCAACTGGAGCGCAGCATCCCATGACGAAGGTGGTTTACGAAGTCGTGCAGCACGACACAGGCTGGGTCTACAAGGTCGGCGACGTCCTCTCCGAGATCTTCCCGACCCACGCTGCGGCCCACGCCGCTGCGGCGGCAGCCGCCGAACGTCAGCGACACGCCGGCGCCACCGAAGGCATCGAATACGAGGACAAATCCGGCCACTGGCACCGCGAGGTTGCCGAGGGCACCGACCGGCCCGACACAGAACTCGACGATTAGCGCGCCGGCAAGCCGGCCCTCGCCCACTCGGGCAACGGCAACCCTTTGTCGCGCACGTCGTCCATCACCGTGCGCCCGCCATATTCCTTGCTACGCCGCCACTCCTCCGCGACATAGTCATGGAAAGTCGGGCCACTGGCGGTCGCCTCGACGGCGCGGGCCTGTGCGTCGAGCCGCTTGATCGCGCTCAGTTCCTCGCCGGCACCCAGCCGGGCCTTGACCACCGCCCGCTTGAGCACCCGGATCGTCTCGTCATAGACCTTGAGTGGCACCGGAAACGGCGCGCCGTCTTTGCCGCCCTTGCTCATCGAGAATCGCGCTGGGTCGGAGAACCGATGCGGCGCGCCGTGGATCACTTCCGCCACCATAGCCAGCGACCGCACCGTTCGCGCCCCGACGCCGGACGTCAGCAGCAATTCGGCAAAATCCGCCGGTGCGTTGTCTGCCGCCGCGGCCAGCGATCCATGCAGCCGCCTGAGGATCAAATCCTTCGGCCGCACGTCATGGTGCGCCGGCATCACCAGGTGCGGCAGCATCGGCTCGTCCTCCGGCGCATCCGGTGCTGGCGCGGCGTCGCGTCCCTCGATCCGCCCGACCTCACGGACGATCGCGTCCGGCCCGAGCGTCCCCAAGAGCTCCAGTGACGAACTGCGCGCCCGCTTCGCCCGCACGTCGGTCAGGTTGACGATCGTCCCCTGCCCCTCGCCCTCGATCGCCGCATGTGGCGCCTCGACGAAGTCGCGCAATCCTTCGCTTTGCCAGTGATAGCGTCGGGCCGTGGACGTTTCGTCCTTCATCCCCTGCTGCACGACAACCCATTTGCCGTCGTCGGCGACGATGAAGCCGTGCAGATACAGCGCGAACCCATCCTGCACCGCCGCGCTGTCGACCTTGGCCACCAGCCGGCTCGCCTTTGCCAGCGCATGTCCGTCAAAGCCGACGCGATCGCCGATGGCGACCAGTTCATCGGGAGTCTTGCGCGAGTGCCTGCCACGCCCGCCGCAGACGTGCAGCCCAAGCTCTCTTTCGAGCGGCGTCAGCCCGCGCTTCAGCGCGCCGATCACCGAGGTGGTGATGCCGCTCGAATGCCAGTCCATCCCCATCACGGCGCCAAACGACTGGAACCAGAACGGACTCGCCAGCCGGCTCAGGAATTCGTCTCGCCCGTATTCCATGACAATCGCCTGGGCGATCACCGTGCCCAGCCGGCTCATCCGCCCCGCCAGCCATTCGGGAACCCGGCCACCGTGAAGCGGCAGATCGGCGCTGCCCGCGCGCTGGGCCATGATGCTCTCCGTTCGCTTCAAGCTAGCACGGAACAAAACGGAAACAAAGACGCCGCGGTCGCATCGCCGTCTCGCCGCGCCTTCGCCGCTGAACTGCCCCCTCGACGCGACCGTTCATTTGCATAAAACTCCCGTCGGTTCAGGGGTCGGGGCATGCCGGATATCTTCATCTCCTACAAGAAGGAGGAGCGCGAGGTTGCCTCGCGTCTGGCGACCCGTCTGACCGAGGCCGGATACGACGTCTGGTGGGACGCCGCCCTGCTCGCCGGCGAGCGCTTCGAGGACGAAATCTCGTCCGTGCTCACCGCCTGCAAGGCAGTGATCATCCTGTGGTCTCGAAAATCCGCCGACAGCGACTGGGTCAAGGCTGAAGCCGAAACCGCACGCCAACAGAAAAAGGCCCTGCCCACCGTCATTGACGACCTGCCGATCGACAATCTGCCGCTGCTCTTTCGCGGGCTGCATGTCGCCTCCCTCGCCGACTGGGACGGCAACGGCGAGCACCCGGGCTTCAAGGGCCTGATGAAGTCGGTCGGCGACCGTGTCGGCGCGGCACAGGGCCCGGCCCTGAGTATTCCGCAAGCCGAGGCCAAGCTCGCCCAGAGCGTTGGTGAAGCCGAAATCTGGTCTGCCATCGCCGGCAGCCGTGAGCCGAGCGCCGAGGAGTATCGCGCCTACCTGATGCGCTACGGCGCCAATGGACGCTTTGCCGAGCTGGCGCGCATCCGCATCGCCCGGCTCGAAAAGGAGGAAGCCGCTCAGGCCGAGGCAGCACGGGCCAATGTCAGGGCCCTGGTTGCTTCAGGACGGCCGGTGGTTGCCGACGACGACGAAGGCGATGACGACGTCCCCGTTGTCGCCCGGCGCCGCCGCAAGCGCGGCCGGGCGTTCGGTCCGGGCACTCTCGTCGGCCTTGCGGCACTGGTGCTCATCTTAGCTGTCGGCGTCTTCGTCTTCCGCGACCCCACGATCATGAGCCGCCTCACCGGCATGATGGTCCCCCAGGAGGTCAAGGACGCTGCCGCGCGTTGCTCCACCTGGTCGACCTCGGCGAAGCTCGACTGGTCGACCAGCGTGCCCAAGCTGGGCCCCACGACGCTCGCCGATTGCGACAAGGCCAAAACCGGCCTGTCCAGCGAACCCGACTACACCGGCATGCTGGCCCTCGCGCGCATCGAGCAGGGCTCGAGCCACGCCGACGAGGCGATCTCGCTCGCCAACGCCGGCGTTGCCAGCAAGAGCCCGTCGGCAAACTATGCCATGGGCGCGATGTACGAGCACGGCGTCAACCTGCCCCGCGACGTCAAGCGCGCCGCAGTCTACTACCGGGCGGCCGCCGATCTTGGTCTGGCCCGCGCCGCCGCCAAACTCTGCCTGCTTTCGCTCGATGAAGGCAGCCCGCCGGACGGCATGACCGCCGAGGACCTCCGCCACTACTGCGATACCGCCAACGACGCCGGCGACGTCCTCGGCCGCGTTGCGCAGGGCTACATCCTCGAGGCCGGCTTTGACGGTCACACCGTCGACTATGCCGGCGCCGCCGAGCTCTATCGCCAGGCCGCCGATCAGGGCAGCCCCGATGCCCAGCTGGCGCTTGGAGCGCTGTTCCAGCGCGGTGTTGGCGTCGATCGCGATTGGAGCCGGGCCCTGAGCCTGTTCTCGGCTGCGGCCGATGCCGGCTATCCCGAAGCACTGCGCCGCCTCGCCATCATGTACGAGCTCGGCCAGGGTGCTCCGGCCGACGTCAATCACGCCGCCCAGCTCTACGAGACCGCCAGCATCAAGGGCGACCTGCCGGCGCTGTTCCTTGCCGACTATGGCGTCGGCGACAGCGTCTCCATCACCAATCGGCTGACCAATGAAATGGAACGCCTCGCAGGAGAGCCCAACAACCCGGTGGGCGAGCGCATGCTCGGCCAGCTCTACGAACGCGGCTACATGCGCAACACCGACTTTACCCAAGCGCAGCAGCAATACGAACTGTGCGCCAACCAGAACAACGCCATGTGCCAGTACATGCTCGGCTACTTCTACTACTACCGGCAGGGCGAGAATACGAAGGCGCTCGAGCTCTTCCAGGCCTCGGCGGACCAGGGCAATCTCTACGGCCAGTACTGGGTCGCCTACATGACCGAGTATGGCTACGGCACCACGGCCGATCTCAACAAGGCGCTCTCCTACTACCGCCTCGCCGCCAACCAGGGCCACCTGAGCGCCATCAATCGGCTCGCCACCGAGAACCACAACACCAACAAGAGCTGATCGGCAGCCAATCGCCACGGCCGCCCATTCGCTCGACTGCCAGCCGCCGCTTCAACGGTCCATCGAACCCGCTTGACACCGGCTCGCCCCCAATGCATAACCAAATCATTCTATAACACTTAGGTTATGGCAAAACCATGAACGCCGCGGATCGCCTCGATGCCACCTTTGTCGCGCTCGCCGACCCCACCCGGCGAGCCATCCTCGCCCGCCTGATGCGTGGCGAGGCCAGCGTCAACGAACTGGCCGAACCCTTCGACATCAGCCAGCCCGCGGTCAGCAAGCATCTGAAGATACTCGAGCGCGCCGGGCTGGTGACCCGCTCGGCCGACGGTACCCGGCGCCCGGTTCGTATCGCCGCCGCGCCCATGCGCGAGGCGGTCGACTGGCTCGAAAAATTCCGCAAATTCTGGGAAGCGAGCTACGGCCGGCTCGATGCCCTGCTCGACGTGCTGCAGACCCCCACGAACACCCCCGACAAGCCGAAGAAGCAGAGGAAATCCGGCGATGCCTAGGCCGCTCACCATGACCACCCCCGGCGACCGACAGATCGTGGTCGTCCGTGAATTCGATGCGCCACGCGATCTCGTCTTCCTCTGCTACTCACGCCCGGACCTCCTGCGCCGCTGGTACGGCCTCCCCGACTGGACGATGCCGGTTTGCGAGATGGATTTCCGCGTCGGCGGCAAATGGCGGTTCGTCAGCCTGGCGCCCGACGGCAAATTCGAGATGGGCAGCCAGGGTGTCTACAATGCCATCGTGCCTCCCGAGCGCATCGAACAGACCGAATATTACGACGACGACTGGACCAAGGGTGGCACCACCAACATTGTGGTCTTCACCGAGGCCGCCGGCGTCACCACGGCCACAATGACCATCACCTACACATCGCCCGAAGCGCGGGACGGTGCTGCCGCCTCGCCGATGGCGGTGGGCATGGAGATCGGCTTCAAGCGGCTCGATGCCACTCTCGCCGAGCTGAACACGAACTAGAACAACCCGGCCCTTGGCCAGCACGAAACTGCCTCCGCGCGCCGAACGTTCGCGGAGATTGGACAAACGCACCCGCTTTTCGGGAGACAAGGAGAGACAAATGAGCAAGGTCATCTACAACATGAGCATGTCGCTCGACGGTTTCGTGCGGGCCTCCGGCAATACCCCGGCGCAGCCACTTGGCGCTGGCGGCGAGCGGCTCCACCAATGGTTCTTCGGCGGCGATCCGGCGAACGAACACCTCGTTGCAACCATGCTCGACTCGATCGGCGCCGTGGTTTCAGGACGGACCACGTACGACGCCTCGGACTGGGGCGCCGACGGCCCCACCGGTCCCCTGCGCCTGCCGACATTCGTCGTCACGCACAAAGCGCCGAGTTCAGCGCCCGAAAACGGCGTCTACACCTTCGCGACCGGCGGCGTGGCCCAGGCGATTCACGCAGCGCGCGACGCAGCGAACGGCAAGGACGTCTCCGTCATGGGCGGGCCCGACGTGGGCTGCCAGGCGGTCGCAGCAGGAGTTGTCGACGAGATCGTCGTCAGCATCGTGCCCGTCCTGTTCGGCGACGGCCTGCCGATGTTCGCCAGCCTGCCCCGCCATATCCAGCTTGAACGCGTGTCGCTCCTCGACACCAGCGACGCCACCCACATCACCTATCGTATCGCCAAGTAGACCTACCCCGCCACATTCACCGAAACAGGAGACCATCATGACGCAAAAACTCACCACCTGCCTCTGGCTCGCCAGCGAGGCCGAAGCGGCGGCCCTCTATTACGCCAAGCTCTTCGGTAGCGCCGCACCGTCCATCAACCGCATGCCGGACGGCAGCGTGCTCACCGCCCATGTCGACATCTTCGGCACCACCTTCATGCTGCTCAACGGCAACCAGAACCACCACTTCAATGAAGCCACTAGCTTCGTCATCGACTGCAAGGACCAGGCCGACGTCGATCGCTACTGGAATGCCTTCGTCAACGACGGCGGCAGCGAGAACATGTGCGGCTGGTGCAAGGACAAGTTCGGCGTCAGCTGGCAGGTCATTCCCGAGGCCCTGGGCCGGACCATGGGCGGTTCTGATCGCGCCGGCGCAGGCCGCGCCATGCAGGCCATGTTCAAGATGAAGAAACTGATCGTCGCCGATCTCGAGGCGGCCTACGCCGGCAAGTGACAGCGTTGTGGCGCAGGCGGATCGTCTGCCTGCGCCCTCGCCTAACCCTTCACCGACCCCGTCAGCCCGCCCACGATCTGGCGCTCGAGCGCTAGGAAGAACACCAGCGCCGGAATGATGCTGAGCGTGGTGAAGGCGAGGATTGCCACCGTGTCGGCGGCATACTGGGTTTGGAACGCGGCAACGCCCAGCGGCAGCGTGAAGCTGTTCTGGTCGTTGAACACGAGCAGCGGCAGCAGATAGCTGTTCCAGCTGCCGATGAACGACAGCACCGCGACGGTCACCAGCGCCGGGCGCGACAGCGGCAGCAGAATGCGCCAGAAAAAGCCAAGCTTCGTCGCCCCGTCGATCTCGGCCGCATCCTGCAATTCGCTGGGAATGGCCGCCATGAACGGCCTCAGAATAATGACGGTGATCGGCAGCGCGAATGCCACCTGCGGAAGGATGACGCCGAGCGGGGTGTCGAGCAGATGGAACTGATGCAGCTGCAGGTAAACCGGCAGCACGGCGACACCCAGCGGGAACAGCAGGCCAATCGTGAACAGCGAGTAGATCAGCTCGCGCCCCGGGAACCGATAGCGTGACAGCGCGTACGCGGTCATTGCCCCAAGGCCGACGGTCGCAAGGGTGGACGTCGTCGCGATGAAGATGCTGTTGAACAGGAAGCGCCAGAAGAACCCCTGGGACAGGACCCTGATGTAATTGTCCAGCACCCAGGGATTGGGAAGTCCTCCCGGATCGTTGTTGAGCTGCGCGTTGGTACGGAAGCCGCCGAACACCACAAACAGGATCGGCACCAGCGTAAACCCGATGATCAGCAGGGCCGCGAGATAGCGCACCGGCACGATCAGCGAGAAGGGCGGGCCCGCAGGCCGGCTCACGCTCATCCTCCCACCGCACCCGTCTGGGCGCCTTCGATGTCCCGGCGCAAGGCATAGCGCTGGTAGAACAGGGCAAACACGAAGCAGATGATGAACAGCAGGATGGCGATGGCACTTCCGTAGCCGAATTGAAGGCGACGGAAGCCGCGATCGATCAGGTATGTCGCCATCGTCGTCGAGGCTCCGACAGGTCCGCCCAGCGTCATGATCCAGACGAGGTCGAACAATTGCATCGACCCGACAACCGACAGGAAGATCCAAATTCGGATCGTCGGAGCGAGCAGCGGCAGCGTAATGAACCGCGTCACCTGCCACGGGTTCGCGCCGTCGATCATCGCCGCCTCGCGCACTTCCTGCGGCGTTCCCTGCAGGCCTGCCAGGAACAGGATGATGCCGAAGCCGATGTATTTCCATGTCGCCACCGCGAAGATCGTCCACATGACGAGATTGGTGTCGGCGAGCCAGAGATGGACCACGCTGCCCAGCCCCATGCCACGCAGCATGGCGTCGAACGGACCTTCCGGCTGCAGGTAGAGCAGCCAGATGACTGCGGTCACCGCCTCGGAAAGCACGTAGGGCGTGAAAACCAGCACGCGCAGAAACGTCCGTCCGCGGATCCGGCCGCTGAGCAGCAGCGCGATCGCGATGCTCAACGGCAGCTGGATGAGGATCGACAGCGTCGCGACAAAGACGTTGTTGAAGATGCCCCGCCGGAACACCGGGTCGGAAAGAATCCTCACGTAATTGTCGAAGCCGATGAACTTGTTCACCGGTGTAAAGCCGTTCCACTTGAAGAAGCTGTAGTAGCTCGCCGCAATCAGCGGCACGAACACGAACAGCACGAACAGGATGAACGACGGACCGATCAGCAGACTGAGCTCTGCTGCCTTTCGGACGCGGAAGGGGCGGCGGGAAACGGACGCAGCCTCGGCCTGTCCGGAACCCGCCGCCGTGTCTGGCACGGCGGCGGGAGAGGTCACGGTTACTGCGCCGCGTTGACGGCGTCGGACACGGCGGACGGTCCGCCCTGTCCAGCGAACAGGTTGGCAGCCGCCTCATCCAGCGCTCCGCCCTGTGCGGTCGGCAGCGACAGGTCGAAATAGGTCTGCACGTAGGCCGCCTTGTTGTTGAAGTCGACGACCTCCTTGAGGACCGGCAGCGTGATTGCGTCCGCAGCCGCTGCCACCACCGGAATGGTGATCGCACCCGACGAGACCATCTGGCTCTGGATGTCCTTGCTCGACAGGAAGTGGAGGAAGTCCACGCATGCCTGCAGGTTCGGACCAGTGGTGCACGAGAAGCCGTCGCCGCCGCCGAGAGCGGCACTCGGATCACCCTTGCCGCCGTCGATCGCCGGGAACGGGAACCAGCCCATCTTGCTGGCCAGTTCCTTGTCGTCGGTCAGGCCCTGCATGGTCCCCAGATCCCAGGTCCCCTGCAGTTCCATTGCTGCCTTGCCGTTGGCGACGAGGCCCGCCGAGCTGCCCGGACCCTGCTGGGCCGAGGTGCCGTTGAAGCCGTCCTGGAACGGCGCCGACTTCACGAAGTCGAGCGTGGCCTGACCTGCATCGGTGAAGCACTGATCAGTGAGCTTGCCGTCCTTCAGCTGCGTCATCATCACGTCCTTGTCGCACAGGCGAAGCGCGAACAGGTCGTAGTAGAACGCGTCCGGCCAGCGATCCTTGCCGCCCAGTGCGATTGGAGCAACGCCGATGGCCTTCAGCTTGGTGACGGCGTCATCGAGTTCCTTCATCGTCTTGGGGGTGCCGGTGATGCCGGCCTTCTCGAACAGGTCCTTGCGGTACCAGAAGCCCACGACGTGCATCGTGTAGGGCACGCCCATCTGCTTGCCGTCCACCGTCCAGTTACCGGCGGCAGAACCGAGGTCACCGATCCAGCTTTTGCTGAGGTCGGTGATGTCGGCAACCTTGCCCGATTCCGCCTGATCGCCCAGCAGGTGAGCGCCCTGGTTGAAATAGACATCCGGCGGCGTGTCTGACTGCAGCGCCAGCGTGATCTTGGTGCCGATCTGCTCGTTCTGGATCGGGGTGTTCTGAACGACCACGTTCGACTGCGACTTGTTGTAGTCGTCGGCCGCCTTGGCGAAGATGCTCTTCAGCGGTTCGTTGACGCCGTTGTTCCACCACTGAATGGTGACCGGCGCCGCAAATGCCTGGCCAGCCGTCGCGGCGAGCAGGCTTGATGCCAGGGCGAGCACGCCCAGCGTTTTCCTATTCATTCGTAAATCCTCCCTTGAAAGCGCAAACATACGTCTCGCTTCCGCGCCGAAAGAACGCGGCATGCGCTTGTCTGTCAATTGAATTTTGAGGCACGTGCGTCGCACCTCATCCGAACATTGCCGGCAAAAAACATCGCCTGCCGGGCCCGGCGCCTTCCATCGTCTCTTGCCGATGGATCACCTCGGGGGTAGGTTGCAGCATCCTCCCTCCCCCCGATGGCCAATGTCCCTGCTGTTTTCGCCTATTGCCCTGCGCGAGCTGACGCTGCGCAACCGCACCGTCGTCGCCCCGATGTGCCAGTACTCTGCCCGCCACGGAGTCGCCAACGACTGGCACTTCGTCCACCTGGGGCGCTTCGCGCTCGGTGGCTTTGGCCTCGTTATCCTCGAGGCCACTGGCGTTACAGCCGAAGGCCGCATCTCTTACGGTGACCTCGGGATATGGAACGACGAACAGGTCGTCCCGCTGCGGCGCATCGTCGATTTCCTCCACATCGAAGGTAGCGCTGCCGGCATTCAACTCGCCCACGCCGGCCGCAAGGCGTCGACCCCCATCCCCTGGCGGCACGGCTTCGATGAAACCGAGGACGAAAAGCCCGGAATTGCCTTTGAGTCCTGGACACCGGTCGCCCCAAGCGCGGTCATTCACGCCGACAAGCCCGGCTACTCGCTGCCGCACGCGCTCACCGAGGCGGAGATTGCCGTTCAGGTGCAGGCTTTTGTCGACGCCGCCCGTCGCGCCGCCGCCGCTGGCTTCGACATGGTCGAGATCCATGCCGCGCACGGCTACCTCATCAACCAGTTCCTCTCGCCGTTGGCCAACCATCGGACCGACGGCTATGGCGGCAGCCTCGAAAACCGCATGCGCTTCTGCCTCGAGGTGACCGACGCCGTCCGCGCTGCGTGGCCGGCGGAAAAGCCGCTCTTCGTCCGTATTTCGGCGACTGATGGGGTCGAGGGCGGATGGGACGTCGAAGATTCTCTCGTCCTCGCCCGCGAGCTCAAGGCCCGGGGTGTCGATGTCATTCACGTCTCGTCCGGGGGCTTCGAAGGGTTTGGCCTCAAGCCGGCACCGCTCTACCAGGTGCACCTGGCCCAGGCCGTCCGCGATGCGGGCATCAAGACCGTTGCCGTTGGCCTCATCGACGACCCGCACGACGCCGAGCGTATTCTCGCCGGCGGCGAGGCCGATCTCGTCGCCC
>JBDTVO010000084.1:0-10980 GCA_040007135.1 Devosia sp. | reverse complement strand
GTTCGCGCTGATCGACGCGGAGGAGGCGGGGGTGACCTCGCTCAACATCGATTCCCTCAGCGCCGCCAAGACCCACCGCATCCGCCGGTTGCTCGGGCTCGAGGGCAGCTATGGTCCGGCCATCGGGCTGGCCGCCGATTTCATCAAGAAAGCGGTGGTCGCCGTAGGCAACTACGGCGAGATGTTCGACCGCAATTTCGGCGCCAACACCGGCGCCGGGGTGGCGCGTGGACAGAATGCGCTGTGGAGCAACGGCGGCCTGATCTATGCGCCGGGCGTCGAGGGTGTCGGCGGCGACCAGTAGCGCCGCATCACAGGATCGGTGACAGCAGCCGCGCCGCCTGCGTCAGGAAGCGCATCAGGAACCGCTGCTTGCCGTAGGTCACCTTGGTGGCGTCGGCAAAGTCCCGCTTCAGCATTTTTTCGACCGTTTCGATCGTCCGCTCGTGGGTGAACCACATGGTGATCTCGAAATTGATGCGGAACGAGCGGTTGTCGAAGTTCACGGTGCCGATGCCCGCCAGCTTGTCGTCCATCAGGATGACCTTCTGGTGCAGGAAGCCGTTGTTGTAGCGATAGACGTCGAGCCCGTGCCGCACCATGCGGAGCGAATAGGCGATGCTGGCGAGCCAGACCAGCTTGTGGTCGGGCTTGTCGGGAATGAGGATGCGCACGTCGACGCCGCGCATCTGCGCCGCGAACAGTGCCGTTTCCATCGACACGTCCGGCACGAAATACGGGCTCACGATCCACAACCGCTTCTGCGACTGGCCGATCACGTCGTCGAAGGCGATGGCGCAGCTCTCGAGTTCGTCCGCGGGGCCCGTCGGCATGATGAGGACAGACTGGTCGCCGACGACCTCGGTCGACAGCGGCAGGCCGGCGAGCTCCTCGCCCGTCGCCCACTGCCAATCCTCGCTGAAGCTCAGTCCGGCTGCCAGAACTGCTGGGCCCTTGAGGCGCACATGGGTGTCCCGCCAGTGCCCGAACACCTTGCTGCGTCCGACATATTCGTCGCCGACATTGAGCCCGCCGATCCAGGCTTCCTTGCCATCGACGACAACGATCTTGCGGTGGTTGCGGTATTGGATGCGGGTCGGTCCCAGCACGCGGAGGACCCGGTGCCGATGATTGAAACCGTGCATGCGGATGCCGGCATCGCGCAGCATGTTCTTGTAGGCGCGAGGCAAACGGAAGCTGCCCACGTCGTCGTAGAGTACGTAGATCTTGACCCCGGCACGGGCCCGCTCTAGCAGCCGTCCAGCGAACTCGCGGCCGAGTTCGTCATCGTGGATGATGTAGAACTGCACCAGCAGCGTGTCCTTGGCGCGCGAAATCCCGTCGAAGATCGACTCGAAGGTGGCCGTGCCATCGACAAGGACTTCGACCTCATTGCCGGCAAGAAACGGCAGCTGGGAGACGTTGGCCAGCACCGGCCATTCCGCGGTCGCCGGCTGGTCGAGGATTTTGGTCTTGGCGGCGCGCACCTTGCGCAACACCCGGCCCGAATGGGTCTGCACCGCGGCATAGTCGTCGAACAGCTTCAAGCCAAAGATGGCATAGAGCAGGGTCACCGGGAACGGCAGGATCAGCAGCGACAGGATCCAGGCGATCGATCCCTGTGGCGTGCGCGAGCGCAGGATTTCGGAAACAATGAAGCCGAGCGCCACGAGATAGTTGGCGACATAGAGCCAATAGATGATCCCCTTGTTGGGGATCAGCTCGGCGAGCCAGGACTCGATGGTCAGCAAGGGTCAGGCGGGCTCGGGTTCGACGACGGAGCGCCAATCTAACGGAGCGGGCGCTTCGAGCCAATGCGGCACCGGCAACGCCTTGGACCTGAGGAACGCCGGGTTGAACAGCTTGCTCTGGTAGCGGTTGCCGTAGTCGCAGAGCATGGTGACGATGGTCTTGCCCGGCCCAAGCTCGCGCGCCAGCCGCACGGCGCCGGCGATATTGATGGCCGACGAGCCGCCGAGGCAGAGGCCTTCGTGCTCCAGCAGGTCGAACAGATAGGGCAGGGCCTCGGCATCGGAAACGCGATACGGGCGGTCCACGTCGATGTCGGTGAGATTGGCGGTGATCCGCCCCTGGCCGATGCCCTCGGTGATCGAGTTGCCCTCCGACTTCAGCTCTCCATGCGCGTAGTAGTTGTAGAGGGCCGCGCCCTCCGGATCGGCAAGGCCGATCTGGATGTCCTTGTTCTTCGACTTGAGGAACATCGACACGCCGCCAAGCGTCCCGCCGGAGCCGACCGAACAGATGAAGCCATCGACCTTGCCCCGGGTCTGGGCCCAGATTTCCGGGCCGGTGGTCTCGAGGTGGGCGCGGCGGTTGGCGACGTTGTCGAACTGGTTGGCCCACACGGCGCCGTTGGGCAGCTCGTGGTCGAGACGCTGGGCGAGGCGGCTCGACAGCTTCACGTAGTTGTTGGGGTTCTTGTAGGGCTTGGCCGGCACCTGGATCAGCTCGGCGCCGTAGAGCGCGAGGGCGTCCTTCTTTTCCTGGCTCTGCGTCTCGGGGATGACGATGACCGTCTTGAAGCCCATGGCATTGGCGACAATCGCGAGGCCGATGCCGGTATTGCCGGCCGTGCCCTCGACGATGGTGCCGCCGGGCCGCAATTGGCCCCGGGCGACGGCGTCGCGCACGATGTAAAGCGCAGCGCGATCCTTGACCGACTGTCCTGGGTTGAGGAACTCCGCCTTGCCCCAGATTTCGCAGCCGGTCTCCTCGGAGACGCGGTTGAGCCGGATCAGCGGCGTGTTGCCGATGGCGGCGAGGACGTTGGGGTAGTTGGCCATTGCCGGACTAGGTGGCAGACCCGCGACGACGGGGCAAGCATCGGTCGTCCGTTGGGTAAAGCCTTTCCCGCAAGGCTCACGGGCCGAACTAAAACATGGGGCGAGAGCTTAGTCCGTGGTTGCCTTTTTCACGGCGCGCAGGCCATTTTCGCCGCAACTGCCTCCGCGACGCGAGTATTGGAGACCGATTTGAGCCTGCCAATCGTCAACGCCATCTGGATCGGCAAGACCATGGGACCGATCCACGCAGCCTGCCTCAAGTCATTCCTCGTCACCGGCCATCATGTCGTCCTCCACTCCTACGGCGAGGTCGAGGATGCACCAGCAGGCGTGCGATACCGCGACGCTAATAAGCTGCTGCCCGGGAACTGGGCGCAAAAGCAGGCGGGGCGAATGCTGGCACTCTGGTCGGATCTGCTGCGGTACCAGACGCAGCGGCAGGGGCTTGGGCTCTACGTCGACTGCGACGTCTTCTGCCTCCGGCCAATGGAGGACGCGGACTTCGTTTTCGGATGGGAGAGCGACCAAAGCGTGAATGGGGCGGTTCTCAAGGCGCCCAAAGACTCGGCGCTCGTCGACGATTTGTGCAGTATCATGGACGGGTGGACCCCTCCTTGGCCCGGCGACTGGCACGACGAAAACGGCGAGCTCCGCAGCTTGAACAACCTCCCGTGGGGTATCGCTGGACCTTCGGCATTGACGCACTACGTGAGGGCGCGCGGGCTTGTAGCCAAGGCGAGGCCTTGTGATGTGTTCTACCCGCTGCATTTCAGACACTGGCAATTGCTGTACGACCCCGAGCTGACCATCGACGACGTGGTCACGTCGCGGACCATCTACGTTCACCTCAACAACCATTCGGCGGGAGGCGCAGGGTCACGAAATGTTCCGCCGACGTCGCCTCTCGGTCGCATGATGGCCATGGTGGCCTGAGGCTTGGCCCATCGCTCCCGATTTCGCCGAGTGAATTCGATGCGGTGAAATGTTTTTCTCAATAGTCGACGGCTGAAGGGGCGTCGAAGCTGGCGAAAGGGGCGCCGTCACAACCTGCTTCTGTCGCCGGTTTTTCCGCGCAAAGGCCCGGACGGCCTTGAGTTTTTGTCCAGCCTCCGGCCTTGCCCGGAGCGACTCGAAAGCGTATTTGCCGCCCTCGATCTCCCGACCGTTCAGGACAAATGACCACCGCCACCAGCCTCAGCCACCTCAAGGCCCTAGAATCCGAGAGCATCGAAATCTTTCGCGAGGTGGCGGCGAGCTTCGAGCGGCCGGTGATGATGTATTCGATCGGCAAGGATTCCTCGGTCCTGCTGCACCTGGCCCGCAAGGCGTTTTTCCCGAGCCGCATCCCGTTTCCGGTGCTTCACATCGACACCACGTGGAAGTTCAGGGAGATGATCGCCTTCCGCGACCGCATGGCGCGCGAGCACAATCTGAACCTGATCGTCCACACGAACCCGGAGGGGCTCGCGGCGGGGATCAACCCGTTCGATCACGGCTCGGCGGTCCATACCGACATCATGAAGACGCAGGCGCTGCGGCAGGCGCTCAACGCCGGCAAGTACGACGCAGCCATCGGCGGCGCCCGTCGTGACGAGGAAAAGTCGCGCGCCAAGGAGCGCATCTTTTCGCATCGCAACGCCCAGCACGCCTGGGACCCCAAGAACCAGCGGCCCGAACTCTGGCGCATCTTCAATACTCGCCTGGCGCCGGGCGAAAGCATGCGCGTGTTCCCGATCAGCAACTGGACCGAGCTCGACGTCTGGACCTACATCTACGCCGAGAAGATCGAGATTCCAGAGCTGTATTTCGCCCGTTCGCGCCCGGTGGTCGAGCGCTCCGGCACGCTCATCATGATCGACGATGACCGGTTCCGGTTCGATCCCGGCGAGACGCCACACGAGGAAATGGTGCGGTTCCGCACGCTCGGCGACTATCCGCTGAGCGGCGGCATCCGTTCCACCGCCACTGACCTGCCGTCGATCATCATGGAAATGCAGGCGGCGCGGACCTCCGAGCGCGAGGGGCGGCTCATCGACACCGATAGCGTCGGCTCGATGGAGAAGAAGAAGCAGGAGGGGTATTTCTGATGAACGCCTCCACGCCCATCCGCTCGGCCGACACCGACCTTGGCCTCTGGCTCAAGCAGCAGACCGACAAGGGACTGCTGCGCTTCATGACCTGCGGCTCGGTCGATGACGGCAAGTCGACGCTGATCGGGCGGCTACTCTACGACAGCCAGCTCATCCTCGACGACCAGCTCGCCTCGCTCCGCAAGGAGAGCCGCAACCGCCAGGTCGGCGAGGAGGGGATCGACTTCTCGCTGCTGGTCGACGGCCTCGCCGCCGAGCGCGAGCAGGGCATCACCATCGATGTCGCCTATCGGTTCTTTTCGACCGACCGGCGCAAGTTCATCGTCGCCGACACGCCGGGTCACGAGCAGTACACCCGCAACATGGCGACCGGGGCGAGCAACGCCGACCTCGCAATCGTGCTGATCGACGCGCGCAAGGGGGTGCTGACGCAGACGCGGCGGCACAGCTTCATCCTCAGCCTGATCGGGGTGAAGCACGTGGTGCTGGCGATCAACAAGATCGACCTGATGGAGTACGACCAGACGGTCTTTGATGCCATTGAAGCCGAGTACCGCGCCTTCGCCAGGGATCTGGGCTTCGAGACGCTGGTCGCCATTCCCGTTTCGGCGCTGAAGGGCGACAACATCCTCCGGCCGTCGCCGTCCATGCCCTGGTACACGGGCCCGCAGCTCGTCCCCTATCTCGAGACCGTCGAGGTGGCGCAGGACCGGACGGCCCGGCCGATGCGGTTTCCGGTGCAATGGGTGAACCGGCCCGACCTCGACTTCCGCGGGTTTTCGGGCACCGTTGCGTCCGGGATCGTTGCGGTGGGTGATGAGGTGCTGGTGGCCGCGTCGCGGAAGCCGGCCAGGGTGACGCGCATCGTCACAATGGACGGCGACGCCCCGCAGGCGATCGCCGGCGAGGCCGTGACGCTGGTCCTCGACCGCGAGGTCGATATCTCGCGCGGCGATGTCCTCACCCACCCCGGCCAGACGCCGGAGTTCTCAAACCAGTTCCAGGCGCGGATGATCTGGATGAACGAGGAGCCGGCTTTCCCGGGTCGCTCGTACCTGCTGAAGATTGGCGCACAGACGGTGCCAGCCACCGTCACCGACCTGAAATTCCGCACCAACGTCAACACGCTGGAGCAGAGTCCGGCAAAGACACTCGAACTCAACGAAGTCGGCACGCTGACGATTGCCACCGACAAGCCGATCGCCTTCGACAGCTACGCCAGCAACGGCGTCACCGGTGCCTTCATCCTCATCGACCGCATCAGCAACGCGACGCTCGGGGCAGGGGTCATCGATTTCGGCCTGCGCCGCGCCCAGAACCTCAGCTGGCAGAGTTTTGACGTCAACCGCGACGTCCGTGCGCGGATGAAGGGGCAGCGCCCGGGGATCGTCTGGTTCACCGGGCTCTCCGGCTCCGGCAAGTCGACGGTCGCCAACCTCATCGAGAAGCGCCTCGCCGTCGATGGTCGCCACGCCTACATCCTCGACGGCGACAACGTGCGGCACGGGCTCAACAAGGATTTGGGCTTCACCGAGGCGGACCGCGTCGAAAACATCCGCCGCGTCGCCGAGGTGGCGCGCCTGATGGCCGATGCCGGGCTGATCGTCCTCGTGTCGTTCATCTCGCCGTTCCGCAACGAGCGGCGGCTGGCGCGCGAGATCGCCGGGGACATCTTCTTTGCCGAAGTCTACGTCGATACCCCGCTCGAGGTCTGCGAAGCCCGCGATCCCAAGGGCCTTTACGCCCGGGCTCGCCGCGGCGAGATCAAGAATTTCACCGGCATCGACAGCCCGTTCGAGGCCCCGGAGCATCCCGAGGTCGTGCTCCACGGCGCCGCCGAAAGCCCGGAGAAGATGGCTGAGCGACTCTACGCCCAGATTTTCGGCTGGGGGCTGGGCTACTCGATCTAAGGGGAGGGCTCCCGATCTTGCGAGTGCAAAAGGAAAGGGCCGTCGTGCTCAGACGACGGCCCTTAGCGTTATAGTACCCGAGATCAGCCGCGGTTGCGCGACGAGCTCTTCTTCAGCTTCCACAGGTAGTGGCGGCAGCAGGGATCGCAGGGATCGCAGCTGTAGGTGCCGGTCGAGCCGCTGACGAACACGTCATGGCCCGGCGAGCAGAACTCGGCATGCTTTGCCGGGTCCGAGCCGAGCCAGATCAGGCACTGCTCAAAGTGAGAAAGACGGGCCTGCACGTCGGCTGCAGCCTGGGTCGGGGTGGCGGCGAACGCCATACCGAGAGCCATGGTGAGTGCAGCGGCGGTGACGGCCACCTTGGGGAACTTAGACAGAATCGTATGCATACTGAACCTCAAGAATGCGAGGTGGCGCGCCGCTCGCCGCCAGGAGACACGGTCAACCGGAATGGCTGACCTGAGGCTTAATCAATCATTAAGCATAAAGCTGTGCAAGACCGACAGCCTCCTGTGGAAGCCGGTTTAACGGTCTATTGACTCTTAACCTTAACGTTCGTGGTGCGGCGGCAACAAGTCGATTGTCGCGGCGACTCCGGCGCAGCCGGGACGGGCGGCGTTCGAGCCCCTTGGTCAACAAATCGCGCGCGAGATAGCAGCGCCGGCCGCAAGTAGCCGGCGACGCTCCTGAGAGCTAGTCAATTTGGCCACCCTGCGTGCCCGGGGGCACGTCGCGTTCGACGTCTTCGCGGCCATGCCGGGGCCCAAGGCGGCCCCGACAGCCGCTGACAGCAGTCCGAGTCTTAGACCGGCGCCCTGAGTTTGCGGAGGAAGTGGCGGCAGCACGGGTCGCAGGGATCACAGCTGTAGGTGCCGGTCGAGCCCGACACTCCGGAGCTCCCAGTCGCGAAATTCTCCGAGATGCAGTTGGCCGCGAACTGAACTGGGTCGCTGAACCGCCAGCCGATGCAATCGGCCACGTGCGAGAAACCGCCGCCCGTTGCCGCAACCGCCGGAGTGGCGGCGAACGAAAGGCCCACGACGAAAACGAGTGCACCGGCGATCGCCGACGCGCGCTTGACGCTCAAAATGCTCATGAATGCCTCCTGGTGGCTCCCAATACCCAGAGTGGGTAACCAGTCAGAACGGCATCCTGCCTCAGCGCGATCAAGCAGCAATCAATCTTATCCACCGAATGGAGATGCCGATGGGTGACAAAGTTGCCACTTCCGGCCAGCACTACCGCACCAGCACCAGCCGGATGGCGTAGCCCACCGCTCCCACGGCCAGCACTCCGGCCATCCACAGCCCGACGAACCAGAGCAGGCGCGAGGCCCCAAGCCGCATCAGTGGTAGCCTTCCCCGGGGTCGACCTTGCCGCGGAAAACCCAATAGGCGTAGCCGGTGTAGGCGAGGATGATGGGGATCAGGACGAGGGCGCCGACCAGCAGGAAGCCCAGCGATGCATCCGGCGCCGCGGCCTCGGCGATCGTCAGCGCTCCCGGCACGATGTAGGGATAGAACGAAATCCCGATGCCGGCAAAGCTCAGCACGAACAGCCCGAGCGTGCTGACGAAGGGTAGCAAGTGGCGCCCGCCGACGAGGCCGCGCCACAGGCCGAAGGCGCAGGCGGCCAGCAGCAGCGGCACGATGGCCGAGAAATAGGCGGTCGGCCACTGGAACCAGCGGGTGAAATACACGGGGTCCAGGAACGGCGTCCAAATGCTCACGGCGCCGATGAGCGCGAGCGTCCCGACTGCAGCGAACATCGCCAGGCGCCGGGCCTTCGATTGCAGCGGACCGGTGGTTTTCAGGTTCAGCCAGGTGGCGCCGAGCAGGCTGTAGCCGCAGACGAGCGCGACGCCGCAGAGCAGCGTGAACGGGGTCAGCCAGTCCCACCAGCCGCCGGCATACTGCCTGTTGGCGACGCGGATGCCTTGGACGAGCGCCCCGAGTGCAATGCCTTGGGCGAAGGCGGCGGCGGTCGAGCCGAGGGCAAACCCCCAGTCCCAGACGACGCGCCAGCGCTTGGTGCGAAACCGGAACTCGAAGGCGACGCCGCGGAAGACCAAGCCGAGCAGCATCACAATCAGCGGCACATAGAGGGCCGGCAGCACGGTCGCGTAAGCCAGCGGGAAGACCGCCATCAGGCCACCGCCGCCGAGCACCAGCCACGTCTCGTTGCCGTCCCACACCGGGGCGATGGAGTTGGTCATCTGGTCGCGATCGGCGGCGTCCGGAAACAGCGGGAACAGGATGCCGACCCCGAGGTCGAAGCCGTCGAGCACGACATAGGCCAGCACGGCGAAGGCGATCAGCCCGGCCCAGATGGTGGGGAGGTCAAGCATGCGTGCCACCCTCCTGGATCTGTTGCGCAGGGGTGATGCCGGCGGCGCGCGTCGGCCCGTCGTGCAGCTCGGGCGGCTCGCCGGCGGGCGCCTTGGAGACGAGCCGGAGGATGTAAAACACGCCGGCGCCGAACACGGCGAAATAGACAAGGATGAAGGCGACGAGGGACGCCCCGATGGCTGACGCATCGATGTTGGAGAGGCTGTCGGAGGTGCGCAGCAACCCATAGACGGTGAAAGGCTGGCGGCCGACTTCGGTGGTGTACCAGCCGGCGAGCACTGCGACGAACCCCGACGGCCCCATGACGAGCGCGGCGCGATGCAGCCAGCGGCTGCTGTAGAGCGTCTTTCGCCACCGCGCCCACAGCGACCAGACGCCGACGCCGAGCATCAGCAGGCCAAGCCCGACCATGACGCGAAAGGTCCAGAACGGAATGAGCGCCGCTGGCCGCTGGTCAGGCGGGAAGTCCTTGAGCCCCTTGATCGAGGCGTTGAGATCGTGCGCGAGGATCAGTCCACCCAGATTGGGGATTTCGAGCGCCCAGCGGGTTTCCTCCGCCTTGTCGTCGGGGATGCCGATGAGGATCAGGGGCGTCGTCGGGGTCGTCTCGTAGTGCCCCTCGATGGCGGCTATCTTTTGCGGTTGGTATTCGAGCGTGTTGAGCCCGTGCTGGTCGCCGGCAATGATCTGGATCGGCGTCACGAGGGCCGCCATCCACATTGCCATCGAGAACATGACGCGGGCCTGCCGGTTGGCGTTGTCGCGCAGCAGGTGGAAGGCGCCCACCGCGCCGACCGCGAACGCGGTCGTCAGGAAGGCGGCGAGCACCGTGTGGACGAGCCGATAGGGAAAGCTCGGGTTGAAGATGATGGCCCACCAGTCGACGGGCACGAACTGACCGGCGGCGTTGGTGGCAAAGCCGGCGGGCGTCTGCATCCAGGAGTTGGCGGCGATGATCCAGGTCGCTGAAATCAGCGTGCCGAGCGCGACCATGGCGACGGCGAACATATGCAGCCCTTCACCGACGCGCTTGCGGCCGAACAGGGCGATGCCGAGGAAGCCCGCCTCGAGGAAGAACGCCGTCAGCACCTCGTAGCCCATCAAGGGGCCGATCACCGGCCCGGCCTTGTCGGCGAAGCGGGCCCAATTGGTGCCGAACTGGTAGCTCATGACGATGCCCGACACGACGCCCATGCCGAAAACGATCGCGAACACCGCCTTCCAGTAGTCGAAGAGCCTCAGGTAGGCCTCGTCGCGCCGCCACAGCCAGAGGGCGTTGAGCACCGCGAGATAGCTCGCGAGCCCGATGGAGAAGGCCGGAAAGATGAAGTGAAAGGACAGCGTGAAGCCGAACTGGAGCCGTGCCAGCAGTTCGGCGCTTTGGCCAAAGTCCATGCGAGGCTCCCAAGGCTGCTGCACCTTAGGCCATCGGCCCCCGCGATGCGACAGTCAGTTCGCCGCGCGGCGATCCGGCGCTGCCCGTCGATGCAACCAAATCGAGACTGTCGCGGTGAGGGAGGAGAAGGACCTATCTGCCCCGCGGGATGATGCGAAAGTCCGGCAATTCGCGCAGCGCCAGCTCCGGCCCGGCCGGCGAATAGACGACAAACAGCTGCATCGGACCGGCGCCGGTGTTGAGAGTGGAGTGGAACCGGCTGTTGGGGACGAACACCGTCATCCCGGGGCCGACCTTGCGGGTGACGGGCGTGCCGGCCTCGTCCTCGACCATCTGCTCGCCGTCGCCGGAGATGACGTAGATGATTTCCTCGGCGCCGGGGTGGTTGTGGCGGGAATGACCCTGGCCTGGCGGCAGGTCGACGACGCC
>JBDTVO010000083.1:0-11063 GCA_040007135.1 Devosia sp. | reverse complement strand
ATTGCTCATGAAGATCGTCGTGGCCTTGGCGAGGTCGGCAAAGGTCTCGATGCCGACGTCGGGGTGCGCCAGCAGCACCTGCGGATCCTTCTGGAACAGCGCCGCCACGTTGACCATCGGAATGCCGTTCTGGACGTCGGTAAACAGCGACAAAGCGCCGCCCATGAAGAAGTCGACCTTACCCGAAATCAGCAGCGCCTCGTTCGGCGACTGCGGTCCACCCTGGACGATGGTGACGTCGAGCCCGTATTTCTCGTACGTGCCGTCGGCGACCGCCTGGTAGAAGCCGCCGTGCTCCGCTTCGGCCAGCCAGTTGGTGCCGTAGGTGATCTTGTCGAGGGCCGCGGCGGGCATTGCCGCGCCCAGCGCGAGCAGTGCGCTCATGCCGAACAGTTTTGCGTTGATATGCATGTCTCGTCTCCTGTTGACGCAGTGTGCCGGCCGGCGCGGCGGAGCGGGAAGGGGCCGCTCGATGGCCGTCGGCCATGTCGAGGCCGATTAATCAGCGGCGCGGTTCAAAAGAAAAGCACAAAATCGCGGCAGTTCGGGCGCTGCCCGCTTTTTGCGCACGACGCCCGTATTGGGGCTGGAAACGGGCGGGATTTGCCGGTTAGCTGGGCAGCACCCGGAGCCGATATGCACAGACCACTTTCGCCGACCACCATCCATCCGCCGTTCTCGGCCTACAGCAATGGCGTCGAGGTGCCCGCCGGGCAGAAGCTCGTGTTCTGCTCCGGTCAGCTCGGCATTGCGCTCGACGACACGATCCCGGCGTCGGCCGCTGAGCAGGCGGAGCTCTGCTTCGACAACGTCGCCGCGATCCTGGCGGAGGCCGGACTGGGGCTCGAGCACGTGGTGCAGATCAACGCCTATGTCAGCGCCCGCGAGCACCTGCGACCCTATATGGACGTGCGAAACCGGCGCTTCTCGCCGCCGTTCCCGGCCTCGACGCTGATGATCGTGTCCGGCTTCGCGCGGCCCGAGTTCGTGGTCGAGCTCGAGGCGATTGCCGCCGGCCCGGCGGGGGGACCCTGAGGTGGCAGCGTTCCGCAAGCTCTGGTGGGCCGATTTCACCGCCGCCGAGTTCGACGGCATCGACCCGATGCGCACCATCGCGGTGCTGCCCACGGCCGCGATCGAGCAGCACGGGCCGCATCTGCCGGTGGGCGTCGACACGTTCCTCAATCGCGGACCGCTCGACATGCTGACCAAGCGGCTGCCGGCGGACCTCGATGTGCGCTTCCTGCCGGTGCAGACGGTGGGCAAGTCGAATGAGCACATCTGGCAGAAGGGGACGATCAGCAGCACCGCGCACACGCTGATCGATCTGTGGTTCGAGATCGGGCAGTCGGTCAGTCGTGCCGGCGTCAAGAAGCTGGTGATTGTCAACAGCCACGGCGGCAACGTTTCGATCATCGACATCGTCGCCCGCGAGCTGCGGGTGCGAGAAGAGATGCTGGTGGTCAAGACCGCGTGGAGCAGTTTCGCCACTCCCGACGGGCTGGTGGGCGACGTCGAAAAGCGCCACGGCATCCACGCCGGCGACGTCGAAACATCGGAGATGCTGCATTTCCAGCCCGATCTCGTCGACATGACGAAGGCCGACGATTTCGCTTCGATCGCGGCGCGCGACGAGCAGCAGTTCCGGCACCTGCGCCCGACCGGCCCGCACGCCTATGGCTGGATCGCCTCGGACCTCAATCCGTCGGGCGCCGTGGGCAACGCCGCCAACGCCACCGCTGAGCGCGGCCGCCTGATCGCCGAGGCGCAGGTGGCTGGAATGATCGAGTTGCTTGCCGAGGTCGCGGCGATACCGCTGCCTGGGACGCGCTGACGCAGGAACCGCCGCGGCCCGACGTAGTTTCTGCATGTTGCAGGCAGCAGCAGGATTTCTCGACCGTGAAGCGCAACCCCGAACTCGCGCAGGCGATTCGCGCGACCGCGTACTTCCTGTGGGAACAGGACGGGCGCCCGGAGGGCAGCAGCGTCGCCTACTGGGTGCGCGCTAAGGAGATGCACCTGCGCCAGCTTGCCTACGACCGCTGGCTGGCCGAGGGCAGCCCGGCCGGGCGCGACTTCGACATCTGGGTGGAAGTCTCGAAGGCGGTGGACGAGGGTTGAGCCGACGGCTCAGCGATCGGCGAGGGCGGCGATCGGCTGCCCGATGGCCGCCAGTTGTTCGGCGATCGCAGACAGCGGGTGCGGGGCGGGGAACAGGTGCCCCGCCTGGATGCTCATTTCCACCACCCGCTCATGCAGCAGCGCCCGCTCGACCCGGCCCTCCGGCAGCCGCTGCACGTCACGCGGCAGCGAGAACGTCATGCCGGCATTGACGCCCGGGTGCACATGGCTGGCGGGGAGGCTGGCAAGGTGGCTCGCGACTTTGTCGAGCACGAACATGAGGTCGATGGCGAACGACACCAGCGTCATCTTGTCGGCGCGCCGTTCGGCGGCGCGCCCGAACGACTGCACCAGCGAGCGCACCATGTGCGTGTAGAGCGAATTGGCGAGGTCGAGCACCTGCACCGATTCCGCCGCGTTGATATAGACGTGCGAGCCGCCGGTCTGCGGGTGATACGTCACCGGATTGTGGGCCACCGGAAACGCCGGATCGAAGCCGGGGTCATCGGCGAGGAACGCATCAAGCTGCGCCTTCACCCTGACGAAGCGGTTGTAGTGGCTGTCGTCGCTGTGGCTGGGCGCACCCTCGCCCTGCTCGATGATGGTGCCGATCGCCGCCTCGGCGCTCTTGAGGTCGAACACCGTCGAGAGCCCCGGCAGCGAAGCCTCGGTCGGCGACACCTGCGCCCCGACGTCACCGACGAACAGCGCGCTCTCGCCGTGCATGTGCGCCAGCACCTCGAAGCCGTGACGGATGCCGCGATAGAGATGGCCGACCGTGAGGTAGTCCTGCGCACTCGGCATCAGCCGGCCCTTGGGTAGCGTGCGGTGGAAGGAATGCGGATGCGCAAAGCCGGTGGCGTCGTGCAGCTCCACCCCCTCAGGCCGTTCGAGATAGATGAAATGGTCGAGCAGTGCCGGCGAGAACCGCGCCAGCTCGAGCACCACCCCCGACGGATGCCGCCCCGGTGGAATGGGAAAATCCGGCCGCGAGAAATGCACCCCGCCGCCGATCGACGACGTAAGGTTGGCGACCAGAGCCAGATGCGTCATTTCCTCGACCGCCACCGAAACGATCGCCCGCCGCCAGCCGGTGACGGCCTCGACCTGCCTGGACGTGAGCCCGTCCGCCTCGGTGCGCCTCAGGCTCCACGCGGCATAGAAATAGCAGCACATGATAGAGTGCTCGAGCGCTGCCGCCTCGGCGAGGAGGTAGATCAGCTCCTCACGGGTTTCGATACGGATGCGCGGTTCAGCCATGCGATCCTCCCGAGCGATGGTTTACGCCCGGCGCGATGGGAGAGTAAGCCCCGGCGCCCAAACGCGTTGTGCGGGACCGATATCGTGTCAGGCGGGGAGTGGCAGCGGTGGGCCAACCACCTGCATGCCGTGCTCGGCGGACAGCGCGGCGAACTCCGGCGGGGTCAGTGGGCGCCCCTTCTGGCTTCCAGCAGCGAAGAAAGCTTCCATCGATCCGGCAGGCTGGAAGATGATTGTGATGCGTCCAGTCGGTGTCGTGTTGGCGAATGCGTGGGGAATGCCTCGCGGCCCGAGTATCGAGTCTCCGGGCAGCAAGTGGAACGTCTCGTCGCCAACCCGCACGTCGAACTCTCCCTCGGTGACGCTGAACCATTCGTCCTGCGCCGCGTGTACATGCAGCGGAGGCCCGCCAGGCTCCGTACGAATCGTGTCGAAGATGCACATGCCGCCCGATGTCTGGTCCGACGATACCTTCCTGTCGAAACGCCCGTTCAGAAACCGGAACGACTGACC
This sequence comes from Devosia sp., assembly GCA_040007135.1. GTDB lineage: Bacteria > Pseudomonadota > Alphaproteobacteria > Rhizobiales > Devosiaceae > Devosia_A. Next base: position 7,169 of record JBDTVO010000083.1, on the reverse strand, counting down.
GAAGCGGTCCTCATCCAACGCAACCTTCGCCATTGTGACCCACTCCCGTGAGCCTGCAGCGTCCGCGGAAAATCGGGCCGGCGCCAGCCCAAAAGAGACAGACGCAGCGGTGACGGTGCAGGCGATCTTGCGTTGAGCTGCAGTTTGCTGCGAGGGGGCAGGTTGGCTGGGGAACCTGGATTCGAACCAAGATTGACGGAGTCAGAGTCCAAGCCTGAGATTTGAGACACCGGCGCTTTTCCTCCCGACATGAGGAAACTGCGGCCTTGCAAAATCAATGGGTTAGCGCCGCGATCCCGACCACGGGGAGGGCCGAGCGATGAGCATTCAGGCCGTCGCTGCGGTGCTCGATACGCATGTCGGCGACGCCGCGGCGAAGCTCCTCCTGCTCAGCCTCGCGAATGCGCACAACGGCAGCACGGGAATGTGCCAGCCGAGCATCGAGCGCTTGGCCGCCGAGTCGGACCTCTCGCGCAGCTCAGTGAAGCGAAAGCTCGCGTGGCTTGCCGACGCAGTAGCGAACGGGAAGCGCGCCTTCATCGCGGTCGACAATCGATTTGTGACGACGGGAAAGCAGCTCGCCAACGGCTATCGGCTGCTGATCCTAGACCAAAAGGAGGGGGTTCAGGCTGAACCCCCTGCCCCTCAGGAGGGGGTTCACCTGCTGGACCCCCCGGGGGGTTCACCTGCTGAACCCCCTAAGAAGAAACCGGAAGAAATACCGGAAGAGTCTATTTCTAGCGCGCGCGATGCGCTGGACCCGACTGCCAAGATCGATGGCGCCTTGGCAGCGATCGACGCGATCCTCGACGCCTCGGCCGAGCTTGAGGAGGTTCTCGACGAGGACCACGCGGCAGCGGTGCTGGCGCACTTCGCAGGGCTGGGGAAACCGCTCACCGGCTACACGGCGCGACTGAAGGCGCAGCAGCTCGACAAGTTCCCGGACCCCAACGCAGCGGCCGAGGAGATGATCTTCAACGGCTGGCACAACCTCAGGCCGGGCTGGGGAGACACGCCGGCGACGAAGGCGAGCGAAACCCCTTCCGTTTCGGCAGGGGTTTCCGATCGGGTGCCGGTGAACCGCGATCTCCAGTCGCGATTGTGGGACGCGTGCTGCCGGGAGACTGGGCACAGCTCGCACCTGGTCGACAGGAACGGCAGCTGGCTATTCGACGCCACCCTGGTGGCGCGCCTTGCGGTGTCGGCCGATGCGTAGGGGGGCGGGTCAAAAGTCTGCGCACGCCTCTGTTCCCGCACCGCACGACTTCTCACGCGCAGATTTTTTGTTGCTGGGCGCGGATTTGGAGCGGCGTTTCACTGGTCGGAGCGGGTCGAGCGGGGAGGGGGGAGGTAAGTGGCTGATATTCGGCGCTTAATTCGCGGCCTTTTGCTCGCGGTTCCGGGCGAGCTGCTGGTGGGGCCGAATTGTTTTCCGATGCCGGCCAACGACAACGGGCAGGCGGGAAACTGTTCCGAACGGGAACAGTTTGTGCGCGTGGTCTGCGAGGTTTGCGGGTGCGGGTTCGTGCATCGGCAGCGCGGGCGCGGGCGGCGCCGGCGGTTCTGCTCACCGGAGTGCCGCCACAAGCGCGAGCTGACCTGGAAGGCCCGCTGGCGGGTCGCGGATCGAGATGCGCAGCGCGGACCGCTGCTACCGTTTGAGGGAAAACCATGAAACGACCGAACGCGACCTCGGCGCAAGCCGAGCACCAGGCACTCGAGGACGCAAAGTCGATCGCACTCTGCGACCGCACGCTGGAAAAGGCGGCGGCGATGATGCTCGACGATTTCAAAGTGCCGGCAGGCATGGCGATCGACCGGCTGGCCACCTACGCCCTGGCGTGGATGCTCCAGGACGGCGGCAAAGCGAAGACCGCCGCGTTCTTCCGTGACGTTGCGGGCCGGATCGACCAGGGCGAGTTTGACGAGCTGGTGAAACCACAGGTGCGTCATTGACATCGGGCGCAAATCGGAAAATCTTCGAACCCGGTCTGATCAAGACCGTCACCGGCGCGACGCCGGGACGCGACGACAGCCAACTTCGATTGCCACCGGCGGGACGCCGGGACGCGAAGCAAGAACGGGCGCCACGGTGCCCTTGCTTTGACGCGCAACGAGGTTAGGCATGTCCCTTCAGAACAAGTCCGCGCAGGTCTTCAGAATCAAATTTGCTGCTACCGGCGCTCCTGGCGCCTTTAGCGGCTATGGCTCGATTTTCGGTAACGTCGATTCCTACGGCGAGATCGTCGAGCCGGGCGCCTTCAACGCGTCCCTTCTGAAACATCGTTCCGATGGATCGGCCCCACTGATGCTGTGGGGTCACAACCCTGACCAGCCAATCGGTAAGTGGACCGAGATCGTCGAGGACAAGCGGGGCCTCTACTTGAGGGGGATGCTGAACCTCGCCAGCAGTCGCGGCAAGGATGCCTGGGCGCATGTCGAAGCCGGCGACGTCGATGGCCTGTCCATCGGCTACCGGGAAGTAAAGGCGAAGCAGGATGGCATCTATCGACGCCTCGAGGTGCTCGACCTCATGGAAGTGTCGATCGTGACCTTTCCGGCCAATGGCGCCGCGCGGATAGGCTCCAAACGGGAGCTGGAGGCGGTGCTGACGAAATCCGGCCTATCACAAGGCGCGGCGGCGAAAATTGCCGCCGGCGGCTGGCCGGCGCTCGCCCGAAATAGCAGCGACTTTGAAATCGAAACCGTAAACGCGGCCGCAGCTCGCATCGCCGGGCTGGCCCATTCAATGAGGACTTCAAAATGAACGACATCCTGCCGAAGTCGACCCGCACCTGGCTCGACGGCAAGCCCTACAGCGTCAAGGACGATGCCAGCCTGGCGCCCCTCGTCAAGTCGATCGAGGACAACAACAAGGCCATTGATGAGCGGCTCGACGGCCTGAAAAAGGGCGTCGATGAAGTCGGCCTCCGACAGTTCGAGATCGAGCAGCGCATCGTGTCCATGCGGGGGAACCCTGGAACAGGTCGGGCTGAGACTTTGGGCGAGCTGGCCATCAAAGGTCGCGGCGAGGAGATTGCAGCGATCGGCCGTTCCCGCGGTCGCCTTGCCATCCCGGTCAAGGCGACGCTGACGAGCCTTACGACCGACGCCGCCGGCTCGGTGGGCGACCTGGCGGTCGCGGATCGTCCTGGGTTCATCCTGCCGCCTCGCCGCAAGCTGCGCATGCGCGACCTGTTCGCACCTGGCCAGACTTCGGCGGGTGCGTTGGAGTGGCCGAAAATGACCGGCCGCACGAACGGCGCCGAGACGCAAACGGAAGCGGCGACCAAGGGTCAGTCGGACATGAAATTCGACCTAATCCAGTGGCCGGTCCGGACGATCGCGCACTGGATGATCGCCTCGAAACAGATCCTCGATGATGCGCCGGCGCTGAAGAGCGTGATCGATTCCGAGTTGACCTATGGCGTCAAGTACGTCGAGGACGCGCAGCTACTCGCCGGCGGCGGCACCGGGACCGACCTTACCGGCGTCTACACGTCCGCATCGGCCTACGCGGCGCCCTTCGTGCCGGACGGAGTGCTGACCTTCATCGACATCCTGCTGTTGGCGATCGCCCAGGTCGAGGATGCTGACTACGAGGCGGACGGCATCGTCCTCAACCCGCTCGACTGGCGCTACATCCAGAGCCTCAAGGATGACGAGAGCCGCTACCTCGGGGGCGGGCCCTTCACGATGGAGGACCTGGCGAAGCTGTGGTCGATGCCGGTGGTTACGACCAAGGCGATGACGCAGGACAAGTTCCTGGTGGGCGCCTTCCGGGCGGGAGCACAGATCTTCGACCGCGAGGAGTGCATCGTCGAGATCAGCACCGAGGACAGCGATAACTTTCGCAAGAACCTCGTGACGCTGCGGGCTGAGGAACGCTTGGCGTTCGTGATCAAGCATGCCGACGCGTTCGTGAAGGGTGACTTCGGCGACGCAATCACCGGCTAACAATTTGGAGAGCGGCGGGACGGCGGGGCGGCGATTCCCCGGCCTCCTTTCGGGCAACCGCGCCGCTGCTCTCCAATCCTCTTACGAACGAGAGATTGATCCCGCGCGGCGCGCGCGGCCGCCCTTGGGAGGTGCATACGAATGGCCATTAGCAGCATCATTGGGGCACTGCGCGTCTCGCTTGGCCTCGACAGCGCGCAGTTCACGTCCGGGCTCAAGATCGCCAAGGGCGACATTTCGACATTCGGCAAGTTCGCCTCGGGCAGCCTGCTCGCGCTGACGGGCGTAGCCGCTGGTCTCGCCTCCGCCCTGGGCATCGCCACCAAGGTCGCCATCAACCATGCCGATAGCATGGGGAAGATGGCGCAGCGGGCAGGCGTCACCGTCGAGGCGCTCAGCCGGCTCGACTATGCTGCGCAACTCTCCGATGTCAGTCTGGAGGACCTCACCGGCTCACTGGGCAAGCTGTCGAAGACGATGGTCGACGCGGCGCAGAATGGCAGTGGACCGACGGCGAGGGCCTTCAATGCCCTGGGCGTGTCGGTCAAGGATGCGTCGGGAAATCTGCGCGGCTCCGACCAGGTGTTCAGCGATCTCGCCGACCGGTTCGATCGCCTCGAGGATGGACCGACTAAGACCGCGCTAGCGATGACGCTGTTCGGCAAGAGCGGGGCCGCGCTCATCCCGCTGCTCAACGAAGGCGCGGACGGCCTCCGGCGCTATGCTGATGAGTCCGACCGCACCGGCAACACGATCTCGGGCAAGGCCGCGGCCGGGGCGGAGAAGTTCAACGACGCGCTGACCAGCCTCGGGCAGAAGATGAGCGGCGCCATCAACATGATGGTCGGCACAGATGGGTTCCAGGCCGGGCTGGCTGCCATTTCCGATGCCATCACCGACCCGAAGTTCCTCGATGCAGCACGGGACCTCGGCGAGCTCATCATCAACGGCATTCGTGACGCGATCCCCTATATCCAAAACGCGGTCAACAACCTCGCGGCCCTGCGGGATATCTTCGTCGACTTCGCGCACATGTCGGAGAAGGGCAAGCAGAACGCCATCATCGACGTCCAGAACCAGATTACGACGCTCGAAAACAAGATCACCGATAACAAGCAGCGACTCGCCGACGGTGGCGCCGGGACACTGTTCGGCATCAACAACGCGGCGCTACAGGCGGAGATCGACAAGGACATCGCGGCGGTGCAGCCGCTCATCGACAAGATGGCTGAACTGCAGCGTGCGCTGCATGGCGAGGTGACGCCTGGCACCGGGGCGGTGGCGCCCAGCACGTTCAATTTCCGCAGCGTGCTCGACAAGCCTGCTCCCGGCTCCGGTGACGGTAGTGGCGGGGGCATGAACCTCGACCTATTCACGAGCGGCGTCGCCAAAGCGCAAGAGGTCATCGACCCATTCGCCGCACGCATCGCGGAGCTGAGCGATGCGCTCACGGCAACGGTCGACCCGTTCTCACAGATGAAGCTCGACCTCACCGACCTCAAGACCATGTTCGACAACGGTCGCATCAGCGCGGCGCAGTTCGGCGATGCGGTGGTGAAGACGGCGGCGGGTGGCATCGCCTCGCTGGCTGACCTGGCCGGCGGGCTGACCTCAGCCCTAAGCAGCATGTTCAAGGACAACAAGGCGATCGCGGTGGCGAACGCCATCGTCAACGGCATCGGCTCGGTGGCGAAGACCTTCGAGACCTATGGCGCGACACCGTGGGGCTTTGCCGCGGCGGGCATCGCGGCGGCGACGGCTGCCGCAAACGTGGCCTCGATCCTCTCCACCAACGAGAACTCCAAATCTATCCCGGGATCCTCGGGATCGTCGGGCGGCGGCGCGCCCGCGGCAGCACAGAGCAGTGCGATCAATCTCACGATCCGCGGCGGGGGGATGATCAGCGTCAACGATTTCGCTGACCAACTCTCGCGTCAGATCGCCGATGGCGGTAACCAGAACCTGGTTCGAGTAATTAGGGAGAGCTGAAACCGATGCAAACTGAAATCAAGATCAACGTCGATGACGACCAAGTCCGCGCCGCCCTGGCCGACATGGCACTCTTCCACGTCGCGACCCTGACCTCGATCGTGGTCGCGCTGCATAGGCAGGATTTGTGCCGTTTCGATCGATGGCCCGATGATCTGCGGGCGCTCGCCGCTCGAAGTGGGGAGCAGGATGCGATGCTGCCCCAGCTGGCACAAGTGCTCGCCCGAAACGTCGAACGTGCTCTGGCGCCAGCGAGCGGCAAGGACCAGCCGCAGGGTGACGCCCGGCCTGGCCATTTGCGAGTGGTCGACTGAAAAAGCGGGATGATCGACGAGCGCATCAAGGCGGACAAGCGGAGTGGGCCGCGGCGGCGCTAGGAAACCGGAACTGTTCCCCAAGCCTGCAGCAAATATCCCGCGGCCACTAGTAGAATGGCAAAGCGCAGTGGCGGCCGGCGCCGGTGAGCAAGCTCGGTCAACTTGCCCGCCAAAGTCCTGCGCACCTTTGTGGCTGCAGCGCGTCCATCGCCGGCGGTTGGGTAAAAGTGACGCTCATTCGTCGGCCTTAGGCGGCTCGATAACCTTCTGATCCCGTCGCTCGATCGCTTCCAGCTTTGCTGGTGGAAGTGTCGCGTACATTTCGGCGATGTGCTTGGGCTGTGAAATCATGATCTCGGCAATGAGGTTGACCAGCCTGAAGAGTTCCTCCGCCGTCGCGCGGTCGTCCTTCAGATCCATCGTGCCAGGGTGGACCGCCTCGTTGCCCACCACTCTAACAATGTCGAGGGCTTTCTTCACTCGTGGGTCAAGTCCCTTTGCCACGAGCGACGCGATATCGTCGTCAATGTTCCTGCCCTTTTCCCCCAAGAACGCGCAGAGCTTTTGGATGCATAGTCGAAGCAGCGCAGCGGCCGCGCGAGGCGAAATCGCCAGAACCGCTCCGGCCTCGTTGAAGTCGGCTGCAACATGAGGTGGGAGGTCCGGATTGGCCTCCGGCGCGTCAGCTCTTGCGGGCCAGATCAGGGAGTCATGTCGCCAAATCGAGAGCCTGTTGCATTCGTAGCAGCGGGAGATGAATAGGTTGATGATTGGCTGATGGTAAGAGATTTCCCCTTCGAGGAACGGTTCGCCGCTCGCGTGCTTCTCAATCGAAGTCCAAAAGTCTGGCACCTCGAGGAGGGGCTTTGCGTCCACGCGCCACCCGTCGATCCCGTTCGCCGAGCG
>JBDTVO010000082.1:0-11136 GCA_040007135.1 Devosia sp. | reverse complement strand
CGAACTGCGCAAAGGCGGCCATTTCGCGATACTGGCTGAGCTCGCCCTTGAGCGAACCGGCCACCTGCTTCATCGCCTTGATCTGGGCGTTGCCACCGACGCGCGACACCGAGATGCCGACGTTCACCGCCGGGCGGATGCCCTGGAAGAACAGATTGGTCTCAAGGAAAATCTGGCCGTCGGTGATCGAAATCACGTTGGTCGGAATATAGGCCGACACGTCGTTGGCCTGCGTCTCGATGACCGGAAGCGCCGTGAGCGAGCCCGAGCCATGCTCTTCGTTGAGCTTGGCGGCGCGCTCGAGCAGGCGCGAGTGCAGATAGAACACGTCGCCCGGATAGGCCTCGCGGCCGGGCGGGCGGCGCAGCAGCAGCGACATCTGGCGATAGGCGACGGCCTGCTTGGTGAGATCGTCAAAGGCGATCACGGCGTGCATGCCGTTGTCGCGGAAATACTCGCCGATGGCGGCGCCGGTCATTGGCGCGAGGAACTGCATCGGCGCCGGATCGGAGGCGGTGGCGGCAATGACGATCGAATATTCGAGCGCGCCGTTGTCCTCGAGCACCTTGACGAACTGCGCCACGGTCGAGCGCTTCTGCCCGACGGCGACGTAGATGCAATAGAGCTTGTCGGTCTCGGAGGCGTTGGCGACATGCGCCGGCTTCTGGTTGAGGAAGGTGTCGAGGATCACCGCGGTCTTGCCGGTCTGGCGGTCGCCGATGATCAGCTCACGCTGGCCGCGGCCGATGGGGATCAGCGCGTCGATGGCCTTGAGGCCGGTCGACATCGGCTCGTGCACGGACTTGCGTGGCAGGATGCCCGGCGCCTTGACGTCGACGCGGCGGCGCTCGGTGAACTGCAGCGGGCCTTTGCCGTCGATCGGATTGCCCAGCGCGTCGACGACGCGGCCGAGCAGACCCTTGCCGACCGGCGTGTCGACGATCGAACCCGTGCGCTTGACGGTGTCGCCTTCCTTGATGCCGCGGTCTGCGCCGAAGATCACGACGCCGACATTGTCGGTCTCGAGGTTGAGCGCCATGCCCTTGATGCCGCCGGGGAACTCGACCAGTTCGCCGGCCTGCACATTGTCGAGGCCATAGACGCGGGCGATACCGTCGCCAACGCTGAGCACCTGGCCGACCTCTGAAACTTCGGCTTCCTGGCCGAAATTCTTGATCTGGTCTTTGAGGATCGCCGAGATTTCAGCGGCTTTGATGTCCATTATCCGACCTCTTTCATGGCGACCTTGATCGCCGTCAGCTTGGTTTTGAGCGAGCTATCGATCATCTGCGAGCCGACCTTGACCACAAGGCCGCCAATCAGCGAGGCGTCGACGTGTTCGGTGAGGGTGACGGTCTTGCCGATCTTCTGCCTGAGCGTCTCGGCGAGGGCTTTGCGCTGCGCCTCCGTCAGTGCCACCGCCGAAGTGACATCCGCGCTGACTTCACCGCGGCTTTGCGCGGCCAGCATCTGGAATGCCTTGATGATCGCGGGGAGCGCGAAGAGCCGGCCGTTGCGGGCGACCACTGCGAGGAAATTGCTGACGGTGGGGCTCAACTGAGCCGTCTTGAGGATCGCCGCAAGGGCGCTCGACTTGGCGTCAGCGCCGATCACCGGGGAGCGCAGGAAGCGGCTGAAATCATCACTCTCGGCGGCCAACTTCTGGATGTCGCCAAGACCCGATTCGACGGCATCGACGGCGCCCTGCGAACTGGCGAGATCGAACAGCGCTGCCGCATAGGGGCGTGCGATCTGGGTCACGACCGAATTCTGCTCTGCCAATGCCCTCGTCCCGTCCCTGTCGTGGTGGCGTGGAACCCGCACAGACGCGGGCGATTGCCGATCTTCGTGAGGCCGCCGAAGGGGGCCGAAGCCCCGAAGCCGCGCACCCTCTAACATGGGCCTTAAGGGCCGCGCAAGGCAGGGGAACAGGGGCGCCGGAGCACGATTGTCGCGCTCTTGCCTCGCGTCTCGTGCCCCGCCTCGCGGCCGACCCTCTCGCCGTCACGATGCCATCGATGTTGCCGGGCTCTCCCCTCTCTACCGCAGGCCGCCTCGACGGTCGGGCGGACGATCTGGACCCGCTTCGTGCCGTCGTGCCAAGTGTGCGTCCGCGCACCGGGAACCGTCGGAAACGCCATGCGGGCCAACGAATCGAAATTCGGGATGTGGTGGCGCTGGCAGCTCTACCGGCGGTGGAGGAACGAGCGCGGCCGAAAATCGATGTACGATTTTCGCAGTTACATCGCGCAATTGCCCGCCGGCGCCCTGGCCATCGATTGCGGCGCCAACGTCGGCGACGTTACGGCGGCCCTGCTCAAGGAAGGCCTGCGGGTCATCGCCTTCGAGCCCGATCCGATCTGCCTTGCCCAACTGCACCGGCGCTTTGCGGGAGATGAGCGGGTCACGATCGTACCGAAGGCCGTCGGCGCGTCCAGCAGGCGCATGCCCCTCTACCGGCAGGTGACGAGGGGCAGGCCGGTGACCGAAGCCTCGTCGTTCCTGCGCATGAAGCACCATCGACCCGAGCCTGCCGGCGAGATCGAGGTGATCGACCTCGTCGAATTTGCCCGGACCCTGGGGGAGCCGATCTGCCTGCTCAAGCTGGACATCGAGGGTGCCGAGGCCGAGGTGCTCGAGGCCCTGCTCGACAGCGGCGTCCATCGTTCGATCCAGCGCATCTTCGTCGAGACCCACGAGCGGCTCGACCCGGCTCTCGCCGTACGGATCGGAGCCATCCGCGGGCGGGTCAGCGGTCCCGATTTCGCTCATATCGATCTCGACTGGCAGTGAACGCGGAACGGCCGCATCACCCAACCGGCGTCAGTAAAAGCTCATCGGATCGATATCGACCTGCACGCGCAAATTGCCCTTGGGGGGCGGACCGGCCGTGAGCCAGAAGCGGACATAGCCCGAAAGGTCGAAGTCCTTGGGGCTTTGCGCCAACAGCCGCACCCGGTGGCGTCCGCGCACCATGGCCACCGGCGCCGCCGCCGGGCCGAACAGGCGAACGCCCTCCGCCTGTGGCGCCGCCGCAAGCAGCGCCCGCGCAAAGCCCATTGTTTCGGCCTCGTCGCTGGCCGAAACGATCAACGCCGCCAGCCGGCCGAACGGCGGCAGTCCGGTTTCGGCCCGGGTTTGTAACTCGTGCGCATAGAACGCCTCGCGATCCTGCGCCACCATCGCCTGCAGCACCGGGTGGGTCGGGTGCCAGGTCTGGAGGAATGCCCGCCCTGCCTTGCTGGCCCGACCGGCGCGGCCGGTCACCTGGGTGAGCAGCTGGAAGGTCTTTTCCGCCGCCCGCGGATCGCCGTGGGCGAGGCCCAGATCGGCATCGAGCACGCCCACGAGCGTCAGCTTTTCGAAATGATGGCCCTTGGCGACAAGCTGCGTGCCGATGACGATGTCGTAGTCGCCCTTCGCGATTTCGGCGAGACGGTCGCGCAACTGCGCGTTCGAGCCCATATCGGAGCTGAGAATGACGGTGCGCGCCTCGGGGAAGCGACCCGCGACTTCCTCGGCCACCCGCTCAATGCCGGGGCCGATGGGAATGAGCGAATCCTCGGTGCCGCATTCCGAGCAGATCGTCGGCCGCCTCTGCTCGTGGCCGCAATGGTGGCACATGAGCACGCCGCGGAAGCGGTGCTCGACCAGCCACGCATCGCAATCGGGGCACTGGTACTGGTGGCCGCAGGCGCGGCAGAGAGTGAGCGGAGCGTAGCCCCGGCGATTGAGGAACAGCAGCGCCTGCTCGCCCCGATCGAGCGTGACGAATATCTCGCGCGCCAGCCGTGGGGCGATCCACTGGCCCTTTTCCGGTGGCTCCTCGCGCATGTCGAGGGCGGTAATGTCCGGCATTGCCGCCGCGGCAAAGCGCGAGGTCAGCAGCACGTGCGTGTAGCGCCCGGAGTTGGCGTTGTTCCGCGATTCGACGGACGGCGTCGCCGAGCTCAGGATCACCCGGGCCTCGGCGAAGCGGGCCCGCACGATCGCCATGTCGCGCGCGTGGTAGTTGACCCCGTCGGATTGCTTGTAGGCACCGTCGTGCTCCTCATCGAGAACGATGAGGCCCAGTTCGTGGAACGGCAGGAACAGCGCCGAGCGCGCGCCCACCAGCGCCCTGATGCTGCCGTCGTGGATGCCCCGCCAGGTCCGGGTGCGCTGGCTGGGCGTCATGTCGGAATGCCATTCGGCCGGCCGCGTGCCGAAGCGCGCCGTGAAGCGGTCGAGGAAGGAATGCGTGAGGGCGATCTCGGGCATCAGGATCAACGCCTGCCGACCCGCCCGCAGCGTGTCGGCCACCGCCTCGAAGAACACCTCGGTCTTGCCGCCGCCGGTGACGCCATCCAGCAGGGCAACGCCAAACTGCTCGACCGGTAGCCCGCGAAGCTCGGCGAGGGCGCTCGCCTGCTCCGGGCTGAGCGCGGGAGCGGGCGCCTCCGGATCGGGGGCGAGCGCGATGGGCGGCGGCGGCATTTCGAGCCGCGCCAGTGCACCAACACGCTCGAGCCCCTCGATGACGGCCGGCGAGACGCCGCTGGCGCCGACAATGGCGGCCTTGGCCCACGGCTCTCCATCGGCAATGGTCTCGAGGACGCGCGAGCGCGCCGGCGTCAACCGGTCGACGGCAGTGGCGGTGCGGCGGTAGCCGACTACAGGTCGCGGCGGCTCCAGCGCCTCGGTAGAGCGCAGCACCGAACGAAGCACCAGCCCCGGCGGCGCCAGCGTATAGCGCGACACCCACTCGACGGTGCGCAACAGCTCCTCGCTCAGCGGCGGGGCGTCGTAGACGGTGTCGATGTCCTTCAGCCGGTTGTGGGCGAAATTGTCCTTCGGCGCGCCCCAGACGACGCCCAGCGTTGCCCGGCCGACCAGCGGCACGGCGACGATCGAGCCCCGCTCGACCCGCATGCCTGGAGGCACACGATAGGAATACGGCCCCTCGACGGAGACGCTCACCATCACCGCAACGATGTCGAGCCGGTCATGCATTCGTGCTTGCTTTGTTCACGTGAAACATAGGGTGCGCAAGTGGATTCGGCGAGGCCGTCGTGAACCGGAGGAGCGCCACCGCCGTATGGCTGGGACGGAGCATCACATGGCCATCGGCGACGTCATCACCGTCAACGACCGCATGCAGCGCGACTACCGCTACACGCTGGTTGCCGCCGCCGGCCGCTCGTTCGCGCCGGGCTTTGCGCCGGCCTTCTCCCCCGCCGAGATGCTGCGCCACGGTGTGTTCGAGGGCAAATACCTCAACGACTGCCGCGGCGAGTTCCCCCGGAGCTGGTTTGAGGGTGCGAAACTTTCGGACACCGCCGACCCGAGCCTCAATTGCTTCGGCATCAAGAGCCGGCAGCCCCTGTCGGTGTGGCGCCAGAAGGGCTGGATCATCGAGCCCGATCCGCGCGGCTGGTTCCAGTGATACTGCCGGTACTACCTCGGGCGGCGCCTTCCCGAAATCGACCGCAAGCAGATCGCCCGCTGGCGCAGCTTTGCCCGTCACGCCGGACAGATCAGGGCCAACTGCGAGCCGCACGATCTCGGCTGTCGCCCACGCCAGCGCCAGGCGCTGCTGCAATGGGCCTACGACCCGTTCATCTAGAGCATCTCGAGCGCGCTCCTGCGCCGCGGCGGCGGGAACGCCGCGTCGAGCGACGCGATCTCGGCAGCATCTAGAACCAGATCGGCGGCAGCACGATTGTCGCGCACATGCTCCGGGTCGGTCGCCTTTGGAATGGAGATGACGCCGGAGCGCAGCAGCGTAAAGGCGAGCGCCACCTGCGCCGGCCTGGCGCCCCTGGCCCTGGCGATACGATCGAGCGCGGCATGACGGGCGAGCCGTCCCTGCTCGACCGGCGAATACGCCATGATCGGGATGCCGTGCGACTCGTGCCACGGCAGGAGATCGAACTCGATGCTCCGGCGCGTGAGGTTGTAGAGCACCTGGTTGGTCGCACAGGCCGTGCCCCCGGCCGCCATGACGCGCTCCATCTGCGCCACGTCGAAGTTGGAAACGCCCCAGTGGCGGATCTTGCCGGCCGCCCCCAGGCTCTCGAACGCGGCGATGGTGTCGGCGATGGGGAACTGGCCCGGCCAGTGGAGCAGATAGAGATCGATGCGGTCGGTGCCGAGCCGCTTGAGGCTTCGCTCGCAGGCCGCGACCACGCCCTGCCGGCTGGCATTGCCCGGCAATACCTTGCTGACGAGAAACACCTCGTCGCGGCGCCCCTCAATGGCCTCGCGCACCACCTCCTCGGAGCCGCCATCGGCATACATCTCGGCGGTGTCGATCAGCACCATCCCCAGCTCAAGGCCGAGCCGCAGCGCGGTCACTTCATCAGCGCGGCGCCGACCGGCCTCCCCCATCTTCCAGGTGCCCTGCCCGAGCGCCGGCACCATCTCGCCCGAAGGCAACTTCACTTGCTTGAGCGGCATGGCGGAGTCATCCCTTCAATGAACGCTTCACATCGAACGCCTAGAGTAGGCCCATGTCCACCGCCCTCCTCGTCGATGACGACATCGCGCGCCTGATCGCACAGTGGCAGCGTGACCTTGGCAGCGTGCGGCGTCTCGCACCAAAGACCCTCGAGGCCTATGGCCGCGACCTCGGCCAGTTCATCAATTTCCTCGGACCGCATGCCGGTGGTCCGGTGTCGATCAAGATGCTGGAGGAGATGCGCGCCGCCGACATGCGCGCCTTCATGGCGCGCCGGCGCGAGGACGGCATCGAGGCCCGCTCGCTGGCGCGCAGCCTCAGCGCCATCAAGAGCTTCTTTCGCTTCCTTGAACGTGAAGGCGCAATGTCGAGCGAAGCGCTCAATACCGTGCGCACCCCCAAGGCCCGGAAGTCCCTACCCAAGGCGCTGACGGTGCTCGAAGCCAAGGAGACCATCACCGCTACCGACGAGCTTGAGGACCGCCCCTGGGTGGCGGCCCGCGACATGGCGGTGTTGTCGCTCTGCTATGGCGCGGGGCTGCGCATTTCCGAGGCGCTGGCGTTGAGCCGCGCCGACCTCACCGGCCCGACGTTGCGCGTCACAGGCAAGGGCGGCAAGACGAGGCTCGTGCCGCTGATCTCGGCGGTGCACGACGCCATCGCTGCCTACCTCAAGCTGGTGCCGTTCAAGCTGACCCCGACGCAGCCGCTGTTCCGCGGCGTCAAAGGCGGAGTGCTGTCGCCGCGGCTGATCCAGTCGCGCATGGCGCAACTGCGCGGTGCATTGGGACTACCGCCGAGCGCCACTCCGCACGCCCTGCGGCACAGCTTTGCGACGCACCTCCTCGGCCGCGGCGGCGACCTCCGCGCTATCCAGGAACTGCTCGGCCACGCCTCGCTGTCGACCACCCAGATCTACACCGCCGTCGACACCGAGCGTCTGCTCGAGGCCTATCGCTCGGCGCACCCGAGGCGTTGACGACGCCACGCCACCGGCGTATCGAGCCGCCATGACCGCGCGCCCTTCCATTGCCAAACTTATTACCGGCTCCCTCGGGACCGGCTTGCGCGGCATTTGACCCAGCAACCGGCCCCGCCATCAGGCGCGGGTTTCCGGTGATCTGAGGGCGGGGCGAAAGACCCCGATGACAGCTCCAACGACCACCGCCAAGCCGACCACAGCCGCCAGCATGCGGGCGCTCGGCATCTTCTTTGCCCTGCTCGGAGCGGCGATGTTCGCCACCAAGGGTATTTTCATCAAGCTGGCGCTGGCCGACGGCATCGACACGCTGACCTCGCTGGCCTGGCGCCAGCTCGTCGCGGTGCCGGTGTTCGTGACCGTCGGCATCCTCGGCTATCGCAGGAAACGCGCCAGCGCCCCGGCCAGCGCGGGCCAGGTGCTCGACCGCGGAACGCTGTTCCAGGTGCTGGGCGTCGGGATGCTCGGCTACTATCTGGCCAGCCTGCTCGATTTCTCCGGCCTCGCCTACGTCACCGCGCAGCTCGACCGGCTGATCCTGCTCACCTATCCGTTCTTCGTCGTGGCCTTCGGCATGCTGTTCTTCAAGCGGCGCATCACGCGCCTGATGGTGGTCTCTCTCATCGTCAGCTATGCGGGCATCGTCATCATCTTTGCCCGCGACTTTTCGGTGTCAGGCGACAACGTCGTGCTGGGCTCACTCCTGGTGTTCGGCTCGGCTCTGGCGTATGCCGGCTATCAGGTGCTGGCGAAGCCCCTGATCGACAAGCTTGGGGCGCAGCTCTTCACCTCGATCGCCATGAGTGGCGCCGGCCCCGCCGTGATCGTCCACTTCCTCGCCACCCACCCGCTGGGCGCGCTCGCCATCAATGGCGAAGGGCTGTGGCTGATGCTGGCCATCGGTCTCGTCGCCACCGTGGCGCCGGCCTACTGCATCTCCGCCGCCATCGGCCTCATCGGCCCGGAGCGCACCGCCATCATCGGCAATGTCTCGCCGCTGGTGACCGTCGGCCTGTCGATCGGCATTCTCGGCGAAGCCTTTACCGCCTGGCACGCGCTCGGCACGGCGATGGTACTGGCCGGCGTCTGGCTGTTCGGACGCAAAGGTCGGGTGAAGGTGCCCGAGGTTGACGTCGAGCCGTAGTCAGATGTGGATGGCGCCGTCGCCGCACATCAGCGCCGCTTCGCGGATGGCTTCACTCAGCGTCGGGTGGGGGGCCGTGGTGCGCGCGAGGTCCTCGGCCGAGCCGCCGAACTCGAGCAGCACCGTGAGCGCCTCGATCATTTCCGAAGCGTCCTTGCCGATGATGTGGGCGCCCAGCACCCGGTCGGTGGCGACGTCGGCCAGCACCTTGACGAAGCCCTGCGTCGCCAGCATTGCCTTGGCGCGGCCGTTGGCGGTGAACGGGAACTTGCCGACCTTGTATTCGATGCCCTCGGCCTTGAGTTCGTCCTCGGTCTTGCCGACCGAGGCGATCTCGGGATTGGTGTAGACCACCGCCGGGATGGCGCCGTAGTTCACATGCCCGGCCTGCCCGGCGATGATCTCGGCCACAGCGATACCCTCGTCCTCGGCCTTGTGCGCCAGCATCGGGCCGGCGATGACGTCGCCGATGGCATAGACGTTTTCGGCGCTGGTGCCGTAGAGCGGGCTGACCTCGATGCGACCGCGGCTGTCGAGCGCGACTCCCGCCGCGGTGAGGCCGAGGCCCTCGGTGAAGGGCTTCCGCCCGACCGCCACCAGCACCACGTCGGCATCGACGATCGCCATGTCGCCGCCGGCCGCCGGCTCGAGCCGCACCGTGAGCGATCCATCCTCCTGCTTGTCGATGGCCTTGACCTTGGTCGACAGCCGGAAGTCGAACCCTTGCTTTGCAAGGATGCGCTGGAACTGCCGCGCCACTTCGCTGTCCATGCCGGGCAGGATGCGATCGAGGTACTCCACCACCGTGACCTTGCTGCCGAGCCGCGCCCAGGCCGAGCCGAGCTCGAGGCCGATGACGCCGGCGCCGATGACCACCAGCCGGTTGGGAACCGCGCCCAACGACAGCGCACCGGTGGAGGTGACGATCCGCTCCTCGTCGATCTCGATGCCGGGCAGCGATGCCGGCACGGAGCCCGAGGCAATGACGATGTGCCTGGTCTCGATGATCTGCGGCTCGCCCTTGTCGGGCGTGACCTGCACCTTGCCCGGACCGGCGAGCGCACCGGTGCCCTGGAACGGCGTGATCTTGTTCTTCTTGAACAGGAACGACACGCCGTTGACGTTGGCGCTGACCGTCTCGTCCTTGTGCGCCATCATCTGCCCGAGATTGAGCGCAGGCGGCGCGATGTCGATGCCGAGGTGGCTGAAATTGTGCCCCGCCTCCTCGAACAGCTCGGTGGCATAGAGCAGCGCCTTGGACGGGATGCAGCCGATATTGAGGCAGGTGCCGCCGAAGGTCGGCCATTTCTCGACCACGGCGACCTTCATGCCCAGCTGTGCCGCGCGGATGGCGCAGACATAGCCGCCCGGCCCCGTGCCGATCACCGTGAGGTCGAATTGGTCCGCCATGGAAAGCCCCGTCATTTCGCGTGAAGTGTATGTAGTGGGAACGGGCGTCGCTGGCTAGAACAGGACAGCGAAGAACATGACGAAGAGCCCGCTCGCCGCGGCCACCCACACGAGGCTGCGGACGGCAAATACGCCCATCAGGTAGAGCGGCAGGTAGAGCACCCGCCCGGCGAGCCAGACCACGGCGCCCCAGAACACCACCGGGTCGCCGGGATCGGCGAGATGGGCGACGAACGCCAGGATGATGAAAGCCGGCCAGGTCTCGAGGTAGTTCTTGAGCGCTCGCTCGGCCCGCCCGAGCAGCGGCCCCGCCGGCGCCTCGTCGTCGCGCGCCGTCTGCGCGTACATGATCCCGTGCTGCCAGCGATAGAGCAGCGACTGCGCCCCCAGATAGAGCGCATAGACGACGAGGCTGGCGAGCAACAGCCGGAGTTCGGTGGTCACCTGTGCGCCCTGGCTCGAAACATTATTGGCCGAGTTGGGCGATCGCCCGGTCCGATGCATAGAGGCGCTCGGTGAGCGCCGCGGCGTACTCGGAAAAATCCAGCCGACCGTCGAGCACGGCCTCCTGGTAGGCGGCGCAGACCCGCGTCGCCGCGTCCGAGGCAGCGAACATGGCATCGAGCTTCCGGCTTCGGCTCGGCGCCAGCTCGGTGGCGTCGTAGGTCTCGCCCCAATAGTCGAGAACGGCATTGGCAAGGTCGCGAATGTGGGCGTTGCGCGCCACGTACTCGGCCTCGATATTGTCGTAGGTCGCGCTGTCCCCGGTGACCTCGGCGCAGCGGGACATGATTTCGCCCATCAGCGTGAAGGTCTCGTGGACGCCCTTGCCGTCATAGGCCGAGGCCACCACGCCGTCGTCGGCCCTGGCAGAGCCGCTCAAGGCCATGAAGAGGCCGGCGACGGCGAGGGTCATGCGCCGGCCGACAGCAGCCCGCCCCGGCGTCATGCTAGAGATCGAGCACCAGCCGCTCCGGAGCCTCGAGGCTTTCCTTGACGCGCACGAGGAAGGTCACGGCTTCCTTGCCGTCGACGATGCGGTGGTCGTAGCTCAGCGCCAGATACATCATCGGGCGGACAACGATTTGCCCGTTCACGACGACCGGACGATCCTGGATCTTGTGCATGCCGAGGATACCCGACTGCGGCGCGTTGAGGATCGGC
>JBDTVO010000081.1:0-11138 GCA_040007135.1 Devosia sp. | reverse complement strand
ATCATCGATGCGCTCTACGATGCCAGCCAGAAGGGCGTGAAGATCGAACTGATCGTGCGCGGCATCTGTTGCCTTCGCCCCGGCATCCCGGGTTTTTCCGACAATATCCGGGTCAAATCGGTGGTCGGCCGGTTCCTCGAGCATTCGCGCATCTTCTGCTTCGGCAATGGCGAGGAGATGCCCTCGCGCAAGGCGCGAGTGTTCATTTCGTCGGCCGACATCATGCAGCGCAATCTGGACTGGCGGGTCGAGGTCATGGTCCCCATCCTCAACAAGACCGTCCACAAACAGATCCTCGACCGCATGCTCGTCGCCTACCTCAAGGACAATCTGCAGAGCTGGGAGGTGCTTCCGGACGGCTCGTCGCACCGTGCGCCGCCCAAGGACGGCGAGGAGCCCTACAGCGCCCACGATTACTTCATGACCAACGCCAGCCTCAGCGGGCGCGGCAGTGCGCTGCCGCGGGAATCCCGCGATGAGAGCGACGATTGAACGAGCTGTGGGGCGCTGACGCCGATCCATCGGCGCAGGGCCGCATTCGCGGCGCCAGCCCCGTCGCGGTCCTCGATATCGGGTCGAACTCGGTGCGGCTCGTCGTCTATGAACGGCTGAGCCGCTCGCTCACCCCGCTCTACAACGAAAAGGCCTCCTGTTCGCTCGGCCGCGGCCTCGCCCAGACGGGCAAGATCGCCTACGAAAACATCGACCGGGCGCTGACCGCCATCCAGCGTTTTGCCCTCGTCACGCGGCTGATGCGGGCGGGCACCGTCCACGTGCTCGCCACCTCCGCCGTGCGCGACGCCGGCAATTCACAGGCCTTTGTCGACGCCGTCGAAGCCACCATGAACGCCCGCGTCGAAGTGCTGAGCGGCGAGGCCGAAGCGCACTATGCCGCGCTCGGCGCCGTCTCCGGCATGCCCGAATTTTCCGGTGTCGTCGGCGATCTGGGCGGCGGCAGCCTCGAGCTCTCGGCGATCTCGCTTGGCCACGACGCCATCGGCGAAACCCACGAGCTCGGCGTCATCCGTCTCCAGGACGATTCCGGCCGCTCGGTTGCAAAGGCCCGCGAGCTGGCGCGCGAACGGCTCGCCGGATCGGGGCTGGTCAAGAGCAAGCCGAGTGGCCAGTTCTGCGCCGTTGGCGGCACCTGGCGGTCCATCGCCAAGATGCACCAGACGCTGCGCGACTATCCCCTGCACATGGTGCAGCACTACGTCGCCAAGTCCTCCGACATGGCAAAGCTCTGCGAAGACATCGTCGAGGCCGTCGAGGCCGGCAAAACCATGCCCGGCAACGACCTGGTCAGTTCCTCCCGCCGCGAACTGGTTCCCTACGGCGCTGCTGTCCTGCTCGAAGTCCTGCGCGCCGGCAAGTTCGACAGTGTGGTCTTCTCCGCCCTCGGCGTGCGCGAGGGCTACCTCTACGGCCTACTCCCCCCTGAAGAGCAGGCCATCGATCCGCTGCTGCAGGGAGCCCAGGAAATCTCCATCCTCAGGTCGCGCTCGCCCGCCCACGCCGGCGATCTGATCGACTTCACCGCCGGCTTCCTCGACGCCATTCACGTCCGCGAAACGGTGGAGGAAGCGCGTCTCCGCACCGTCGCATGCTACCTGAGCGACGTCGGCTGGCGCGGCCATCCCGACTATCGCGGCGAGCAAAGCGTCGACATGGTCGCCTATGGCTCGCTTTCGGGAATTGACCATGCCGGCCGCGCCGTCCTCGCCGAGGCGCTGGCGGTTCGCTACATGGGCCTCAAGCACAAGAGCATGAGCCAGGAGCTGATGGCGCTTGCCGGCCCGGCGGCGGCGATGAAGGCGCGGCTGCTGGGCGCCATCTTCCGCGTTGCCTATCCGATGTCGGCGGCAATGCCCGGCGTGTTGCCGCGTACCCGCTTCTCGTTCGATGCCGGCAGGTTGCGGCTGCATCTGCCGCACGACCTTGCCTTCCTTGCGGGCGAGCACCTCGAAGCCCGCCTTGAGCAGCTCGCCGGCGTTGCCGGCATCAAGTCGAGCGAAATCCTCAGCGACTAGGCGCTGCTGCGGGCACCGCAATCGGTGCCGGCCGTGATAGCCGCTTACCGAGCCGGTGCCCCAACCCGATGAACGGCCGCTCGACGCAGACGAACGTCACCGCCGAAAGCGCCACGACGCCCAATGCGACTGCCGGCAGGGCCAGCCATAGCGCGTCCGGGTTGATACCAAGGCGCGGCACCAGATCGCCCATCAGCACGCTCAGCACGATGCCGTGCAGCATGTAGATGCTGTAGCTCGTCTCCCCCAGCACGACGCTGCCGCGCAGCGTCAGGAGGCCGAAATAGCTGTTGCCGGCGACCACCGGAATGAACGCGATGGTCAGCAGCAGCGCGGGGAGGGGGGCATACGCCCCGTGGAAGGCAAACATCTGCGTCACCAGGGCCGCAAGGCCAACCGCTGCGGCCCCCCGCGACCGAAGCGCCGATGGCGCGATTTTCGCCAGTTCTGAGGCGATCATGCCCAGCGGGAAGAACGCCAGCAGTCCCGCCTGGAATTCGAACGCCGTGGCGTCATAGACGGCAAACAATACGGCGGTGATGGCCCCGAGCACCACCAGCCGCAGCGCCCGTCTGCGGACCCACGCTGTCAGCAGCGCCACCAGCGGCAGGCCAATATAGAACGCAATTTCATATTTCAGCGTCCACAGCACGCCCGCGTTGACCAGCCGCGCCTCGTGGTAGCCAAAGAAATCCGGGTTGCCGAGAAACGTCAGCCAGCGCGCAATCGGCGCCAGATCGTGCAGCGACGGCCGCCCGGCATGGGCGACGATGAAGACCGCCACGATGACGGTGACCAGCCAAAGCATCGGCGTCAGCCGGAAGATCCGCGAGACGTAGAGGGAAACCCAGTTCGTGGCCGGGCCTTTGCGCCCAACGATGCGATAGAACAGCACCCCCGTCACCAGAAAGAACAACGCCACGCTGGATTGCCCCAGATTGTTGAGCGGGTTCGACGCCAGCCCGTCCCAGGCGCGGCCGTGGTTCACCTCCTGCCACAGCGTGTAGTGGTGAAACACCACGCCAAGCGCCAGGTAGCCGCGCAGGCCGTCGATCGTGCCGATGCGCTTGTTCGGGTCGCCGGGCCTGAACAGCCTGCCGCGGGCGAGCAGCGTCGCCAGCAGCGCCGCGGCCACGTAGCCGCAAAGGATCGACGCAAATGGAAGCATGTCAGCCATCGGGCACATTCCGCACAGAACGGCGCCCAAGTCAGCTTTTGCCAGCCAGCAAGGTAAACGACGGCCCGGTCAGTCCTCGATCGGGATTTCGACGACGCCCTTGCGCGTTGCTGCGAGCCCGATCCTGCCATGCTTGATGGCGAGGGCCTTTTCACCGAACAACTTCCGCCGCCAGCCCCTGAGCGCCGCCACGTCGGCATCGTCATCCAATACCAGCGCGTCGATGTCGTCCGAAGTTGCGATGATGCGCGCCGCCACCCCGTGCTCCTCGCTGACCGCCTTGAGCAGCACCCGCACGAGGTCGCCCACGGCCCCCTTGGGCGAGGGGCCGCGATAGCGTTCGATCGCCGGGGGCAGCGCCGATTTCGGCATCGCCTCCACGTCTCTGAGCAGCCCGATGATTTCGCTGCCAGCGCCCGACCGGCCGTAGCCACGCTGCACCGCCCGCAGCTTGTCGAAAGTCTCGGCGCTCACTGGGCGCTGCTGCGCCAATTCGATCAGCGCGTCGTCCTTGAGGATGCGGCTGCGCGGCTGGTCGGTGTCCTGGGCCCGCCGCTCGCGCCAGGCCGCCAGCGCCTGCAGCGCCGCGAGGTCGCGGGGCTTGCCGAGTTTCGAGCGGAGCCGCTCCCAGGCGTTCTCCGGCTTGACCACATACGTGTCGATCGAACGCAGCACCGCCAGTTCGTCCTCGACCCAGTCCCAGCGGTGAGTCTGCGTCACCTGCTCGCGCAGTTTGACGTAGATGTCGCGCAAATGGGTGACGTCCGCGAGGGCGTACACCCGCTGCTTTTCCGTCAGCGGACGATGCGACCAGTCAGTAAAGCGGGAGGATTTGTCGAGTTCGACCCCGGTCATCGAGCGGACGAGGTTGTCGTAGCTGACGCTGTCGCCAAAACCGCACACCGAGGCCGCGATCTGCGTGTCAAAGATGTTCTGCGGCACGACGCCGGAGAGTTTGACGAAGATTTCGATGTCCTGCCGCGCGGCGTGGAACACCTTGACCACGCCGGTATTGGCGAGAAGCTCGAAAAAGGGCTGCAGGCTCAGCCCATCCGCCAGGGGGTCGACGAGGATGGCTTCCTCAGTCGTCGCCGCCTGCAGCAGGCAGAGCTTTGGCCAGTAGGTCGTCTCCCTCAGGAACTCGGTGTCGACCGTAACGAACTCGAATTTCTGTGCGCGGGCGCAGAAGGCGGCCAGCGCGGCAGTCGTGTCGACAAGCTCCATGGGACAACTTCAACTCTCGGCGTCCCGGGACACCGGGACTTATCGTCCGCTCTTACCAGTCCCCACCGCCCCGGGCCAGCGAGGATTTCAGCCGGATGCAGATCTGCGCCCGCGCCCCGGTCCGGCTGCGGGAATCTTGACATTGCGGGGGCTGCATGCGCTTGTCCGGCGCCTTTCGGCCACCCCGATTTTCCGCGAGATTCCTGATATGCACCGCTACCGCACCCACACCTGTGCTGCCCTGACTGTGGGCGACGTGGGCAATACCGTGCGCCTCTCCGGCTGGGTGCATCGCGTCCGCGACCACGGCGGGCTGCTGTTCATCGATCTTCGCGACCACTACGGGCTCACGCAGCTCGTCGCCGACCCGGATTCCCCGGCCTTCAAGCTGGCCGAGAGTGTTCGCTCCGAGTGGGTCATCCGCATCGACGGCGAGGTGAAGCAGCGGACCCCGGAAACCTCCAATGCCAGGCAGCCGACTGGGCAGGTCGAAGTCTTCATCCGCGAGCTCGAAGTGCTGGGCGAAGCCCGCGAGCTGCCGCTGCCCGTCTTCGGCGAGCCCGACTACCCCGAAGACATCCGGTTGAAGTACCGCTTCCTCGACCTTCGCCGCGAAACGCTCCACGCCAACATCGTCAAGCGCACCCGGGTCATCTCCTCGATGCGCCAGCGCATGGGGGAAGCCGGTTTTGCCGAGTACTCGACGCCTATCCTCACCGCCTCCTCACCAGAAGGGGCCCGCGATTTCCTCGTGCCGAGCCGCATCCATCCCGGCACCTTCTTCGCGCTGCCGCAGGCGCCGCAGCAGTATAAGCAGTTGCTGATGGTCGCCGGCTTCGACCGCTATTTCCAGATCGCGCCCTGCTTCCGCGACGAGGACCCGCGCGCCGACCGCCTCCCGGGCGAGTTCTACCAGCTCGATCTCGAGATGAGCTTTGTCACCCAGGACGACGTCTGGAACACCACGGAGCCCGTCATCTCCGGGCTGTTCGAGGAGTTCGCCGAAGGCAAGCCGGTCACCAAGACCTGGCCACGCATCGCCTACGACGACGCCATCCGCAAATATGGCACCGACAAGCCGGACCTCCGCAACCCGATCATCATCGAGCCGGTGAGCCCGCATTTTGCCGGCTCCGGGTTCAAGGTTTTTGCCGGCCAGCTCGCCTCCGACGACAAGGTCGAGGTGTGGGCCATCCCGGCCCGCACCGGCGGCAGCCGCGCCTTCTGTGATCGGATGAACGGCTGGGCCCAGTCCGAAGGCCAGCCGGGCCTCGCCTACATTTTCTGGCGCACCGAGAATGGCGTCCTCGAAGGCGCTGGCCCCGTGGCCAAAAACATCGGCCCCGAGCGCACCGAAGCCATCCGCCAGCAGCTCGGTCTTGGCGATGGCGACGCTGTGTTCTTCGTCCTCGGCCGTCCCGACAAGATGTATCGCTTTGCCGGCGAGGCCCGGACGAAGGTCGGCACCGAGCTCAACCTCGTCGACAAGGACCGCTACGAGCTCTGCTGGATCGTCGACTTCCCGTTCTACGAGTGGAGCGAGGAGGAAAAGCGCGTCGACTTCGCCCACAATCCCTTCTCGATGCCGCAGGGCGGCCTCGAAGCGCTGAAGTCGCAGGATCCGCTGACCATCAAGGCGTTCCAGTACGACGCCGTGTGCAACGGCTTCGAGATCGCCTCGGGCTCGATCCGTAATCAGGAGCCCGAGACGATGGTTGCCGCCTTCGAGCTGACCGGCAAGACCCGAGCCGAGGTCGAGGAGCAGTTCGGTGGCCTTTACCGGGCGTTCCAGTACGGCGCGCCACCGCACGGCGGCGCCGCCTTCGGCATCGACCGCGTGGTGATGCTGCTCTGCGGAGCGCAGAACCTGCGCGAGGTCACGCTGTTCCCGATGAACCAGCAGGCCCAGGATCTGTTGATGGGCGCCCCGGCTCCGGCCAGCGCCAAGCAGCTCCGCGAGCTGCACATGCGGGTGAGCCTGCCCGACAAATAACTGCGCGGGCATCGGGGGTTAAGCGGCCCTTAAGCGCGGTTTGCTACGTCTGGGCCGTTGGGGGCCGGCTCAGGCGTGACGTCGAGATATTCGCATATCGCCATGCTGGTCGCCGCCATCCTGGCCTTCGTGCCGGTGATGGGTGTTGACTGGCTGCTCGACGGCTACGTCCGCGTCCGCGAGCGGGCGACCCTGCAGCAATCTCTCGACGCCATCAGCGAACGCATCTCCGCCGGTGCCGAGGACGGCATTGCCGCGCTCGAGCACACCATTGCCGCCAGCCCCTCGCTCTGCACCCCGACGTTCCTCGCCAATCTGCGCGAGGTGATGGAGACGAGCCTTTACGTCCGCGAGGCCGCGGTGGAGGGCCCCGACGGTACCCAGTACTGCGATGCCCTTGGCGGCGTTCCGAAATACACGCCCATCTCCAGCCGGCTGGCGCTCCCCGGCCGCGCCGAGACCGTGCAGGTCGGCATCCTCGGCGCTCTGGTGACCCCGGTCCTGAAGCTCAGCACCACGATCGGTGGCGCCCGCACCGTCTCGACCTATGTGCCGATCATCTCGAGCAAGGCGTCGGGCCTGCTGAGCCGCTTCAAGCCCACCGCCATGGTCCGCATCTCGCTCACCGATGGCACGCCGGTGCTGGTTGCCGGCGATCCCACAGCCTACGACCGGCGCGGTTCCGCCGAGTACCTCGCCTCGGAATCCTTCGCCGGCAACCTGCCCATCCGGGTCGAGGCCGCCATTCCTTTCGCCGTGGTGCGCGCCGACTATGCCGACCTCCACGTCAGCTTCACCGTCATCGCCTGCTTGATGAGCGGCGCATTCCTCGTGCTCGCCCTGCAATATGTGCGCCGCAGCAAGCTGCCGGCATTCGATCTCGAGCGGGCGATCGCGGCCGGCGAGCTAAAACCCTACTACCAGCCGGTCATCAACATCCGCACCGGCGAGCTGGCCGGATGCGAAGTGCTGTGCCGCTGGGAAAAGCGGAACGGCGAGGTGGTCATGCCCGGCGCCTTCATCGACTACGCCGAGATCACCGGCCTCGCCATTCCCATGACGCTCAGCCTCATGCAGCAGGTGCGCAACGACCTCAGCGACATCTGCCGCGCCATGCCGCAGCTCAAGGTCTCGATCAACCTGTTCGAGGGCCATTTCCGCGACGGCGGCATCGTCGAAGACGTCCGCGCCATCTTCGGCGGCAGCACCATCGCCTTCCGGCAGTTGGTGTTCGAGATCACCGAGCGCCACCCGCTCGAAAACTCCACGGCGGCCGCCAGCGTCATCACCGGCCTCCACGCCCTCGGCGCACGCCTGGCGATGGATGACGTCGGCACCGGCCACTCCAATCTCGCCTACATGCAGACGCTGGGCGTCGACGTGATCAAGATCGACCGGGTTTTCGTCGAAATGATCAAGTCCGACACCCGGCAGGTGCCCGTGCTCGATGGCCTGATTTCGATGTGCCGCGACCTCGGCACCGAGATCATCGCCGAGGGCGTCGAGACCGAGGCCCAGGCCCTGTATCTGCGGGCCCGCGGCGTCTCGATGGCCCAGGGCTTCCTCTTCGCGCCGGCCCTGCGACTGAGCGCTTTTCGCGACCTTGCGATGGCCCTCAACGGCGCGGAAGCTCCTGTCTCGGCCCAGCTCGGCCATCCTGCCGACGATAGGGCCGTCGCGGTCGCCTGAGTCGGCCCTTCCATCGCTGCCCGTTTAGTGGCACCACACCGCAGATTTCGAGGGACTTTCGCGATGTCCGACGCTTCCGAGCTGCTCAAGGCGCGCCGCGAGGCTGCGCTGCATTTTCACGAGTTTCCCAAGCCGGGAAAGCTCGAGATCCAGCCGACCAAGCCGCTGGGCAACCAGCGCGACCTGTCGCTGGCATATTCCCCCGGTGTCGCCGCCCCCTGCGAAGTCATCGCAGAGGATCCCGAGGCCGTCTTCAAGTACACGTCGCGCGGCAATCTGGTCGCGGTGATCTCCAACGGCACCGCGGTGCTCGGCCTCGGCGCCATTGGTGCCTTGGCCAGCAAGCCGGTGATGGAGGGCAAGGCTGTGCTCTTCAAGAAGTTCGCCGGCATCGACGTCTTCGACATCGAGATCGACGAGACCGACCCCGCCAAGTTCATCGAGATCGTGCGGCCGCTGGAGCCCACCTTCGGCGGCATCAACCTCGAGGACATCAAGGCCCCCGAATGCTTCGAGATCGAGGAAGCGCTGCGGGCCCGGATGAAGATTCCGGTCTTC
This sequence comes from Devosia sp., assembly GCA_040007135.1. Taxonomy (GTDB): domain Bacteria; phylum Pseudomonadota; class Alphaproteobacteria; order Rhizobiales; family Devosiaceae; genus Devosia_A. Next base: position 2,467 of record JBDTVO010000081.1, on the reverse strand, counting down.
CACGACGATCAGCACGGCACCGCCATCATCGTCGGTGCGGCGGTGCTCAACGGCCTCGAGCTTGCCGGCAAGAAGATCGAGGACGTCAAGATCTGCACCAGCGGTGCAGGGGCGGCGGCCATCGCCTGCCTCAACATGCTGCTACTGCTCGGGGCGCGCCTCGAGAACATCTGGGTGGCCGACAAGGACGGCCTGCTCACCTACAAGCGCAATGACGTGAACGACAAATGGCGCGGCAAGTTCTGTCGCCAGGACACCGAGGCGAAGACGCTGGCCGAGGTGTTCGACGGCGCCGACATTTTCCTCGGGCTGTCCGCGGCCGGCGCATTGAAGCCCGAAATGTTGAAGCGCATGGCAAAGAGCCCGCTGGTCCTGGCGCTTGCCAACCCCAATCCCGAGATCATGCCCGAAGAGGCCAAGGCGATCCGCCCCGACGCCATGGTGTGCACCGGTCGCAGCGACTACTCCAACCAGGTCAACAACGTCCTCTGCTTCCCCTACATCTTCCGTGGCGCGCTGGATGTCGGCGCGACGGCGATCAATGAGGAGATGAAGCTCGCCGCCGCTCACGCCATCGCGCGGCTGGCGCATGACCCGGGGCTCGAGGTCTCGCCCTCCGGCCAGCCGGCCGTTTATGGCCCCGAACACATCATCCCCAACCCCTTCGACCAGCGGCTGATCCTGAGGATCGCTCCCGCCGTCGCCCGTGCCGCGATGGACACCGGCGTCGCCAAGCGTCCGATCGCCGATTTCGATGCCTATCACGACAGCCTCAATCGCTTCGTCTTCCGTTCAGGGCTGGTGATGAAGCCGGTCATCGACCGCGCCCAGGGTCAGGGCAAGCGTGTGGCCTTTGCTGACGGCGAGGACGAACGCGTCCTCCGCGCGGTGCAGGTCCTCATCGAGGATCGGATCGCGGTCCCCATCCTCATCGGCCGGCCGTCGGTGATCGAGAGTCGCGTGCGCCGCTTCGGCCTTAACCTTGATGTCGGCAAGCTCGAGATCGTCAATCCCGAAGACGATCCGCGCTACCGCGACTACGTTTCGCTGTTCCACTCGCTCGTGGGTCGTTCGGGCGTCACGCCTGAGACGGCACGCACCATCATCCGCACTAACACCACCGTCATCGCTGCCCTCGCAGTCAAGCGCGGCGACGCCGATGCCATGCTCTGCGGTCTCGAGGGCCGCTACATCAAGCATGTGCGCGACATCCGCTCGATCATCGGCCTGCAGGACGGGGTGAAAGACCTGTCGGCACTGAGCATGCTGATCATGCCGCGCGGCGCATTCTTTCTCACCGACACCTACGTCAACATCGATCCCACGGCTGATGAGCTGGTGGCCATTACGCTGCAGGCCCGCGGTCATCTGCGCCGCTTCAACATCGAGGCCAAGGCGGCGCTGCTGAGCTACTCGAACTTCGGCTCCCGCGACGGCGAGACCGCCTTCAAAATGCGCGAGGTCTACCGCAAGCTGAAGGCATGGGCCCCCGAGCTGATTGTCGAGGGCGAGATGCAGGGCGACCTGGCGCTCAACGAAGAGCTGCGCGAACGCTACATCCCCGAAAGCGTGCTCAAGGGCGAAGCCAATCTGCTCGTCTTCCCGAACCTCGAAAGCGCCAACCTGTCGATGACGCTGCTCAAGGAAATGAACAACGCCCTCGCGGTCGGCCCCATCCTCATGGGCCCGAGATCGCCGGCGCACATCCTTGCTCCCTCAGTCACCAGCCGCGGTGTCGTCAACATGGCCGCCATCGCCGCCAACGAAGCCGTCACGCCGCTGGGCTGAGCCGTGGGCCGGCTCGTCCCGGCGGCGTCGGATCCTCTACTGGAACGCAGTTTCAGCGAACGACCGCAGCTTCCGCGAATGCAGTTTTTCCGGCGGCTGGGCCCTGAGGATTTCCATCGCCCGCAGCCCGATCAGCAGGTGCCGGCCGACTTGGGTGCGGTAGAAGTCCGAGGCCATGCCGGGGAGTTTCAGCTCGCCGTGCAAGGGCTTGTCGGAGACGCACAGCAACGTGCCGTAGGGAACGCGGAAGCGGAAGCCGTTGGCGGCGATCGTCGCCGATTCCATGTCGAGCGCCACGGCGCGCGACTGGCTGAGCTGCCGGGTGATCTCCACCTGGTCGCGCAGCTCCCAGTTGCGGTTGTCGAACGTGGCAACCGTTCCTGTACGCATGATGCGCTTCGTCTCGATGCCCTCGAGATGGGTGATCTCGCCCACGGCCTGCTCAAGCGCCACCTGCACCTCGGCCAGCGCCGGGATCGGCACCGTCACCGGCACATCGGCATCGAGCACATGGTCTTCGCGCAGATACGCGTGGGCAAGCACATAGTCGCCCAGCTCCTGCGAGTTGCGGAGGCCGGCGCAGTGCCCGAGCATGATCCAGGCATGTGGGCGCAGCACCGCGATATGATCGGTGATGGTCTTCGCGTTGGAAGGTCCAACGCCGATATTGACGAAGGTG
>JBDTVO010000080.1:0-11168 GCA_040007135.1 Devosia sp. | reverse complement strand
GACCAGGGGCGCTACCTCGTCACCATCAAGCGCGATTTCCTCGACAGCTTCTACGACCAGATCTACCCCTATGCCGGCCTGTTCGCGCCGTGGATCGGCAATACGGGCGGCGACGCCCTGAAGCTCGGCAACGCCCGCGCCGTGCCGCTGGACGAGCTGCGCAAGGCGCACGAAGGATGGTTGCCGAAATACATGGCGGGAGAGATCGCCGCGTGACGGGGACCGGCCGTGATGTTGCTAATTTGGCGGGCACCAAGACCGTGACGGCGCGGGCTTGGAACACCCGGCTGCGAAGGTTCAACGGGTTCACTTCCGGTATTCAGTCCCAACTGTTACGGACGGTCCGGCGCAAAGCGTTCGACCAGATCATCGCTGATCTCCCGAAAATCAATCGAACCGCGCTGGTCCTGGGAAGTGGGCCTAATCCCACGCCCCCGAAGGGGCTCGATCCTGGCTGGTTTCTGATCACCATCAATGCGTCGTACCGGCTGGCGCGCGACCTGGGCCTTGGCGTTCCCGATTTGACGATCGTGGCCGATGTGCTGCCCGCCGTGACCGCCGCGAGAGCGGAAGCGTTCGCACGGGCGCGGACCCGCTTGCTTGTCGTCAATTCGGCTACCACCTTCGATCCCGACCTTGAGCCTTTCCTTGACCGCATCGACTTCAAGGCGGATCGCATCGCCTACGTCACTTGGGCCGTGCGCCACGCCCTCATCACTGAGCAGATCGGGCAGCCACTGGCATTCCTTGGCGGCCCAGGCATCTCAAACGGCGTCTACGCGCCGCTGCTGGCCTTGAAGCTCGGCGCGCCGCGCGTGGTGATGACGGGTTTCTCCCTCGGCCCGGGCTGGTACCCTTCGGGCGACACCACCGCGCGGCGAATTCATGCAAAAGAGGATCGCGTTGCCTGCCAACGGATGGCTGCGAGGGGCTACCCGGTGTTCACCAGCGACCCCGCGTTCGCGGAAGTGACGGGGCTTAGGCTGTGGGAGGCCGCCTAGAGGCTGGCATCAATTCGATCTAGCACTTTCTCCATCGCACCCGCGCCACGGTCGGCGGGAAGCGGAGTGTGTTCGACTATGTGGAATTCCCGGATAGGCTGAGACGATGAAGTTTCCCGACAAGCGCAAACGCGACCGAATGGTCGCCGGCTTCGCCGGTCCGTTACGTGCCCGCATGCTGCTGACCATCCGGCGCAAGGCCTATGAAAGCGCCCTCGCCGCTTTGCCGCGTATCGACCGCACGGCGCTCGTGCTCGGCAGTGCTCCGAGTCCCACGCCACCGGCGGAGATTGATCCGAACTGGTTCGTAATTACCGTAAACGCGTCACATCACTTGGCTCGCGATCTCGGACTGGGTGTCCCGGACCTGACGATTTTTCGAGACGAGATGTGGAGCGTCGGGCCGGTTTCTCATAACGCTTTGATTGGTGGTCGTACCAGATTCCTGATCGCAAACCTTGCGGGCAATTCGGACAACCAACTTGAGGGCCTCCTGACGCGGCTCGATTTTGTGGCGGACAGAGTTCAGTTCGTCAGCCGCCACATACGGGGTGCGGTAATTCTTGAAATGACTGGGCGGCCCTTTGTGATGCTTGCCGGTAGACATGGAATATCAAACGGTGTTTTTGCGGCCCTTCTCGCCCTGAAACTGGGGGCTCCGCGCGTCATCATGACGGGCTTTTCGCTCAGCAACGGGTGGTATCCGTCCGGGAACGCAGAGACGACGAGAGGGCACATCCCGAAGGATCGAATTGTGTGTCGGGAGATGGCCCGGAGGGGAGCCCCGATTTTCGCGACCGATCCTGCATTTTCGGAAGCGACTGGTCTGCGCCTGATTGAGGGGGCTAGGCGATTGCGGGAAGAGCAAGCGAAGTAGCGTCCGTCGCCTCGAGCAACCTGTCCGCGATAGCTCGAATGGCGCCGCGCCCTCCGTCCGCCGGAATGATCCAGTCGACGATGCCCGTTACTGAGTCATGAGCGTCGCGGGGACACGCTGAATAGCCGGCCCTTCGAAGCGCGCCAAGATCATTCCGATCGTTCCCGACGAACAGTACTTCGCTCCACTGCAGCCCTTTCGCCCGCAGCCATGAGTCGAGGTCCGCAACCTTGTCCTCCCTGCTTTGCATGCATTCCACCTTGAGCTTGGCCGCTCTTTGCACAACAACGCTATTCGCTTCTTTCGACAGAATGAGCATTTCGAAACGTCCGGACTGGCGAAGCATCTCAATGCCCATGCCATCCCGCCGAGAGACGATCACGCTCTCGATTCCATTTTCATCCACGCTGGCGGTGTCGTCCGTATGGACGCCATCGAAATCCATCACGAGTGCACGCACTGTCGAAGGATCGATACCGCCCATCTCTCCTCGCGACATGGCAAGCGCACTGCAGAGCGCCAAGTCCGCGACCGAGTCGACTTCCACTGGTGGGTGGTCCACCGGAAATAATGCAGCTGGACCGCAAAACCGCCGCCCAACCCGCTCGAAGTCTTCCGACATCACACAATAGATGGCGCCGCTCTCGCGATAGGCGGGAGGCAAGTCCTGTCGCCGTTGACGCTGCTTCGTCTCGTCGTGATTCACGCCGATGCTGCGGCCGTCGGCACTTCGTTGCCACAGGAATGAATGGTCCTCCACGACGGAAAGGGAGCAGGAGGCGTCGGCGGCGGCCATTGCATCCAGACATCCGTCGATGTCCGCCCCCGTCGTGAACGGTGACGTACACTGCAAGAACACGAGACGATCTATCCCGGGATAATCCTCGCGAATATCGGCAATGGCATGCAGCCAACCGCTCTCGGACGTCGCGCTATCGCCCGATAGCCCGGCCGGCCGATCGATGGTTCTTGCACCCCAGCGCCGGGCCTCGGCAGCAATTGCTGGATCATCGGTCGACACATAGATGTCATCGACCCCTCTCGACGACTTCGCAGCTATTATGCTGCGAGCGACTAGGGTTCGCCCACCGACTTTTCGAAGATTCTTGCCGGGAACCCCCTTCGAGCCTCCACGAGCGAGCAAGATGGCGATGGTCGATCCGCTCATGGCCGACAAGCGCTATTCGGCTGAAGCCTGGGAGCGGGCGTCACTCCACTTGAGCTTTTGCCGTTGAATTGCTTCGACCGGAAGAATCTCCTCGCGCTTGAAAGCGAGCGCCTTGTCGACGTTCTGAACATCGCGACACAGGCGCCGCAGTCCGTCTGGCTCGAGGCTGGCCGCGTGGTCGGTACCCTTCCAGGTTCTGTCGAGGGTGAAATGCCGTTCAATGTGCGTGAACTGGCCGTGTCCCGTATCCTCCTGTGCACGCCCGATAGCCAACGCGGCGACGTCTGTGGCAATTCCAAGGTGGTGACCCGAAAATCCGACGCCTTTGATCTCATTCCCGAACTCGCCCATCAGCCAGCCGATTTCGTAGAGGCAGACGTCTTCGAATGCGACGGGATACCCAGACGTGCAGGAATAAACTACTAGGTCCTTGGCGCGACCTCGTTCTTTGTAGAACGCAACGGTCTTTCTTATTTCTTCCCGCGTTGTCATGCCCGTCGAGACGTGAATTTCACCGCCAAAGCGTTCGCAGAGCAGATCCTGCATCTCGTAGTGCTGATTGCTCGCCGAGGGCACCTTCAGCATTGGCGGATTCAACGCAACCATCGCTTTGGCCGACGTCACATCCCACACCGAAGTTGAATACTTGATGCCGTTGGCTCTGCACTCCTCGATCAATTCCTTGTGCTGATCTGTATCGAATTCGAGAAATTCTCGATGCTCCCCGTAGGTGCTCCCATAGGAATTCTCGGGCACAGGATGGGGCCGGTCGTATTCCTCCGCAGTGAGCAGCTCCCGGTTGTGCCGCTTCTGAAACTTCGCGACGTCCGCCTTGCAGACTCTAGCGGCAACCTGAATCATCTCTTTGGCGATGGCTAGGTCGCCCTTGTGGTTACACCCGATCTCGGCGATGACTTCGACAGGCTGCTTCAAAGGATGTCTCGCAAATCGAACAAACTGACGCTCTCTTACCAAGTCAGACTCGTAGTGGCCACTCTACCGTGCAGCTTGAGCGGCCGTCTGAGCGGTGGAGGTTCCCATGCCCATGAGTGCGTCCGAAATCGAGAAACGCATCAAGGCGGCTTTGCCTGATGCGCGGGTGGAGTTGCGCGACCTTGGCGGTGACGACAACCACTGGGGGGCGACCATTGTGTCAGAACAGTTCCGCGGCAAATCGCGGGTGCAGCAGCACCAGTTGGTCAACGCAGCCTTCGGCGCGGACATGGGCACGACGCTGCATTCGCTGACAATCCAGACCGGGGTTCCCGACTAGGGCCGCGCCGCCGGCGTCCATCGTCAAATCCCGATGATCGGCTCGACAATGCCGCCCACCGGTATTATCTAGGGCCAAATCGTCCGCCCCATCCGGACCCGAAAGGCTTTGCAAATGACCGACATCAACGCCGTCATCGACGAGCAGGTGAAGGGGAGCGACGTGTTCCTCTACATGAAGGGCACGCCCGACTTCCCGATGTGCGGCTTCTCGGGCCGCGTGGTGCAGATCCTTGATTATCTCGGGGTCGAGTACAAATCGGCCAACGTGCTCGAGGACCAGGCGCTGCGCGAGGGCATCAAGTCCTATGCCAACTGGCCGACGATTCCGCAGCTCTACATCAAGGGCGAGTTCGTCGGCGGGGCCGACATCGTGACCGAGATGTTCCAGGCTGGCGAGCTGCAGACGCATCTCAGCGACAAGGGCATTGCGCTGAAGCAGACGGCCTGACCTCGCTGCGCCGCGCGCGGCTCCGGCCGCTCTGCGCGGTGCCGCTTCACCAACGCTGATGGGCCCCATCACGAAATCTCGTTTCCGCCGCGGCCACGAGCGGCGTAAGGGCGATCCATGAGCACCGTCGCCACCCCCGCGTCCACACCCGCCCGCTCCATGGCGGTCCCGCTTGTTGTCCTGGTCATTGCCGGCTGCCTCATCGCCGCCGCGACCAACGGCGTGCGCACCAGTTTTGGCGTCTTCACCCTGCCGGTGACTGCCGATCTCGGCATCAGCCGGGAATCGTGGAGCCTCGCCATGGCCGTCCAGAACCTCGTCTGGGGCCTGGTGCAGCCGTTTGCGGGCGCCATCGCCGACAAGCGGGGCACCGGGCGCGTGGTGGTGTTCGGGCTCGTCGTCTACGTGGCCGGCCTCGTGCTCATGGCCGTGTCTCCCAACGAGATCGCACTCGATCTGACCGCCGGCGTGCTGTGCGGCGTCGGCATCGGCGCGTCGTCATTCTCGATCGTGATGATCGCCTTCGGCCGCAACGTCCCACCGGAAAAGCGGAGCCTGATCTTCGGCGTCGCCACGGCGGCCTCGTCCTTCGGCCAGTTCGCCTTTGCACCCCTCGGACAGGGCTTCGTCTCCGCCTTTGGCTGGCAGAGCGCGCTGATCTATCTCGCCGTCATCCTGGCGCTGGTGATGCCACTCGCCTTCGCGGTCCGCGGGCGCACCGAAAAGCCCGCCGGCGTCGCCGACCTTGCCTTCATGACGGCCCTGGCAAGGGCTTGGGGCCACGGCTCATACCGGCTGCTGGTGATCGGCTTTTTCGTCTGCGGCTTCCACCTCGCCTTCATCAATGTCCACCTGCCCGCCTACCTGGTGCAGTGCGGCCTGTCGCCCGATGTCGGCAGCTGGTCGATCGCCATCATCGGGCTGTTCAACATCGCCGGGTCGCTGCTCTCGGGTTACCTCGGCGGCCGGCTGCCGAAGCAGCTTCTGCTTGCCGGCATCTACTTTTCGCGAGCGGTAGCGATCGGCCTCTTCATGCTGTTCCCGGTCACGGCGCTGTCGGCCTACCTGTTCGCGGCGGCCATCGGCTTTCTCTGGCTCTCTACCGTGCCGCTCACCGCCGGGCTCGTCGGCATGTTCTTCGGCGCGCGTTATCTCGGCATGCTCTACGGCGTGGCCTTCCTCAGCCACCAGCTCGGCTCGTTCGTGGGGGTCTGGCTCGGCGGCTATGTGTTCGATACCACCGGGTCGTACAGCCTCGTGTGGTATCTGGGCATCCTGCTCGGCCTCGGCTCGGCGGCGCTGCACCTGCCGATCAAGGAATCGCCGTCGCGAACCTTCCAGCCGGCCGTGGCCTAGGCCAAATCGCTTCGATCCTAACCTTGCAACCCCGCCTGGCGAGGTTCATTAACGCACATCCGGCCGCTCCCTGCCGGCCAGAAAATCGATGACCGCTCAAGCCAGCTTTGGCCGGGCCCTGTCCCGGCCGGAATTTATTGCCCTCGTCGCCGCGCTGATGGCGCTCAACGCGCTCGCCATCGACGTGATGCTGCCGGCGCTGCCCTATCTCGGCGCGGCGCTGGGCATCGCCAACGAGAACGAGCGCCAGCTCGTGGTTTCGGCCTACATGATCGGCTTCGGCGCGGCGCAATTGGTGTTCGGCCCGGTGACCGACCGCTTCGGCCGGCGCGCCCCGCTGTTCGTGGGTATCGCGCTCTACGTTGCCTGCGCCTTCGCGGCGACGTTCGCGCCGACCTTCGCCATCCTGCTCGGCCTGCGCTTCGTGCAGGGCCTCGGCGCGGCGGCAACACGGGTCATCGCCATCTCGGTCATCCGCGACCGCTATTCGGGCCGCGAGATGGCTTCGGTCATGTCGCTGGCGTTCATGGTGTTCATGGCGATGCCGATCGTGGCGCCGGGCATCGGCCAGATCATCCTGCTGACCGGGCCCTGGCAGTACATCTTCCTGTTCATGACGGTGCTGGCGACGGCCATCGGGCTCTGGGCCTTCTTTCGCCTGCCCGAGAGTCTCCACCCCGACTATCGCCGAGCGCTGTCGGTCAAGAGCATCCTCGGGGGATTTCGGCTGGTCTTCACCAACCGCCTCGCCTTCCTCTACGGCCTGAACGGCATGTTCCTGTTTTCGGGCATGTTCGGCTTCCTCGTCTCGTCGCAGCAGATTTTCGTCGATCTCTACGGCCTCGGCGCCCTGTTCCCGGTCGCCTTCGCCAGCATTGCCGCGCTGATGGCGGTCGCCAATTTCCTCAACTCATGGATCGTCAAGCGCCTCGGGATGCGCCGCATCAGCCACGCCTCGATGCTGATCTATGGGGCCACGGCGCTGGTGATCCTCGTGCTCAGCCTTCTCGGACCGGTGCCGTTCTGGGTGTTCTACGGGCTGTTCCTCATCATGCAGTTCTTCTTTGCCTGGGCCTCCTCGAACATGAATTCGCTGGCGATGGAACCGCTCGGCGCAGTTGCCGGTACCGCAGCGGCGGTCTTTGGCTTCATGCAGACGGTGGGCGGCGCGGTCATCGGCACCTTCATCGGCCAGCAGTTCAACGGCACCCTCACGCCCAACGCCACGGGCTTCGTGGTGATGGCGAGCCTCGTCATCGTGTCGACCCTGATCGCCGAGCGCGGACGCCTGTTCGGCGTCAGCCCGGAGTACAAGTCGGTGCCGGCGATGGCCGAATGACGCTCTAGTCCGGCTTGCGCCCGACGAAGATGGTCCAGCCGAGTATCGGGCGGATGGAGCGCAGGTAGTAGGTCCAGTCGGCGCGGCTCTTGTCGAGCACCGCATCGTGGTCGGGATGGTCCGGATGCTCACGGGCCCAGCGCAGCGTCGCGTGCCGGTGGTGGCTGACGTAGCGCTCGAAATCGGCGTCGGAGGCCGAGATCAGCGCCGACACTTCGGCACCGTGCCTCTCGATGATGCCAAGGCACTCGGTGGCATCGAGCGGCAGGTGCTGGTGCGTGTTGATCGGCGGCCGGTGCTTCAGCGTGATCTCGCCGAGAATCACGGCGCCGCCCGGCTTGGCGGCATTGACCATCCACTCGATCGCCGGGACGAAGCCGCCCAGCGCGAAACTGGCGCCGAGGCAGAGCATGACATCGAAGCTGGCCGGCTCAGGGTGGTAAGCCTCGGCCGGCCCCTCGACTAGCGTCAACTGGCCCCGCGCCGGGCGCTTGCTGCGGGCGCTGGCGAGGAAGGCCGGATTGGTGTCGAGGCCGGTGCCGATGATGGCGAAGCGGTCGGCCCACTGGCGCAGGATCCACGCTTTGCCGCAGCCGACATCGAGCACGCGCAGCCCATCGCGGATATCGCAATAGTCGTCGAGCAACCGCAGCTTGCGGTCGGTGACCGGGTTCTGGATCTCGATGTCGGCCTCGGCGATGGCCCAGTAGTCGGCTGTGTCCACGCTGTCCTCCCACTTCGCGCTCGTGCGTCAAAACCTGCCGCGCAGCAGGTCTGGCTGTCTCTGCTCCTCAGTCCCTCGCCTGCAACCCAACGAAGTCGAACAGCTTCGGATCGAGCATGTGGCTGGCGTTGATGTTGCCCAGCGCGCGGATCATCACGTCCTTGCGACCCGGCATGCGGCGTTCGATGTCGTCGAGCATCGCCTTCATGGCATTGCGCTGCAGTCCGTCCTGGCTGCCGCACAGGTCGCAGGGAATGATGGGGAATTCCATCGCCTCGGCGAAGCGCGCCAGGTCGTCCTCGGCGCAGTAGATCAGCGGGCGCAACACCTCGAGGTCGCCCTCGTCGTTGAGCAGTTTCCCCGGCATCGCCGCGAGCTTGCCGCCGTGGAACAGGTTCATGAAGAAGGTCTCGAGGCTGTCCTCGCGGTGATGTCCCAGCACCAGCGCCGAGCAGCCCTCCTCTCGTGCTATGCGGTAGAGGTGGCCGCGCCTGAGCCGCGAGCAGAGCGAGCAGTAGGTCGATCCCTCCGGCAGCTTGTCGGTCACGACCGAATAGGTGTCCTGGTATTCGATGCGGTGCGCAACGCCGTGCCGGCTCAGGAACTCGGGGAGGATGTGCTTGGGAAAGTTCGGTTGGCCCTGGTCGAGATTGCAGGCGAGCAGATCAACCGGCAGCAGGCCGCGCCACTTGAGGTCGAGCAGGATCGCGAGAAGCCCGTAGCTGTCCTTGCCGCCCGAAAGGGCCACCAGCCAGCGGCTGCCGGGACGGACCATGCCGAACCTGTCCAGCGCTTCCCGAGTGAGCCGGACCAACCGTTTGCGCAGCTTGTTGAACTCTACTGTGCGCGGCGCGCCGGCAAGCATGGGCGGGGCGCCTTCGATGGGCTCGGCGCCGTCTTCCAGCAGCCTGGAGGTCGCGATCTCGTTCATGCTGTTTCCTAGCGCCTGCAGAAGACGGGCGAAAGCCCTCAGAATCCCAGCTTACAACGGCGTAACGCTGAGCAGATTTCTTGCCCGCCGCCGTTCCTGTCAGTTAGATGACGCAACTTCAGGGCGCAGGAGACCTTCGTGTTCCGCTCATTCTTCCCCACACCGCTCAACTTCTTCATCGCTGCCGTGGCCTGGGCGGCCGTGGCGATGACCGCCTGGTTCACCATCGGGCCGTTCCTCGAGGGCGTGATCAGCATCGGGCCGTGGATCGCGGTGTCTCCGACGGAAGCCGATCCGGCGCCCTTCCTCAGCGCCGACAAGGTCTGGCTGTTCGAATACGTGCTGCTCACCGGCTACCTGTTCTGCGTCCCATGGTTCTTCGTCGACTCCAACCGGCGCTGGACCTGGTGGTCGGTGGTGGGGACGGTGACGATCTTCGAGGTCGTTTACTTCAACGTCCAGATCAACGCCTGGCTGAATGACTGGTACGGCGGCTTCTACGATTTGATCCAGACCGCGATGGCCAAGCCGAACACGATCACCTTCGATCAATACATCGGCAAGATCTGGACGGTGGCGCTGGTGCTGGGCGTGTCGATCACGATCCTCGTGCTCAACAGCTTCCTGCAGCAGCATTATCTGTTCCGCTGGCGCCGGGCGATGACCTTCTACTACATGGCCAACTGGCAGAAGGCGCGGCAGATCGAGGGCGCCTCGCAGCGCATCCAGGAAGACACGCAGAACTTCGTGTCGATCGTCGAGAGCCTCGGGCTCAGCCTGATCGATTCAGTCATGACGCTGCTGGTCTTCCTGCCACTGCTCTGGGGCTTTTCCTCCCATATCTCGGCCCTGCCGTGGATCGGCCCGGTCGATGGCAGTCTCGTGTGGATCGCCTTGGTGTCGGCGGCATTCGGCACGGCGCTGCTCGCCATCGTCGGCGTCCGCCTGCCGGGGCTGCAGTTTGCCAACCAGCGCGTCGAGGCGGCCTTCCGCAAGGAGCTGGTGCTGGGCGAAGACGACCCGGCCCGGGCGCATCCGCTCACCGTGCGCGAGCTGTTCCGCAACGTGCAGCGCAACTACTTCCGCATCTACTTCAACTACCTCTACTTCAACGTCGCACGATACGCGTACCTGCAGTTCTCGGTGTTCTTCCCCTACATCGCGATGGGCCCATCGATCGTTACCGGCGCACTGACCTTCGGGCTGTTCCAGCAGATCCTGCAGGCGTTCGGCCAGGTCTCGGATTCGTTCCGCTTCCTGGTCTCGTCGTGGACGACGATCATCAACCTGATCTCGATCTACCAGCGTCTGCGCGGCTTCGAGGCTCGCATCCCGCAAGAGGGCAAGGTCTTCGCCAACGACTACGACGATCCGAACTACCTCGCGACCGATCCCGGAGCGGTCGCTGTCGCGGTGACCCCGGAGTAGGCGCCAGTCGAACCCGGCGTTGGCGCAAACAAAAAGGCCGCCCGGTGGGCGGCCTTTGAATTTCTGCGCTCGGAGAGCGATCAGCGCGAGTAGAACTCGACCACGAGGTTCGGTTCCATCTGCACCGGGTACGGGACGTCGGCGAGGGCCGGCACACGCACATAGGTGGCAACGCCGCGGCCGTGATCGGCCTCGATGTATTCGGGTACGTCGCGCTCGGCGAGCTGGTTGGCTTCGAGCACCAGCGCCAGCTGCTTCGACTTCTCGCGCACTTCGACCTTGTCGCCCGGCTTCACCTGGTAGGAGCCGATGTTGACGCGCTTGCCGTTCACCGTCACGTGGCCGTGGTTGACGAACTGGCGGGCGGCGAACACGGTCGGCACGAACTTGGCGCGGTAAACCACCGCGTCGAGCCGGCTCTCGAGCAGGCCGATCAGGCGCTCGCCGGTGTCGCCCTTAATGCGCGAGGCTTCCTGGTAGAGCTTCTTGAAGGCCTTCTCGGTCATCGAACCATAGTAGCCCTTGAGCTTCTGCTTGGCGCGGAGCTGCAGGCCGTAGTCCGAGGTCTTGCCCTTGCGGCGCTGGCCGTGCTGGCCGGGGCCATAGGCACGGGCATTGAGC
>JBDTVO010000079.1:0-11173 GCA_040007135.1 Devosia sp. | reverse complement strand
AAAAACCGGTAAGCGAGCCTGGCGCTTCTGGACCACTCCCGCTTCCGGTGAACCACCAGAGTTTGCCGATAACGTGCGGAACCTCTTGAGGTCTTTGCTTTCTCTGGAGCGGGGCGAGGCAAGCATCAAGGGCACGAAAATCGTCCTCGCCGGTGCCCCGTCGAGCGCCGCCATCGCCGAGCAGGTCACCGCCGCAGTGACGGCGATGGGCGGCACGGTCACGCTCGAACCGCCTGCCGTCGCCGACTACTCCGTCTCGCTGATGAAGGTCGCTGGAGCCCTCACCATCACCGGCTTCGTCCCCAACGCCGCCACCCGTGACCGTCTCGCGGCGCAGCCCGGCACTGACGCGACGGGCGTAAAGCTCGGCCGCGGCGCCCCCGATGGCTTCGCCCAGGCGCTCGATTTCGGCCTCGCCGTGCTCGCCAACCTTCGTGACGGCCAGTTCGACATCAAGGGGACGCGACTCACGCTTGGTGGCCGCGCCGCGAGCGCTACCGATTTCAACGCCGCCGTCGCCGAAGCCAAGAAGGGCGCACCTGCCGGGTTCACCCTCGCCACGGCCGAGTTGCATCCGCCTCTCGTCGCGCCCTTCGCCTGGTCCGCCACCAAGGCCGCCGATGGCGGTGTCACCATCGCTGGCAGCCAGCCGCCAGACGATGCGCTGCGCGACGCCCTCCACGCCCGCGTCGCGAAACTCACCGCCGACACCGCCGAGTCGGCTGATGGCGCACCCCCGGATTTCGCTGCCTCCGCGCAGAAAGGCCTTGAGATCCTGGCTCTGCTCGACACCGGTAGCCTCGCTCTCGACGGCACTCGCTGGTCGATCGAAGGCACCGTCGACAACGCTGGCAAGGCCTCCGCGGTCGACGCCGCCTATGCGTCCGCGGTCCTTCGCGCCGCCGGCTGGACCTTCACCGTCCACGCACCGGTGGAGCAGACGCTCCCCATCATCGCGCCGTACACCTGGCACGCCGTCAAGGCCGCCGATGGCGCCGTCAACCTCAGCGGTTTCGTCCCCAGTGACGACGTCCGCGCCGCACTCTCGGCGAAAGCGCCCGCCGCGTCCGACATCGCCACTCTCGGCGCCGGTGCACCCGACAGTTTCGCCGCCACCGCGGGCGCCGCGCTCGATGCCCTCATGGCGCTGTCCGAGGGATCGGTCGGCCTCGACGCCGACCGCTGGTCGCTGACCGGTGCAATACCCACCACGGCCGATCGCGACGCAGTGCTGGCCGCACTCGCTGGCAAAATCGATATCGCCGCGTGGCAGATCGCCGTCCAGGCCGCCGATGCCGCGCCGATGGTGACGCCGTATTTGTGGTCGGCCACCAAGACCGCCGATGGCAGCGTGCTGCTCGCTGGCTATGTGCCGAACGATGCCCTCAAGCGCCAGTCCACAACCGACGCCGGATCACTGGCGCAAGACACCACCAGCTTCGCTTCGGGCGAACCCAACGGGTTTGCTGCCCACGTCACATCAGGGCTAGCGGCCCTCTCGCACCTGCTCGACGGCGCCGCGCGCTTCGACGGTGGCAGTTGGTCGCTGAATGGTACTGCCGCCTCGGCCGAGCAGGCCGACGCAGCACGCGCCGCCCTGGCCGACCAGGTGGCCGACTGGACCGTGAGGCTGTCCGTGACGTCCCCGTCTGAGCCGGCCCCGCTGTCCTCCAGCGCGTCGGAGGCCCAGCCGTCGTCGTCATCCGTTGAACCCGAGCCGTCCTCGTCCGCATCGTCTGCCGAACCGGCCGTCTCGTCCGAGCCCTCTGCAATCGTCTCGTCGTCCGCATCCGAACCGCCGACACCCGTCGCCCCCGAATCGCCCCGCTGGGCCGACTTCAAGACCGCGTCCATGCTCCTCTGCCAGGCCCGCGTCGATACCCTGGCCGACAAGAACGCCATTCTCTTCAAGGCGGGCAGCGCCACGCTGACTCCCGATTCCCTGGGTGTGATCGACGAGCTCGCCGCCGACCTCGGGCTCTGCCCGCGCAGCTACGTGCACGTTCAGGGCCACACCGATGCCGACGGCAATGCTGACGTAAATCTCGGCCTCTCCGTCGCGCGGTCGGAAGCCGTCGTCGCCAGCCTCGTCGAGCGCGGCGTCGCCGAAGACCGGCTCTATGCCGAGGGCTTCGGCGAGACCGACCCGATCGCCTCCAACGACACCAAGGCCGGCAAGCAGCGCAACCGCCGCATCGCCTTCGAGATCACGCCCGAATAGCCATGCTCCTCGATCAGCTCAGTTTCCTGTTCGCCGCCTACTGGCCCTATCTGGCCGGTGCCATCGCCATCGGGCTCGTGGTCGGATGGTTGAGCGTTTCGGCCCCCGGCGGCTAGGGCATTCCTGTGGGCAGCCTCATCCACATCGCCGAAGTCGCAGCCCTGCTGTTCGTCGCCTACTGCCTCGGCTGGGGCATCGGCTACGGCGCGCGTCGCCTGGCCGTCCGACTGCCTGCTGTGACACCGACTATCTCCGCCGAGCGGCTGGCGACGGCGCGCGGCGAGGGCAGGGACCAGCCCGCGACCCTCACGGGTCTGGGCGTTGGGGCTCCAGTGGTTGTCGCCAGCACCGGCCTGCAGGTCGCCGGGGTGGTCGCCTTCCCTGAAGCCGCTCTGCCCGCCGCCGCCTCGCCGGTACTTCCTCCCGAGCCTGTCGTGGCGCCTGAGGAGCCTGCCAAGCTCGCTCCACCCGAGCCGACGCCGCCGATGCCGGCCGCTACCGCGGGACACGCCTGGGCCGGTGAGATGAAGGGGCGACCATCACCCATTCACAAGACCACCCTCGTCGCTACGCCGTCGAGCGACGGCCCGCTGCCTGCAGAGGGCGGCCGCGAGCAGGTCGTCATCGAGTTCCCGGTCGAGCCTCCGGCGCCGGCTGCGCCACCACCGCAGCCCGCGACGCCCGTCATTGCCGACGCCGGAACACGGCACCCTCGGCCCCCGCGCGTGCACCCGATCGACGAGCGCATCCCCTTGCCACTGTTTGCCGACGTCATGCCCGAAGAATTCGTGGCTCCGGCCTCGATGCCGGTAGAGTCGCCGGCCGCGCCACTGCCGCCACAGCCCGCTTACGCAGCCGTTCCTGAGCCTGAGGCCGCACCACCGGTCCGCGTCGAGGACGCTCCGCTACCGCCCGCCGAGCCGGCCGCCCGGCCACTCCCACCCGCGCCTCCCTCAGGAGCGCCGGTCGAGGTCAAAGACCCACGACCGTCCAGCGGACTCGGTTCCAGCCTTCCGCTAGTCCATCCCGCCGCGCCATCGCCGGTCGCCGAAGTCGGCGTGGCCGTCGCCGCCGCGCAAAGTGCCGTACGCCAGGTGCTCGCCGAAACCGGTATCGACCCGGCGCGCAGTCGCCAGGGGACTCATTTCGGCAAGCCCGTGGGCATTCCGCACCCCCGCAATGGCCGGCGCGACAATCTCCTCGAGATCGAGGGGATCAGCCCGCTCGACCAGTCGACGCTCAACAACCTGGGCATCTATCATTTCGACCAGGTCGCCGCGCTTGGCGACGTCGAGGTCCTCTGGCTCGAGAACCACGCCTTTGCGCGGGGTCGTATCGGCCGCGAATCGTGGCAGCCGCAGGCGCGCTCCCTGGCGGCCCGCGACGAAGCGGCACGCGCCCGCTAGCTACGTCGCCGCGACCTTGTCGTCGACGCCGGCCCTGAGCGTGGCCTCGGCCTCTCCGGCGTCGTCGTCGGTCTCCGCGTAGGGCCGCAACTCCTTGCCCAGTACCACCCGCACGAAATCGACGATCGGCTGTACGTCATCGATGTTGTCGAGCAATGCCGGCGCGCCCTGCTGCTCGATGATGTAAGCCTCGGCATCACGCCGCCGCCGCATCATCTCTTCGTAGGTCTCGCGCCGCAGCTGATGGGTCAGCTGTGTCCGCATCATCATCAGCGGGGCCGCCATTAACGCGTCGAACAGCGGCCATTGCGCCACCAGTTCGTCGTCGAGGTCGAACGGCTCCAGCAGCTTGATCAGCCTCGGATCGAACAGCGGCTGCAATCGGCCGCGAGCGTCGACGAAATGCGTCCGCATCGCCAGCCCGTCGAGGGCGGTCTCCGGCACCCCCGGGTAGTCGGGCGCAATCATCCGTCGCAGCATCGGCCTGAGGCTGGCCTCGCCGTGGACGCCCGTCAGCTCGTTCAGGGTGACCCGCAGCCGCACGAGGCTGCGGGAATCCGACACCGGCCCGGCGTCGATCAGCACCGTGCCGGCCATCAGCGACGGCTTTCGCGCTGCCAACGCCATCATCACCTGGCCGCCATGACCCTGCCCGAGGAACATGGCGCGCTCGATGGCCAACGCCCGGCAGATGTCGAACAGGTCCGCCGCGTCGGTGAGCGAGGAATACTCCTCGATCCGCCGCCTGTCGGTCGATCGGCCCCGCCCCTTGAGGTCGACCAGGACCACCGGCACGGCCTCGGCCATCAGCTGCCGCCCCAGCCGCACGAAGTCGGCAAAGTCCGACATGTTGCGGGTGTATCCCGCAACGCAGATCAGTGGCATCCGCCCGGGCCCGAGGGTCCCCGCAACATGCACCGCCATCTGCTCTTCGGCCCGGCCGACCGTCACCATGCGGACGGGCAGGGCGTCGAATTGCTTGTGCTGGACAGGGAAGGGCCGCGCCATGCCCGGTTCTACCCGAGACTGGCGCGCTGTTCTATCCCGGGATGGCGTGCATCGAGGTCACCGGGTCCATCGCCGGCAGGCCAAGCCGGGCGCGATAGACCAGGTAGTTGCCGAGCACCCGCTGCACGTATTTACGGGTTTCCTCGAACGGGATCAGCTCGACCCACAGCACCGGGTCGACATTG
Organism: Devosia sp.; assembly: GCA_040007135.1. Classification (GTDB taxonomy): domain Bacteria; phylum Pseudomonadota; class Alphaproteobacteria; order Rhizobiales; family Devosiaceae; genus Devosia_A. The sequence continues at coordinate 6,353 of JBDTVO010000079.1, read as the reverse complement.
GCCGCCCGAGGATCGCCGTAGGCAGCGATCCATTTGTTGGCGTTGCCTGCCCCGGCATTATAGGCGGCTGCAGCAAGCACCAGCGAGCCACCATAAGTCTTAAGCTGCGCCGCGAGATAGCTCGAGCCAAGCAGGGCGTTGTATTCCGGATCGGCTGCGAGCTTGCGGGCCGAGTAGGGCACCCCCAGCTTCTTGGCCGTCTCTTTGGCGGTCTGCGGCATCAACTGCATCAGCCCCTGCGCCCCCGACCGCGACACCGCGTTGGCCTGGAAACGGCTCTCGGTCCGGGTGATGGCGTAGATCGCGGCCATGTCGATGTCGGCAAGCTTTGCCGTTGGCAGCCCGTCCTTGGGAAAGCTGAACACGTCGAGGGGCAGCCCGCGCTTGTCGGCAATGTCGGCGATCGAGATGGCGAGGTGGTGCGCATCGATGGTCTGTGCCAGCCGTGCCGCTAGCACCAGCTCGCCGCCCGACTTGAGCGAGGGCGCAAGGTTCCGCAGCAGCGCACTCGCCCAGTCCGCCTTGCCGTTGGCCATCAGCAGATCGATTGCCATCACCTGCGGCCGGCTCTGGAACGCTGCTTCACTGCCGCTCGTCGCCGGCAGGCTGCGCAGCTCGACCGGCTGCTGCCCCAGTGCCGCCCGCGCCAGCAGGCCATAGTAGATCGTCCCGTACCCCGCAGCGACGGTGTAGGCAGCCTTGGCGGCCTTGCCGTCACCGGCCGCGGCCAAGGCCCGCCCCAGCCAGTAGTTTGCCTGCGTCACCGAGTCCGGCAACGTCGACAGCTTCGCCATCGCCTCGAAATGCTTCACCGCGTCCTTGGGCCGGTCGAGAAAGCTGAGCGCGATCCATCCCGCGTGGAAGCGCGCCTCGACCAATCGGCCCTCGGGCCCGCTCGTATAGTCGGCCGCCGCCTTGTAGGCCCGCGTCGCATCGCCGGCAGCGAGCAGTTGGCGGATCAGCGTCCGCCGCTCATACCACCAGAGCTCAGGATCCGGGTCGTTGACCTGTCCCTTGTTGAGCCAGCCGATGGCCTCGTCCCAAAGCTGGAATTGCCGGGCCCGTTCGGCACGGGAGAAAGCATAGATCGGGTTGCCAACAAGGCTCGGGTCGACCTTATCGAGCAGCGCCTTGGTGTTGGCGTCGTTGCGCGACACCGCGTTGCGCGCCAGCGCCAGGCTCTTTTGTGCGTCCGTCAGATACGGCAGCAGCCGCTCCACGGCAGCGGCGCGATCGTTCATCATCAGGTGCTCGGCCCGCGCCCAGTGGTCCTTGGCCGTGAGCAGGCCACCGAGCGCTCCGAGCAGCGATTTTTCGCTGCCTGCATCGAGCGTATCGTTGATCCAGATGGCCTGTGTGATGCTCGTCGCACGCGCCCTCTCGACCGCTGCGACATAGGCCTGTGCCAGCGCGATCTGCGCGTCGAGCGTATTGGGCATCGCCCCGCCGAGCGTCTTGATCAGGACATCCGCGGGCGCCTCGGCCTTCAGCAGCGCCTGCTCGATCCGGGTGCGGAACACGCCGCTGACAAAGTCGGGGGCCTCGGTCTCGAAACGCTGCACGTCGTCGTAGGGGATGGCGCCGTTGCCATAGGTGATGGCCGCCCATTTCACCACGCGCTGTTCAAGGCTCGAGGGCAGCGCCGTGGCCGCCTCGAACGCACCGGTGAAATCCTTGCCATCGATCAGCGCCAGGGCCGCCTTGAACCCAGCCGACCCTGCCGTCGCCGGCACGGGGCCGGCATCGCGGTCGATCGAGCCGGTGACGATGTCGTCGATCGTTGTCGTCGCCGGCTCTGCCGCCTCGGCGACGATGATCTGGGCTGGCTGAGGCTGCACGAAATCGGCCGACGGGCCGGGTGCGGCGCGCAGCGACAAGGTGATCGCGATGGTCAGCGCACCGGCGGCAGCAATGCCGATGAGGAACGCCCTGGGCGTTCCGCGCGCAACGAACATGGTCTCGTCCTGTTGGTCCTCAGCACAAATCCAACATGGTGCCCCCACCCCTGCGGTCTGCGATTGTCCCCCGTGAGGGTGAACAAATGCTTGCCGCCGGGTCCTTGTGGGTCGCCCGGCTGGCCCCTGCTTGTGGCGCCGGACGGTTGAAACTATGCTGCGCGACTGTGGCCAAAGGGCGGAAAAGCCGCGGCCACAATCAGTCACGAGGAACCCGAAATGCTCAGAGGCTCGATCACGGCGCTCATCACTCCGTTTGTAGACGGGGCCGTGGACGAGAAAGCCTTTGCGTCCTTCGTCGACTGGCAGATCAAGGAGGGAACCCACGGCCTGGTGCCCGTCGGAACCACCGGCGAGAGCCCGACCGTGACCCACGAGGAGCACCGCCGGATCATCGAAATCGCCGTCGACGTCGCCGACCGCCGTGTCCCGGTGATCGCCGGTGCCGGCTCGAACTCCACCGACGAGTCTGTATCGCTGACGCGCTTTGCCGAGGACATCGGTGCCGATGCCGTGCTGTCGGTCGTGCCCTACTACAACAAGCCGACCCAGGAAGGCCTGTTCCGGCATTTCTCTGCCGTCGCCAGCGCCACGACCCTGCCGATCCTGCTCTATTCCGTCCCCGGGCGCACCGTCACCGATCTCACCATCGACACCATCGCGCGGCTGCACGAGGCGCACGCCAATATTGTCGGCGTCAAGGACGCGACCGCCAGCATGGAGCGGGCGAGCCTCACCCGCGCCAAGCTTGGTCCGGACTTCGTGCTGCTGTCGGGCGAGGATATGACCGCCCTCGGCTTCAACGCTCATGGCGGGAACGGCTGCATCTCGGTCACCTCCAACGTCGCGCCCAAGCTCGGCTCGCAGTTCCAGAACGCCTGCCAGCAGGGCAACTTCGCTGCTGCGCTGATGCTGCAGGACAAGCTGGTGCACCTGCACAAGACTCTGTTTCTCGAAAACAACCCGGGCGGCACTAAATATGCCGTCAGCAAGCTCGGCCTTTGCCGCAACGAGTTCCGCCTGCCGCTCGTCCCCATCAGCGAGATGAACGAGCGGGCGATCGACTCCGCCATGGGCCACGCCGGGCTGCTGAACTAGGAGCGATGTCGCCCCGCTTTCGCCGGACGACATCCGCGCCTATGTAGTGCCATGGCCAAAGCCGCACCCAAATCGACGCTGATCACGACCGGAGCCGTCGCCGAGAACCGGCGCGCGCGCTACGACTACGAGATCCTCGAGACTCTCGAGGCCGGCATCATGCTGACCGGCACCGAAGTGAAGTCACTCCGGCTGGGCAAGGCGCAGATCACCGAAAGCTACGCCTCGCCCGAGCGCGGCGAACTGTGGCTCATCAACGCCCACATTCCCGAGTATCTCCAGGCCAACCGTTTCAACCACGAGGAGAAGCGCCCGCGAAAGCTGCTGGTGTCGCGAAAGGATCTGGCCAAGCTGCGCGAAGGGGTGGAGCGCGCCGGCAACACCATCATCCCGCTAAAACTCTATTTCAATGAACGCGGCATCGCCAAGCTGCTCATCGCCCTCGGCAAGGGCAAGAAGAGCTTCGACAAGCGCGAAACCGAAAAGAACCGCGACTGGAAACGCGAACAGGGACGACTGCTGAAGCACGGCTGATTGCCTACCGGCTGACAAACCTCGCCGCTCGTCCCACCACGTCCTCGAACATCTCTGTCGTCAGCACGCCGGTGTTCGTGTTGTAGCGCGAGCAGTGGTAGCTGTCGAAAAGTGTTGCGCCGTTGCCGAGCCGATGCTGCGCCCCGTGCGCGAATTTGTGTGCCGCACGCTTTTCGCCCAGCGCCACCAGCAGCGAATCGTGCGCGATCCGCCCGAGCGCCAAGTAGGCGAGGGGCCGCTGCTCGGCGAGACGCCGTGTCAGGAACTGGCGGCAGGTCGCCTGCTCTTCGGGCGTCGGCTTGTTCTCCGGCGGCACGCAGGCAACCGCATTGGCGATGAGCACGCCCTTCAGTTGCAGGCTGTCGTCGGGCCGCTGCTCGTAGTCGCCAACGGCAAGCCCGACCTTCAGCAGCGTCGCGTAGAGCAGGTCGCCGGCGTAGTCGCCGGTGAACGGCCGCCCAGTGCGGTTTGCCCCCTTCATACCCGGCGCCAGTCCGATGATGATGAGCCGCGCCGCCTCGTCTCCCCAGTACCGCACCGGCGCATTGTGCCAGTCCGGATGGAGGCGTCGCGCCTCGTGCCGGAAGGCGACGAGCCGCGGACAAAGCGGACACTCATGCGGCGGCTGGGTGAGGGGCAATCGCGATCGCGGAAACTGCGGAGACGGGCTTACTTATGCTCGGCCGGCGGCGCCGCGCGGTCAACCGCGCGCTCGGGCGAGGGCGCCCGGCCCACCGTCTTTGCCAGTTCGGCCACATCGAGGAAGAAATCGGCCTGCCGCCGCAAATCGTCGGCGATCATCGGCGTCGGCGTCGACAGCGTCGAGGCAACCGTCACCCGCTTGCCCCGCCGCTGCAGTGCCGCCACCAGCGCCGTGAAGTCGCCGTCGCCCGAAAACAGCACGAAGTGATCGTAGTGCGGGCTCATCTCCAGCGCATCGACCGTCAGCTCGATGTCCATGTTGCCCTTGATCTTGCGGCGGCCGGCGGCGTCGGTGAACTCCTTCGCGGGCTTCGTCACCACCGTGAAGCCGTTGTAGTCCAGCCAGTCGATCAGCGGCCTGATCGAGGAGTATTCCTGGTCTTCGACCAGCGCGGTATAATAGTAAGCGCGCAGTAGGTAGGCCTTGCTCTGGAACTCGGCCAGCAACCGCCGGTAGTCGATGTCGATGCCGATGGCCTTGCTGGTGGCGTAGAGGTTCGCGCCGTCGATGAACAGCACCACCTTTTCGCGCGGATCGATCGACATGATCCCTCCCATCGGGAGAGCCGGCCTCTCAGGCCCCCCAGTATCACTCAATCCTACGGCTCGGCTTACCGCCCGGTCGAAACGCGCCCCACACTCGGATCGCCCGGTTTTCCGGCTGTATCAGGGCCCCGGGGTACGAGCAATTCAATTCAATCCGACCCGAAGGTGCGTTGATGTGGGTCAAACAGGGTTTTGGTTATCCTTGAACCCTCCGGGCGGCTCGTGTATGAGCCCTCTCAATCCCCCACCGTTAGGAGATGTCCGTGGCCCGCGTCACCGTTGAAGACTGCGTTGAGAAGGTCCCGAACCGCTTTGATCTGGTGCTGATGGCGGCCCACCGGGCCCGCATGATTTCAGCCGGTGCCCAGATCACCGTCGATCGCGACAACGACAAGAATCCCGTGGTTTCCCTGCGTGAGATCGGCGACGGCGCCATCTCGCCGGAGGACCTGCGCGAGGATCTGATCCACGCCCTGCAGAAATACGTCGAGGTCGATGAGCCGGAGCGGCACGCCGCCCCGTTGCTCGATGCTGACGCCGATCCCGATGGCGACACCTTCGACACCCTCTCCGAAGAGGAACTGTTGCGCGGCATCGAAAGCCTTGCTCCGCCCGAGCGGCGCGACGACTGATCCCACTCGCGGCGGCGCGCGAATTGCGTGCTGCCGCAATTGGCCTATAGTCAGATGGCGTCCGGTCCCTGCCGGGCGCCTTTTTTGTTTGTCGGCACCCCGATCGGCCGCGCGGAGAGCGGCACGGCATGATGCGTCAGTATGAGCTTGTCGAGAAGGTGCAGGCCTACAATCCGCATGCCGACGAGAGCCTGCTCAACAAGGCGTATGTCTACGCCATGCAGAAGCACGGTGCGCAGAAGCGGGCCTCGGGCGATCCGTTCTTCAACCATCCGCTCGAAGTCGCCTCGATCCTGACCGACCTCAAGCTGGATGACGCGACCATCGTCGTCGGACTGCTGCACGACACCATCGAGGATACCGACGCCACCCGCGCCGAGATCGACGAGGTCTTCGGCTCCGAGATCGGTGAGATCGTCGACGGCCTGACCAAGATCGAGCGGCTGCAGCTCGTGACGCGCGAGGAGGCGCAGGCCGAAAACCTCCGCAAGCTGCTGCTCGCTATTTCGGCCGACGTCCGCGTGCTGCTGGTCAAGCTCGCCGACCGCCTGCACAACATGCGCACCCTCGACTTCATGCCGGCCGAGAAGCAGCGCCGCATCGCCCAGGAAACGATGGACATCTATGCGCCGCTCGCCGGCCGCATGGGCATGCAGGACATGCGGTCCGAGCTCGAGAACCTGGCGTTCCGCACCCTGCAGCCCGACCACTACTTGGCCATCACCGGCCGCCTCGCCGAAATGCAGTCCGTGTTCAAGGACAGCATCGAGACCATCACCCGCGAGCTGACCGACAAGCTTCGCGCCGAAGGCATCGACGCCCGCGTCTCCTCGCGGGTGAAATCGGCCTGGTCGATCGCCACCAAGATCGAGCGCAAGCAGATCGC
>JBDTVO010000078.1:0-11193 GCA_040007135.1 Devosia sp. | reverse complement strand
AGCGGCCACCCGCTGACGCACTAGAACACCGGCACAATTCCGAGTGCGGGCAGGTCCGCTGCGAGCAGGGCCCGGGTCACCGGGCTTTGCGCCCCCTCGATCAGTTGCGCCAGCAGCCCGGTCTCGATCACCTGTCCCTTGTCGAGCAGCACGACGCGGTCGGCGAGCATCCGCACGGTTTCGACGTCGCGGCTGAGCACCAGCAGCGTCAGCCCGAAATCGGCGCGCAGGCGGTTGAGCAGCACCATCATTTCGGCCCGCTCGGTGATGTCGAGCGCCGCGAGCGGTTCGTCGAGAATGACCAGCCGCGGTCGCGTCACCAGCGCCCGCACGATGGCAAAGCGCATCAGTTCGCCATCGGTGAAGTCGCCCGGGTGGCGATTGAAGACCGATGTGGTGAGGCCCATCGCGGTCACGATCTCGACCAACCGGGCGCTGGAATCATCGAGCTGGCGCTGGTCTTCGAGCCGCAGCGGCTCGGCAATCGACTCGCCCACCGTCCGCCGCGGATCAAAGCTCAGCCGCGGCTCGGCGAACACCATGCCGATGTCGCGACGCACCGTCTCGGAAATGTCGCTGCCGCGATAGAGGTGCCCGTCGAACGACAGCGTGCCGGCGCTCAGCCGGTCGAGCCCGGCGATGGCGCGCCCCAGCGTCGTCTTGCCCGCGCCCGACGCGCCGAGCACGGCGACGGACTCGCCGGCCCGCATCGAGAACGTCACCTTGTCGAGGATGAGCGTGGGCGGTCGCCACCCACCGGCTTTCGGCCGAACCCGTCGCGTCGCCGCATTGGCCTCCAGCAACAGCCCGCCGATCGGCGTCCGCATCAGCGTGCGGGCCCGTTGTCGCCCGCTCGACAGCGCACGACGACTGATCTCCTGCTTGGGGTAGCCGAAAACCACTTCCTTGATGCCGCTTTCGATGATGCGCCCGCCCGCCATCACCATCACCCGGGCGCACAGCATCGCCACCGCCCGCACGTCACGCGAAACCAGCAGCAGGCCCATGCCCCGCTCCTTCTGGTGCCTGCCGATGAGGTCGAGGAGGCGCCGTTGCGCCGCAAAGTCGAGGCCGGTGGTGGGCTCGTCGGCAATCAGCAACTCCGGTTCGCGCGCCAGCGCCAGCGCCAGCCCCAGGCATTGCCGTTGCTGCGCACTGAGCTCCGACGGATAGCGCGCCCCATCCGCAGCCTCGAGGCCGACCTCGCCCAGCAGGCGATCGGCACTCGCGGCATTGTCCCCGATGGCAAGACGAAGCTGGTCTGCGGCCGTCCGCAGCGGATCCAGTGCGTCGCCCGCATTCTGGATCAACGTCACGATCTGCTTGCTGCGCACCTTGGCGCGGCCTGCCTCGTCCGCAGGAAGGGGAGCGCCGTCGACGGCGATTGATCCGGTTGTCCGGGCCCGCGCTGGCTGGAGGCCGCTGATGGCGAGGGCGAGGATCGATTTGCCTGCGCCACGTGGGCCGATGAGGCCGATGGCCTGCTCGGCCTCGAGCACGAAGCCGATTTCTTCGAGCAGGGGCGTGCCATCGAGCACGAGGCCAAAGCTGTCGAGCTTAAGCGAGGCCACGGAAACCTCCGACACTGCGCAGCCGCGGCTCGGTCTGTTGCTGCAGCCCGGCACCGGCGACCAGCAACGCACCTGCGAGCAGCAACAGCGCGATCCCCGGAGCGAGCAGGGCAGCCGGGCTCTGTCCACCGGCGGCCATCGCTTCGCGCAGCATTACGCCGAGGCTGATCGTCGCCGGCTGCGCCCCGAGGCCGAGAAACCCGAAGGCTGCCTCGGCGAGGATCACAGCCGCTCCTTGCCGCAGGCCTTGCGCCAGCACGAGCCGCGCCAGCGCCGGCGCAACGTGCCGGCGGAATGTCTCGATGCCGCTGAGCCCGGCGAGACGGGCAGCATCGAAATACACCGGCCCCTTGATCGTCCGTACGCCGTCGCGCGCCGTCGCAATCATCGGTGCGATGCTGGCGATCCCCAATGCCAGGATCGCCGTCGCCAGCCCGGGCGCGGTCAGCAGCGACAGGAGGACAAGCGTGAAGATCGCAGGCAGGCCAACGAAGGCGGAAAGCCCGGCGACCGGCCAGCTCGCGGTGACCCGCCACGCGGCCGCAGCAAGTCCGAGCGGAACCCCGACGATGACGCCCATTGTTGTCGCGACGAGGCCGGCAACAGCACTCGACAGCAGGCCCCGCGTCAGCCGGGAGAAGACATCGCGCCCGAGCCCGTCGGTGCCGAGCCAGTGTCCGGCCATGGGGCTCCGCCACGCCGCCGTCGGGTCGAGAACGTCGAGGGCATAGGGTGTCCACACCAGCGACACGAGGCCTGCCGCAACCAGCAACGTTGCGACCAAGCCGCCGCCCGTCACCATCAATGGCGCCCTCGACCCGATCATCGCGAGCTGCGCCGGCGCAGGGGGTCGAGGCCCATCGTCGCGAGGCGGGCGACGAGGCCCGTCGCGAGCGTCAGTGTCACCAGCACGAGCAGGGCGCCGCCCGCCAAAGGCGCGTTGCGGGCCACGACCCCATCGACAATCAGCCGGCCAAGTCCAGGCAGATAGAACGCGCTTTCAACCACCACGGCCGCGGCGAACAGGAAGGCCAGCATGTCGACCAGCGCCGGCGCCGCGCCCAGCAGCGCGGCTCGCTGTGCGTGCAAGGCAAACGCGACGTCGTCGCTGGCGCCGCGGGCTCGTGCCGCGAGCACGGGCCGTGTTCCCCGCGCCGTCCTCACCGAGTGCTGCACCGCAAGCGCCAGCCGTGCGCCGGCAGGTAGCGCCAGCGCCAGGGCAGGCAGCAGCAGTGAACGCGTCGCCGCGGCCCAGTCGCTGCTCCACGGAACGAACCCGCCCGTCGGAAGCCAGTGCAACGCCGCGCCGAATACGCTGGCCAGCAGCAGGCCGATCCAGAACCCGGGTGCGATTGCGAGAATCTGCCAGGCGCCCCCCAGCGCGCGCTGCAGCACCCCATCCCTCCGACCGGCTAGCCAGCCGAGACCGCCGCCCAGTGCCACCGCGAGGATCGCCGCCAGTGCCACCAGCGGCAGCGTCACCGACAGTGCGGCGGCAATCATAGGCGCCACCGGCCCTGCCGCTGCTGACGACAACCCGAAGTCGCCCTGCACCATGAGGCTTAGCCAGTCAGCGAAGCCCGCCGCCGGCGCGCTGCCGGGGAGGGTCGCCACCTCGACGAAATAGATGGCCGCTGCTGCCGTCAGCAGCAACAGCAGGGCGCCCAGCACCGAGATGATGGAACTGCGGATCATGCGGGCAGGGGCAGTGGCGCTCCGCCTGCCGTCGCGGTGCGGTATGACATCAATGAACCGGGCCCCGGTCTGAAGCAGACAGCTAAGTCTAGAGAGGAACGACGCCTCTGCCAACCGCAGGCGCCGCTCAGGCGCGGGCGACGTTCTCGGCCGGGACGGTGAGCGTCAGCAGGGTGCCGACACCGGCTGTCGGATCGATCGACAGCGAGCAGGCGTTGACCGCCAGCAGCGACCGCGTCAGCGCCAGCCCGACGCTGGAGCGCACCGGCTGCAGGTCCTCGCCGTCCTGGTTCTGGCCGTCGCGGAAGACCACGAAACGCTCGGCCAGGTCAGTCGCATTCTGGCCGCTGTCGCGAATGTGGATCGCAACGCTGCCGTCGTCGCCGCTCTGCGCCGACAGGATCACCGAGCTGCCGATCGGGGTCTGGTCGATGGCGCTGGCGAGGAGATTGAGGACCGCCTGGCCGAGCGACGCACGATCGGCGCGGATCCGCGGCAACCGCTCGGCGATGGCGCTGCGGACCAGCACCCGCGCCGCGCCGGCCTGGGCCCGCACCCGCACAATGCAGGAGTCCAGCAGGGCGCCGAGGTCCACCTCCGCCGGCCGCGGCGTGTAGCGGCCGTCGCGCAACCGGGTGAAGTCCTCGAGTTCGTCGACCAGCACCGCGATTTCGAGACCTGCGGTGCGGATATCGCGAGCGTATTCCACGAACTTCTGCTGGTCGGCGACGCCAATCCCGGCTGAGCGGATGAGATCGGCGAAGCCGATGATGGTGTTGAGCGGGCGTCGGATGCCGCGGCTGAGCCGGCCGAGCAGCGAGGGGTCGAGTTCGTCCTCGACCGCCGCCGGCACCGGCGCGGCGGCGCGTTTCTTGATGAAGCCGAAGTACCCCGAAACCACCCCGGCCTGACCTTCCGCAAACAGTGCGATGTCGGCGTTGCCGTCTTCGCTGGCCGTCAGCAGGCTGGGTCGCGCCGTCTCGGCAAACCGTGCCGGCTTTTCGAGGAACGCCCGCAGGCCATCCATGTCGTTCGCGCCGACGAGCACTGCGATTGGCCGGCTGATCAGTTCATCGGCCGGCCTCCCCAGCAGCACGGCGCCGTGTCCGGAAAGCTGCGTCACCAGCCCCGCGCGGTCGGCAGCGATGAAGCCTTCTTCGCGCGCTTCGGCGGCGATCTCGGCAAAGGCCCGCACCGCACCCTCGTGGCCGCGCACCGGCTCGCTCGCGTTGGCCGAAAGCATCAGCGCCGAGCGCCCCTGCCAGCTCACCGATTGCAGGCGGGCCGTCACCGGGAACGGCGTGCCGTCGCGGCGGACGAGGCGATTGATCGGGCCGGCAACCGCCGAGTCGGGCGTTGGAAAGATCGAGCCGAGGCCGGCCGAGCGCAGGCTCTCGACACTCTCGTGTCCGAGAAGATCCATCAACGCGCGATTGGCGAACAAGACCTGCTGGTCGCGGAACACCAGGATCGCCAGCGGCAGGCGGTTCAGCACCAGCGTTTCGGCGCTGAGGCTCACCACCCCGCCCGAGAGGCGCGCCACGTCCGGCCGCTCGTCGTCGGTTGTCGATGCCGCGGCAGCCTCGGCGTTGCCGTCGCCGCCGACACGGTCGGTCAGGATGCGCCCGAGTTCGGCGAAGTTGTACCGCGACACCCGCTCGGCCGCATCTCGATCTGGCCCGTCGGTAACCAGTGCCACGGGAGCCGTCGCCGGCGTGACCGGCGGCGCGTCCTCGACCGAGGGCTGCGATGGCGCCGGCGGCCCGTCGGCGTCGCCCCCCTCCGCAGCAGGCTCCGGTGGCAATCGGCGGAAGCCGCGTCCAGTGATCATCCAGTGCGTCTTGGGCGTCGTGTCATCTGCCGTCTCGGACGCTTCGGGATCGTCGGCGTATTCGATCATCGCCGCGATCAGGTCTTCCTCGCCAAGCCCACCCGGTGGCGACGACGGCGTGGCCGACTCTGGCGTTGCAACTGGCGTAAGTGCCCCCGCGAACGTCTCGTCCGCCTCGGTCAGGGGGCTATAGAGGCCCGCATCCCCCGCGAGCCGGTCGAACAGCGACGAGAGAGATCCTTCCTCGCTGGCCGGCGCCATCGGTTCCACCCAGGGCGCCTCGGCCGGCGGCTGCGGCGTGACCGCCGGTGGCAGTTCCTCGATCCCAAGCGGCAGCATCGGTTCTGGAAGCTCCGCGAGATCGAGGCTCTCATCCGACTCCGGCGCGGCGAGACCGTCGTCCCCCCGAACGGTGACGATTTGGGTCCCAGAAGACCAAACTTTGATCGCCAAAACCTCGCCGTTAGGTCCTGCAGGCACCCGGATCGCCGCATCGTCAATCGGCGGCGGAGACGTCTCCAGCATCCAGGTACTGCCCGCCGGCAGCAGCGATTGCGTCAGCGCGTCGGGGGCGCTGGCGGCCGGGTCTCGCCACAATTCGGCGTCCACCGGGTCGACGGCCACCAGCAGCAGCGCAACCGCGTCGTCGGGCATCGGCAATGGTGTGCATGAGCATGTCGTCGCCGCCGGACGGTCTCCGGCGAGAAACTGAACCCGCGCCAGGCTCGCACGGCCCGGCGCCCCAAGCCGGATCAGCCGGGCGACCTGTCCCTTTATCGGGACGGCCTCGGGTCCCGCCCGGAGCACGCTCTTCTTCCGTTTGCTGTTGAATAGCCGCGCTGCGGGGTTCCGCCATAGCAGCGTGCTGCCATCATGCGACCACAACCACGCCGGGCGCGGATCGGCCCAATGCACCAGGATACGGCGCGCGCTCGGCGATGTTATCCACTCAGCGTCCACGCGCACCCGGACCTTCGGCGTGCCATTCCGGCACAAACCGCACCCAAAGATTAATCTTGTCCTAATTATAGCGCCGCCCGTGAACGGTCCAGTTTTGCTGGGGTTTCATGGCCAGGGAAACGTCGCAATGGTTAAGCCGGCCATGCGGCGGCCCCAATTGGGTCCGGGGTTGCGCCGGCCCGCCGCCGCGGGTAAACCGCACCGCACGTTCCGCGGTCGGCTTCGATTGGCCGCGCCCAAGGGCCGCCTTAGCTCAGCTGGTTAGAGCACTAGATTGTGGATCTAGGGGTCCCCCGTTCAAGCCGGGGAGGCGGTACCATTCCAATGCCAGCGATCAGGTCCGCCGGACCCCACCTTATGAACACAATCAGCCTCGAGACCCTCTGGACGCCAGCGTCGGAGGATCGTCCCTCGGTCTACGAGCTGTCGCTACGCAACGGCGCCAGTGAGGCCCTGGTCGACTTTGCACTCGGCTTCAGTGGCCCGGCCGCCGGCATCGATCCACATGCTGAAATCGACGGTGGAACACTCCGCTCCCGGCTTTCGAACTGGTCATTGATCGCGCCGCCGGATGGCTATGTCCTCCCGCCGGGCGGGACCTGGCGCGTCGCGATCCGCAGCCTGACCCACCCCCTCCGCCACTGGAGCGACGGCGCGCGTGGAGCCTACCTGGCGTTTGCCGACGGTCGCATGCTGCCGATCGTCACCACTCCCCCGAATGTCGTGGGCGAGGACGGCGCGCTGCTCACCGGTGCCGCTCGCTTCCTTTTGCCGGAAGCACCGCCGGTCGAGCTCTCGATCATTCCCTGGCCGAACCACCTCGCCGTGGACGGTGCGCGCGCAACACCTTCCGGCCTTAGTCTCAAACCGATGTCGACCGAGGAGCAACGGGTCGTTGCCGCATTCACCGAGATGGTGCGCGAACTGTTCCCTGACGAGGGCTTGGTCCACCCGACCGATAATGGCGGGATGCCGGTCACCTTCAGCAGCAAGCCACTCGGTCCCGAGGCCTACGAGATCGCGTTCAACCCGACCGGCGCCATCGTCTCTGCCGCATCGCAGGCGGGTCACCTCTACGGTCTCGTCACGCTGGGCCAGATCCTCCGTGGCGCACTGCAGCACCCGGGGAAGCTTGTCGTTCCCGCGTCGGGCACCATCGCCGATTCGCCCGCGCTGGCCTGGCGCGGCGCGCATCTCGACGTGGCCCGGCAGTTCTACTCCAGCGGCGAAATTTCCCGTCTGTTGAAGCTGCTCGCCTGGAACAAGATGAACCGCTTCCATTGGCACCTGAGCGATGACGAGGCGTGGCGGGTGGAGATCGACGCCTATCCCGCACTCACCTCGGTGGGCGCCTGGCGAGGGCACGGCTTGCCGCTACCGCCGTTTCTCGGGAGTGGTCCCAGCCGCGCCGGCGGCTACTACAGCAAGGCGGAGATCCGCGAGATTGTGGCTCTGGGCCAGACCCTCGGGATTGAAATCGTGCCCGAGATCGACATCCCCGGCCATTGTTACGCCGCACTGGAGGCCCTGCCGGAACTTCGCGATCCGGGGGAGACGCACGGCGGTGAGTCCGTGCAAGGCTTCCTCGACAACTGCCTCAATCCCGCGCACGAGCCCGTCTATCGCTTCATCGAGACCGTAGTCGATGAGCTTCTGGAACTGTTTCCAAGCCGCATCTTTCACCTCGGTGCCGACGAGGTGCCACTCTCCGCCTGGTCGGGCTCACCCAAGGCCCTGGAGCTGCTTGAGCGCCTTGCCGGCAAGGAAGCCGCGGATCGCCATCGGGCGCTGGCAGACTCGATAACAAGTCACGAATTTGCCGACCAGATCGGTGGCTCGGGCACCGCCATCCTTCAGGCCCAATTCATTGGACGCGTGCATCGCTACATCGCCAGCAAGGGGGCGACCACTGGCGGCTGGGAAGAAGCGGCGCATGGCGACATCCTCGACCGGCGCACGAGCTACCTCGTGGGCTGGCGCGACATCGAAATCAGCGCCGCGCTTGCCGGGGAGGGCCATGACATCGTCGTTTCGCCCGGCCAGCGCTACTACCTCGATATGGCCAATGGTCCGGGCTGGTCCGAGCCTGGGGCCGGGTGGGCAGGGTGGTCGGGGCCGGAGGAGACCTATCGCTTCGAGCCGCGCGACGGGTGGAGCGAGATGCAACTGCAGCACCTGCTTGGCGTCCAGACCTGCATCTGGTCCGAACCGATGGCCGATCGCGCCATCTTCGACCGCCTCGTCTTTCCGCGCATTTCGGCCGTCGCCGAAACCGGCTGGACCGCGCCAGGCAACAAGTCGTGGAAGCGCTTTGCCGCCCTCTGCGGCCTCATGCCGATCATGTACGGACACTGGGCTTAGCTCTGGATTTTCGACTTGGGCGAGAGCCTGTAGCAAATCGTCAGCAGCATGTTGCGCAGGCATGGCGGGCCTGGAGAGAACGGATGACAATCGAGACGACCCGCATCCACAGCGAACGCCTGACCTTGCCGATGGCCCGGCTCGGACGTCCGAGCAACCTGCCGAGGTTCAAGTGGCAACAGCCGACACCTAACCGTCCGACACCCGCCAATATCGGACTCACGGCAGCCGAGACCGCCCATGGCCTCAACTGGGGCGAGGACTCGATCCTGCCCTACCAGGTCACCGACGACTACGACCGCGACCTCCGTGAGGCGACGCTCGAAGTTCTGGTCATCGCCAACGGCCGGCTGCGTGCCGTCGTTGCGCCCTCGCTGGGGGGCCGGCTGCTCGAGCTGGCTCCGCACCGGGCGCGATTTGGTGTTCCGCAACCCGGTGTTTCAGCCGGCAAATCTCGGGAGCCTCAATGCATGGTTCTCAGGCGGCATCGAGTGGAATGGCCTCACTCCCGGACACACCCCCTTCACGTGCGCTCCGGTGTTTGCCGGCGTACGAGAAACGCCCGAAGGTCCGATCCTGCGCCTCTACGAGTTCGACCGTATTGTCGAGGCCACCTGGCAGATCGACCTGTTCATGCCGGCCGAAACTGCGCAGCTTTTCGCCCACGGCCGGATCGTCAATCCTTCGGCTGAACCACGCCTGGCCTACTGGTGGACCAATATCGCCGCGCCGATGAGCGAGGGCACGCGTGTCCTCAGCCCGGCCGCCTATTCGGTCGAGCACATCTGGCCCGGCAACAATCTCGGCCGCTGCGACTTTCCGCGCCAGGATTGGGATGCATCCTATCCCGACAACTGGCGGGACGCGACGTCGGTATTCTTCCGTGCCCCCAAGGCACCCCGGCTCTTCGTCGCCGCCGTCGATCGCGATGGCTTCGGTCTCGCGCAAACGGGCACATCTCAAATGCAGGGTAGAAAGTTCTTCTATTTTGGCTCGGCGGCCGGCGGCCAGAACTGGATGGACTACCTGTCCCAGCCCGGCGAAGGAAAGTATCTCGAAATCCAGAGCGGCATCGCTCCCACGCAGAACCAGCGCTTCCTCGTTCCCGCTGGCGGCGAGCTGGACTGGACGGAGGCCTTCGTCCCGCTGCAGCTTGCGCCGGAGAAGGCGCACGATCGCGACTACGGCAGGGCCGTCGGCCATGCTGCTTCCGCGCTGGGTGTGGCGGTGCCAGCGGATGAGCTGGCGCGCATCGACGCATTTCTCCGCGAGCAGGCCCGGCTACCCCTCGACACCAGGCATTCGATTGGCTCGGCATGGGGCCAGCGTCACCAGCAACTGCTGGGTCGCCCGCTGGCGGCTGGCCTCGATTTCGGCGTCGTGGCCCCAGACGACTGCTGGGATGACCTCGCGCAGGGTTTGACGATTGCCGAAAGCAACCTGCAGGACGTTCCAGTCGGCATCGCCGTCTCGAAGCTGTGGACCGACCGCGTAACCGCCAGCGCTCAACAGCAGGGAACGACTTGGCTGCACGCTCTGATCCTCGCGATTGCCGCGCTGGATGCCGGGGAGGAGGCGTCGGCGCGAGGACATCTCGAACGCTCGTTGTCCCTGAGGCCCAGCTGGCTCGGCTTCAGGCTCAGTGCGCTCCTTAGCTCCGATGCAGACAGCGCCTCGCGTGACTATCTGCGCGCGTGGAGCATCGGTGGAGCGCCGCTCGACCTTGCCGTCGAGATTGCGACCCATCTGATGCAGGCGAAGCGATCCGCCGAGTTGAGGGCCTTCATCGACGCACTGCCTGCCGCGATCCGTGACAATGAGCGCATCGTCCTGGCGCGTGCGGTCGTTGCCGCTGATGACAGGCAATTCGACGAGGTCGAGCGCTTGCTGATGAGCCGGCAGTTCGCCTCCATCCGTGAGGGCGAGACCCTGCTTTCCGATCTGTGGCTCAGGCTGCGGCGCGGTCGCCTCGAAGTCGCGTTGGGACGACCGGCGAGCCCAGAGGAAACCAGCGCCGATCTGGCCCAGCACCCGATGCCGCCCGCGCTGGACATGCGCATGCACGTGCCCGAAGGGTCGCAGGCCTAGGACGCGACCCTTCCCGCCGCGTGCGCCCGCACGGATTCGGTGATCGTCTCGAACATCGCGACATCGACGACAATCCCGACAGCCCGCATCGCGAGGACGATCGCGCCGACCGAGCCATCGGCAGCGAGGTGAATATCTGGCCTGTGCCCCGCAGCTCGCACGATCTCGGCAATGCCGGCGCTCGCTCCCGTAAGGTGGGGCATGACGCCCCCGCCCAGCGCGATCGGCCCCGGCATGCGGGCATCAAACACCGTCGCAAAGTCGGCGATGAGGTACCTCTCTGCCTCGGCGATGAGGCGGGCCGCGACGGGGTCCTCGCGGTGCTCGAGGACCAGTGGCGCGAAGCGGGCAAGCTCGATCGGGCGCAGCGCATAGATCGCATCGATGAACTTTCGCAGCGGCTCCGGTCGGCCAAGGACGTGGTCGCCCGAAGTCGCAATACCCATCGCCCCGAGAAGCGCCGGTCCGAGCGCTGTCGTAGCGCCTCGCCCTTCCATTCCTGCCACGACCGCCTTCGCAGCCTCATGTCCGAGCCAGTAGCCTGAGCCCAGATCGCCGAGCAGCCAGCCGGACGCATCAGCAACCCGCTCGATCTCGCTGGCGCGTATGCGCACTGCTCCCGCCCCGGTGCCGCAGATCACGCAATAGCCATCCGTCGCTGGAGTGATCGAGGCAAACATGGCCACC
>JBDTVO010000077.1:0-11209 GCA_040007135.1 Devosia sp. | reverse complement strand
CGGCATCAGGTTCGGAGGGGGGCGCCAATTTTGACAGACTTTGGAGATCAGTGCGCGCGGTAGTCGCGGATGATCGATCATGAGCTGGCTGCGCCGGCTGCCGCATTATGTGCCCAGGACGTCGTTCCGGCGCTCGTTGCGGCCGTCGGTCAGTGCATGTGCCAGAGAAGGCTCGCCGTGACATCGGAATCGCCGTAGCTCGGATAGTAGACGGCCTGCAGTTGGATCGACGTATTGTCTCCCACCGCGAACTCGACGCCGCCGCCAACAAACCCGTAGACGGGGCCGCCGTAGGTCACGTCGTACCATGCGCCGGCAGTCAGGTAGTACAGCGCCGGCCCTGATATGAAACCGGCCCGAGCCCCCACGGTGGTATACACACCGTTGCCCCCGCCGTTGCCAACGTCGAAATAGTAGCCGAGGCCGCCCTCGATACCGATGAGGAAGCTCTCGGCGGGGAGCAGGTTCACCCCCACTACGCCCTTGAGTTCAGCATCGCCGGTGGTGTCGTAGCCGACACTTATGCCACCGTAGAGCCCGTCCCAGGCAAAGCCGTCAGTCATCGCCTCGGCCGGTGCGGGCGGGGTCATCATGAGGTCGGCACCGAAAGCCGCGCTGGTCATCAACGCGGCAACCGCTGCCGCGGACAGAACAGTGAACCCACGCATGCCTATCTCCATCAAACGGCTAATTCGTTGACGATGGGTCGCCCCAATCGGCGAGAAATGCAAGGGCATCTGCCTCAATTTCGGCGTCTTGTTCCCCGCTTTGACTCAATTCTGCAGGCAACGTTACTTCTGGATCACACTTCGGCCGCGACTAGGCGCATGTCGCGGAGCGTGCTCGGCATGGCCCAAGGCTGAACCGGTGCGCCGAGTCAGGCCAGCCGCTACCAGTGGCGGAAACAGCCGTGTGACCGACGCTGCGGGTTTCCGACTTGGGGGTCAGTTGATCTTCGTGCAGGTCCCGCCCATCACGGACGGGGTATTGTCGTTATTGTCAGCCCCATTCACGTAACCCGCGAAATACACGCGAAGGTACCGCAACGTGGCCAGATCAATTCGATAGCTAAAGAAGTTGGACCAACAACCTAGGAGGGGGAAGTCGGTCTCAAGGCGGACCGGGGACTCGTCTCCATAGTTACCGCTATACGTGCATGCACTGGTGTTCGTGGTGCCGGAATCGGTGGTCGTCATCGAATAGGTCTGAACCAGGTTCTCGGCATTTCCCGAGTTCGGGGTGCTGCTCGGGAGCTTGAGCCCTACGATGAACTTGGCCTGGGGGATGAAAGCCTGCCCCTGCCACTGTTTCAGGCTTTCATTGTAGCCTATGCCGCCGCCAAATTCCTCAGTGCAATAGTAACTTCCCGAGAAATCCTTGTCCGCGGCGCCGGCTGGTTGGCTAACGACGACGATCGCAGCCGCTGCTACGGCGCATCGTACTTTCCAACGACCTGAAGACATAGCGGCCACTCCTATCGGTTCCGGCCCCTTCATTTCCAGCCGAGCGATCTATCCACCAGCCGCCGCACCGCCTCCGGCCGGCTCGGTTTATCCGGCTGGGCCTTCACCCATTTGTCGAGGCGGGCGAGCTGATCGGGCGGCATGCGGACGGTCAAAGGTGTCGCGTCAACCCTCGGTCGACCGACCTTCTTCGCCTTGGGGATAGCTGACATTGACAATTCCAAATTTCTAATGCCAGATATTAGCAGGCCGGCCGAGCGCGTCAACGCTCGACCGGCCCTAACCGCAACCGACCCTCTGGGAGATCGATCATGGCTGATTCAGCCGATACCATAGCCTCGTCTACAAGTCCGGCGCCCATCGCGCTCACACACACGGGCGAGGCGTACGTCGCCCTACATGCCGCAATCGCGGTATCTGCGAAACCGGCAAATTTGCCGGATTTCAAGCGTGCAAATTTGCACCTTTCCCACGAGGCCGTCGAGCGACGCATTGAGCGTCACCTGGCCGTCGTCACTGCGTTGATCGCTATCCTCGACGCCGCCGCGGAAGACGTTGACCTCGAGGACGACGGGATCACGGACGACTTGTCGGCCCCGGAGGGCTGGCGAAGCGTCGCCGAAATTTTTCGCTCCTCCGAAGACGCCGAAGATGATGGCATCAGCGAGCCGTCCCTCGGCGCTCCTGAGACCTCGGTGCGCCTCAGTGAGTTCGATCCCAGCCGCACCGCTGAGGGCGCGCAGACGCACTGGGCGAAGGGCCGCGGGGACGACGACGAGGCTGTAAATGAGGACGGTTACAGCTCCAGCTCCGGCGCCCATGACGATGACGGCCCGGCATGGGCAGAGGCCATCGACCAGACAGTGCTGGAGATAGATTCCCCCGTTTCGCCGGTGCGCTCATGATCACGCGCCGCACCCTGCTGGCGGGCCTGCCAGCCGTTGCCGCCGCATCTGTGGTGCCAGTGGCCATCGGCGCCGTAAGACAGCCCCCAGCGCCCGCCTTTGACCTCCAACGGTGGCTCGATACCGCTGAGCCTCAAGACGTTGCCGAGTATCACGCCTTCCAACTGGCGAAGGCGATGAATCGGGTTAACCCCGGCCTTTGGTTCGCCAAGGTCGAAACTCAGGGCGGCTGGGCCTTGGTGCAGCGCCGCGCTGACGGCGATCGTCCCCGAGGCACGATCGTCCAGGAGTTCGGTTGACGCCCCTACGCATCCTCGCGAGCCGCTGGCGCGTGCACCGTGCCGGCGTGCTCATCCGCAAGGGCCGCAAGCTGCAGACTGGGGGCTGCGCATCCTCGAGGACCGGAGGAGGAGGCGGAGGCTAGCGCCGGTGTTCGGGTGGCAGGTGCGGAACGTATCTATCGGGGCATCTGCTTTCGAAACTCCGGAGGGAATTTTGCGACCCTGTCCACTTCCGCTGGATTCCAAATAGTAGTGCCTCCAGCCCATTGGTAGTCCGGCCGCAGTTGTGCGAAAACATTGTCAAACGGTGGAAATTTCAGGTTCGGAGGGATGGACAGGAATACGTGTGGTCGATCGAGTTCCCCGCTGACAAAATCGTCTCCCTGATCGTCGACCTCTAATATTCGCTCTAACTCCACGATGCCTATCACGACTAGCTTTGCACGCTGCCCATCCGGCAGCGCTTGCCAAAAATCATACAGCGCCTGTCGATTTGGAACGCTCTTTTGCTTGCCCCTCCATGGATCACTATGGGGGCCGGGTCCCATGGAGTCCGCGTTTGCGTAGTCCCAATGCACTCGATCCTCGTCAATGAATGCAAAGTGCTCTTTGACTCTCACCTCGAGCCCCCGAAAAGTACGCTCGGGGGACGTGAAAACCCACCAACCGAAGTCGTTCTTCGCGCCGTTCGGCTTCCAAGGGTAGTCTGTGTCTTCAGCGTCCCTCAAAAGAGCCGAGGACTTCCCTACCAAGGCCCTAAGCTTTCGTTTGATGGTTGTGCGCGATCGAAGCGCCGCTTGTCGAGAACGCTTCCGAATCTGAAGAGAAATCCCAAAATATGCGAACAGTAGATTGTCGTTCTTCGGCTGAAACAGCATGTCTTCGAGTTCGCCCCTGCCCCACAGGTAGCACTCAGAAATACCGGCTTTCGCACACCAGTCACGGAACCTGTCCTGCGACGTCTTCGAAAAGTTGGTAGGCGCTGCCAGGATGACCCCATAGAGCCGGGTCCGCTCATCTTCTGCGATACCATTTAGGTATCTCAGCAGCAGCGCCGGTCCGATGCGGACCTCTCGCTTGCACTGAACAAGCCAGAGCCGATCGGAGATCGTCTTCGTCGGCTGATCCTCGTCGTCACCCTGATCGGCAGCGTCGCCGCCTCCTGAGAGGTCCGTAACCTCCCACCCTCGTGCGTCGTAACCGTCATCACCGCCGGCGCGACCGGTGGCCTCAAGTTTGCGCCATTGGCGAAAGTCGTAGATCAGCTGCCTGACCAAGTCTTCGAACCTCTTAGGTTCGAGCGCTTCAAACTGAAGGGGGTTGAGAGTGCGAGTGTGGAGAGGTGTCGCTATGATCGCCTCCGTTGGCGCCGGAACCGCAGTGAATGGTTTAGCACAGACAGTTACGAGGGAGGATGAGCGCGCCTAGAGCCTCTCAGCCACGTCCGTCATGCTCGCAAACCGACGTATGCTGCGATGCAAAACATGATGGAAGAGATCGCACTCAGAAGGAGCACAGCGAACGAAATCCAGCCACCGACGCCCGGCCCTGTTACCTGGCGCTCGTTAGCAAAGTACCTGTCCGCCACGGCAAGCCGAAGGGCAGTGTCGATCTCGACTTGAGCAGTGCGGAGCGTGGTCCAGCGTTCCGCGACCATCAAGACGAACCTGCTGACCGAGGCTGCCACGACATCGATAAACACACACGCGAAAAAGAAGGGGTTCAAGAACCAGACGGAGTACTTACTCGGGTCCAGAGCGGCCACCCCCCAACATAGGGCCCCAAACGCTGCGACAGCCGCAGCGACGTAGACTTGCTCAGTTGTTGCGCGAAACCTGCGCCACTGGCCCAATTCGGCCTGCATCGCTACCAGAGCAGCCAGGGTTCGATCATCCGGCAGACTGCTGCCAGAGGTGTGATCGAATTTGCTCTCAGGCGGGTCCAACGCTGTGCGGAGCCGGACGACGGCCTCGGGCAATTGTCGACGCGGACCGCGCCGAAGTTCAGTTTCTCGCCTTCTTTCCATCGACGGGCCTCATTGTGGACATAGGGCGGACATGGGCAGTCCGCCTCATCGAACCGACAAGTTCACATCCCATAAATAGTTGAAATAGCATAGTTTTTTGGTAGGCCGGGCGGGAATCGAACCCGCGACCATTCGATTAAAAGTCGAATGCTCTACCCCTGAGCTACCGGCCCGCTGGGCGGGGGGCCCCGCCGAATTGCGGCGGAACATAGCGGGCAAGCCCCTCAAGTCAATCGAATATGCCTGCAACCCTGGCCTGCCACGGACGTTCCGCCCCCGATGCGGCGCGTGCCAACCGGACGTGACGGAGAAGGGAAACAGCGCGATTTTTCCGGTCTCTCGCGCTGGCCAACGAAACGGCAGACGAGTCCCTCACCCGTCCGCGCCGCATCGCCCCCTACTGGCGCAGCCTGTGGTAGTGGGCCAGCAGGCCCTTCGTGGACGCATCGTTGCCGGCATTCGGCGCGCTGCCCTGCACCTTGGGCAGGATGGCCTTGGCCAACTGCTTGCCCAGTTCCACGCCCCACTGATCGTAGGAATTGACGTCCCAGATGGTGCCCTGGACGAACACCTTGTGCTCGTAGAGCGCCACCAGCGACCCGAGAATCTCCGGCGTCAGTTTCGGATACATCAGCGTGTTGCTTGGCCGGTTGCCGGGAAACATCTTGTGCGGGGCGAGGGCCTTGATCGCCGCCTTGTCGAGGCCCTGCGCCAAAAGTTCGGCGACGACCTCCTCCTTGGACTTGCCCAGCATCAGCGCCTCGGATTGCGCCAAAACGTTCGCCACCAGCTTCTCGTGGTGCGGCGGCAGGTTTTCGTGCGGATTGGCGGCGATGAGGAAATCGGCGGGGATCACTGAAGTGCCCTGGTGGATCAACTGGTAGAACGCATGCTGGCCGTTGGTGCCCGGCTCGCCCCAGATCACCGGGCCGCTGTCGTAGTCGAGCGGCTTGCCGTCGAGATTCACCGACTTGCCGTTGCTCTCCATGTCCTGCTGCTGCAGGTAGGCAGGAAAGCGCGACAGGCGCTGGTCGTAGGGCAGCACGGCATGCGTCGCAAAGCCCCAGGCGTTGCGATACCAGACGCCGAGCACGCCCATGATCACCGGCAGGTTCCTGTCGAGCCGGGTCTTGAGGAAGTGCTGGTCCATCTCGCAGGCGCCCTTGAGGAACGCCTCGAAATTGTCGAAGCCGACGGCAATGGCGACCGGCAGGCCGATGGCCGACCACACCGAATAGCGACCGCCCACCCAGTCCCAGAAGCCGAAGATGCGCTCGGGCATGATGCCGAAGGCGTCGCAGGCCTTGAGGTTGGTCGAGAGCGCCGCGAAATGGTGCATCACCGACGCCTCGCCGAGCGCATCGGCGATCCATTTGCGCCCCGTGTTGGCGTTGGTCATCGTCTCGTCGGTGGTGAAGGTCTTCGACGCGACGATGAACATCGTCCGCTTCGGATCGAGCCCGGCCAGCGTGTCGTGGATATGGGCGCCATCGACATTGCTGACATAGTGCAGGCGGAGGTCGGCGCGTCCGTAGGGCGCCAGCGCCAGCGTCACCATCGCCGGCCCGAGGTCGGAGCCGCCTATGCCGATGTTGACGACGTCGGTGAAGGTTTCGCCCGTCGCGCCCTTGATCGTGCCGTCGCGCACCTGCCCCGAAAACAGCTTCATGTGCGCCAGCACAGCACGCACGTCGGGCATCACGTCGCGGCCGTCGATCTTCACCGGCTTGTCGCCCTGATAGCGCAGCGCCATGTGCATCACGGCGCGGTCCTCGGTGACGTTGACGTGCTTGCCCGCCCACATGGCCTTGCGCCGTCCCTGGACATCGGCCTTGCGCGCGATGTCGAGCAAGGCCTCCATCGCCTTCTCGTCGATGCGGTTCTTCGAGTAGTCGAGGAGGATGTCGCCGGCGCTCGCCGAGTAGCGCTTGAACCGGTTCGGATCGATGGCGAATTGCACGCGCATCGGCTGATCCTCCAGCCGTTTCCGATGCTTCATCATCGAGTTGAGGAGGGATTTGCGGGTCGACGCCATGGTGAGTTCCCTTAATTGGCAGGCAGGTCGCCACGCGCCCAGCCATCGCGCGTTTGTGCGGCATAGTCGGCGAATGCGCCAGTCTCGATGGCCGTCCGCGCGCCCTGCACCAGCTCCTGATAGTAGCCCAGGTTGACCTGGCTCAGGATCATCGCGCCGAGCATTTCTTCGGTCCGGATCAGGTGGTGCAGATAGGCCCGGCTGAAGCGCCGGCAATTGGGGTTGGGCGACTCCGTATCGAGCGGCCGCGCATCGTCCTTATGGCGGGCGTTCTTCAGATTGATGACGCCGAAGCGCGTATAGGCATGGCCGTGCCGGCCGGCGCGCGTCGGGTGCACGCAGTCGAACATGTCGATGCCGCGCCCGATGGCGCCGAGGATATCGTCGGGCTTGCCGACGCCCATCAGATAGCGGGGCCGGTCCACCGGCAGCTCTGGCGTGATCTCGCCCAGCACCCGGAACATCGTTTCCTGCGGCTCGCCGACCGCGAGGCCGCCAACCGCATAGCCGTCGAAGCCGATGGATTTGAGCCCCGCCGCCGAGCGCGACCGCAGTTCGGCATCGTCGCCGCCCTGGTTGATACCGAACAGCGCCCGTGCGGGCTGCACGCCGAAGGCGTCCTTGCTGCGCTGCCCCCAGCGCAGGCTGAGCTCCATCGCCCGCTCCATTTCCTTGCGCTCGGACGGCAGCGGGATGCACTCGTCGAGCTGCATGATGATATCGCTGTCGAGCAACGTCTGGATCTCGATCGAGCGCTCCGGCGTCAGCTCATGGGCCGAGCCGTCGATGTGTGAGCGGAAGGTGACGCCGTGCTCGGTCAGCTTGCGCAGTTTTGCCAGCGACATCACCTGGAAGCCGCCGCTGTCAGTGAGGATCGGCCGCGGCCAGTCCATGAAAGTATGAAGCCCGCCCAGCGCCGCCACCTGCTCGGCGCCCGGCCGCAGCATCAAATGATAGGTGTTGCCGAGGAGGATATCGGCGCCGGTCTCCCGCACCTGCTCGGGATACATCGCCTTCACCGTCCCCGCCGTGCCCACCGGCATGAACGCCGGCGTCTGGATATCGCCCCGCGACGTGGCAATGCGCCCGCGCCGCGCCATGCCGTCGGTGTGCGAAAGGGTGAAGGAGAAGTCCGGGAGGCCAGTCATGCGGCGCCAAATACCACGAAGTCGCTGGAACGGAAGTGCGGAGTCCGCAGTCGCGTCCTTCTCCCGCAACGCGGGGGAAGGTGGCGCCGAAGGCGTCGGAAGGGGAGAGGACGACGACTGCCGGCGTTACTCTTCCTCGTCCGGCTGCTCCTGCCGAAACAGCAGGCTCGCATCCCCGTAAGAATAGAACCTGTACCGGAACCGGATCGCATGCGCGTACGCCGCCTGCATCGTCTCCAGCCCGGCGAAGGCGCTGACCAGCATGAACAGCGTCGATTTCGGCAGGTGGAAGTTGGTCATCAGCACATCCACCGCGCGGAACCGAAAGCCCGGCGTGATGAAGATGTCGGTTTCGCCGATGAAGGGCCGCAGGGTCCCCGTCGCCCGCGCCGCCGTCTCGAGCAGCCTGAGCGACGTGGTGCCCACGGCGACGATCCGCCCTCCCCGCGACCGGGCCGCCTCGAGCCGTTCGGCTGCGGCCTGCGTGAGCTCTCCCCACTCGGCGTGCATCACGTGGTCTTCGGTGTCGTCCGCCTTCATCGGCAGGAAGGTCCCCGCCCCCACATGCAGCGTCACCCGCTCGATGCCGATGCCCCTTTCGGCGAGACGCTGGAGCAGCGTTTCGGTGAAATGGAGGCCGGCCGTGGGGGCCGCCACCGCGCCGTCCACCGCCGCGTAGACCGTCTGATAGTCAGTCCGGTCGCGCGCCTCGCTCGGCCGCCGGGTCTCGATATAGGGCGGCAATGGCATGGCGCCGTGCGCCTTGATGGCTTCATCGAGCGCGGCGCCGCCGAACTCGAAGGAGAGCGTGACTTCGCCCGTCTCGCCCTTGCCGGCCACCGTCGCCAGCAATGAGCCGTCGTCCCCAAGCTCCAGCCGGTCGAGGATGTGCAGCCGCTTGGCCGGGCGCGCGAAGGCCCGCCACGTCGTCGCGTCGACGCGCTTGTGGAGGTTGAACGACACCGACGCCCGGCTGTCCCCGCGGATACGCGCGCCCTTCAGTTCGGCCGGCAGCACGCGCGTGTCGTTGACGACGAGCACGTCGCCGGCCTTGAGGAGGTCGAGAAGGTCGGGCACATGGGCATCGCGCAAGGGCTGGTCCGGAGTGACGACGAGCATCCGGGCGCTGTCGCGCGGCTCGGCCGGATGGAGCGCAATGCGCTCGTCCGGCAGCTCGAAATCGAAAAGCTCGACGCGCATGGGCGGCTCAGCCCGGATCGCAGCTGACGGCCCAGGCGCCGAGATCCTTGATCGTCAGCGTCCCGCCGGTTGCCACGTTGCTCCCCTCGGCGGCCTTGAACAGCCGCAGCGAGGCCACACGCAACGCATCCTTGTCGAGCGCATCAATGCGGATCGTGTCGGCATCCTCGAACGCCTGCCCGATACTGACCGGATCACCCGGGCCGTTCGCCGGATCGCTTGCCCACACGCGTTCGCCGGCCGTCACGGTAAGTGCGGAAACCGACAGCACATCGAGGCCATCGCCGGCGAGGTAGTCGAAGCTCGCAGCTCCGCCGGCATCGCTGCAATGCTCCCATTCAGTCGCAAAACTAGGCGTTGCCGCCAAGAGGAAGGCCGCGAACAGGAACGCGCGCATCAAAGCAGCCGGATCATCACGGCGCCGGCGACCAGCAGCCCCGCGCCGGCAATGCGTCCCAGGGAAATCTCGCGCACCGCCATGCCCATGAACCCAACGCGATCGACGACGAGGCCGGCGACAAGCTGGCCCGTCACGGCGAGCCCCATGACCGCCGCCGCTCCGATCTGTGGGGTGAGGATGATCGCCGAAACCACATAGACCATCCCCAGCAACCCGCCGGCGACGAACATCCACGGCGCCGGAGCGCTCCAGTGCAGCGTCGTCTGCGTCGCTGCCGCGATGCCGAACGTGAGGACACCGAGGATGATTGCGCCCGACGCAAACGAGACGAACGCCGCGGCCAACGGCATGCCGATTTCGCGGCCGAGCTGGGCATTGATCGGCGCCTGCACGGCAATGCAGGCGCCTGAGATTACGCCGAGGAGAATCCAGAATATCGCCATCGGCCGCACTTTCGTTGTCCGAACTATTTTACGTCGGCGGCGACTTTGACCGAAACCATCGTGTCGGGATCGCGCACCGGCTCGCCGCGCTTGATCTGGTCGACATTGTCCATGCCTTCGATGACCTTGCCCCACACCGTGTACTGGCGGTCGAGGAACCTGGCGTCGTCGAAGACGATGAAGAACTGCGAATTGGCGCTGTCGGGGCTCTGCGCCCGCGCCATCGACACCGTGCCGCGCACATGCGGCTCGGGGCTGAATTCCTGCTTGAGGTTCGGATAGTCCGAACCGCCCTGCCCGGCGCGCGAGGTGTCGCCCTTGGAATTGCCGTGCTTGACGTCGCCGGTCTGCGCCATGAAGCCGTCGATGACGCGGTGGAACACCACGCCGTCATACTTGCCCTCGCGGGCGAGCGTCTTGATGTGCTCAACATGCTTGGGCGCGAGGTCGGGCCGCATCTCGATCACCACCGGTCCCCTTGAGGTCTCGATGATGAGCGTGTTTTCGGGGTCTTTGTAGTCTGCCATGGCTCTATCCTCTTGCTGGCGGCCGTCTCACTCGTAGACGATCTTGGCCGAGACGATCACGTCCGGGTTGCTCATCTCGCCCGAGTTCGGATCGCCCTTCTTGATGCTGTTGACGTGGTCCATGCCGGCCACGACCTTGCCGAACACCGTGTACTGCCCGTCGAGGAAGCCGGCATCGGCGAAGGTGATGAAGAACTGCGAATTGAAGCTGTTCGGTTCCTGCGAACGCGCCGCACCGACAATGCCGGGGCCGAAATGCGTCGGGGAGAACTCGGCGACGACATCCGGCAGGTCCGAACCGCCGGCGCCGGTGCCGGTCGGATCGCCCGTCTGCGCCATGAAGCCGTCGATGACCCGATGGAACTTCAGGCCGTTGTAGAAGCCCTTGTCGGTGAGCGCGATGATGCGCTCGACATGCTTGGGTGCGATCTCGGGCATCAGCAGGATATCGACGTCCCCATCCTTCAGCGTGAGGATCAGGTGCGGTGTTCCCGTCGCGGCCTGGGCCAGCGGTGCACCGAGGAGGGTCGCGGCAACGACAAGCGTGCCGGCGAGGGCGCCGAGGCGCCGGAGAAATGTGGTCATGACTTGGACTTCAGGGCTTCGAGGACGTTCTTGGGAACGAAGGCGGAGACATCTCCGCCGAACTCGGCGATCTGGCGCACCAGCGTGGCCGAGATGTGGCGGACATGCGGTGACGACGGCAGGAACACTGTCTGCAGGTCGGGCGCCATCTGCGCGTTCATGCCCACCATCTGCATCTCGAAATTGTAGTCGGTGG
>JBDTVO010000076.1:0-11424 GCA_040007135.1 Devosia sp. | reverse complement strand
CGAAGCGGCCGGGACGCAGCAGCGCCGGGTCGAGCACGTCGGGACGGTTGGTCGCGGCGATAAGGATGATACCCTCGTTCGCCTCGAAGCCGTCCATCTCGACCAGCAACTGGTTCAGCGTCTGCTCGCGCTCGTCATTGCCACCGCCGAGGCCGGCGCCGCGGTGACGGCCGACCGCGTCGATTTCGTCGATGAAGATGATGCACGGCGCGTTCTTCTTGGCCTGCTCGAACATGTCGCGCACGCGGCTTGCGCCGACGCCCACGAACATTTCGACGAAGTCCGAACCCGAGATGGTGAAGAACGGCACGTTGGCTTCGCCGGCCACGGCGCGCGCAATCAGCGTCTTGCCGGTGCCCGGCGGGCCGACCAGCAGCACACCGCGCGGGATACGTCCGCCGAGGCGCTGGAACTTGCCGGGGTCCTTGAGGAACTCGACGATCTCTTCGAGGTCCTGCTTCGCCTCGTCGACGCCGGCGACGTCCTCGAACGTCACCTTGCCATGTGTTTCGGTGAGCAGCTTGGCGCGCGACTTGCCAAAGCCCATCGCGCCGCCGCGTCCGCCGCCCTGCATCTGGCGGATGAAGAAGAACCACACGCCGATGATGACGAGGAACGGCAGCCAGCTCGACAACAGGATCGACCAGAACGGCGATGAGTCCGCTGCCTTGGCCGTGATCTGCACGTTGCGGTCTTCCAGCCGGGTGACGATGTCGGTGTTGCCCGGGATCACCGTCTCGAAGCGCGAGCCGTCCTTGAGCTGTCCCTGCACGGTGTTGTCGACGATGGTCACCGAACTCACGAGGCCGGCGTCAACGTCGGTGATGAACTGCGTGTAGGTCTTGTCCGCAACCGAGATGTTCCGGGTCGAAGACTGGAAGACCTGGAACAGGCCCATCAGCATGAAAAGGATGACGAGCCAGATGGCGAAGTTGCGGAAATTGACGTTCATCAATCTGTCCTGGGTGGGCTGCGGCGGGAGGAAGGGCCTGCAGTTCGGGCAAAGATAAGCCCCGCACTGAGGCGTTACAAGGGCGGCAAGGTGCCCGCGATCGCCGGCAAAGTCCAATGATCCGGGGCTCTGCGGTTAATCGGCAGTGACGGCGCTCTCGGCGGATTGCAAGGCGCGCCGCGGTCTTTCCTTGCGGATGCGAATGGTCTCTGCGTCGGCCTCGATGACGCAACCGTGCAGCGTCGTCGGCTTCAAATCGTCATTGAAGGCGAGCTTACCGGCCAGCGATTCGACGGCGCCAAGCGGCGGCGGCCGCCGGTCGCCCGAACAAAGCTGCAGCACCCGGGCGAGCATTGCCGACCCGACCAGCGGGTTGAACATGGCAAACCGCCCGCGCGGCATGGCGAAATGGTTCGCCTCGAGCGGGATCACCGTTTGCGGCCAGTGTTCATCCACCGCGGCGGCGACCAGCGCCGACGCCGCGGCCATGCGTTCGGCAAATTTGCCGAGACGGCGCGGCTCGACCCCCATCGCTTCCAGTTGCGGCAGCAATTCGCGCCAGCGCACCCGCTCGTAGTGCCGGTCGCTGTTGGAGGGATCGTGCGCCGGGGCAAGCCCGGCCTCCTCGACCACGGCGAGCAGGGCGGCGGGATCGACTGCAAGCAGCGGCCGGTACACTTCGCAGCCCTCGACATAGGCAAGCCTGTCCATCCCACGCAGCCCATCGATGCCGCTGCCATGCGCCAGCCGCATCAGCACGGTCTCGGCCTGGTCGCGCAGATGGTGCGCGGTGAGCAGCAGCTCGGCGCCGTCGTCGGCCATCGCCGCTGCCATCATCGCGTATCGCGCCTTGCGTGCTGCGGCCTGGATGCCGGTCTCGGGCTTGTCGCCCTGCCACACGAGAACGCGGGCCGGCAGCCCGAGCCGCGCCGCCTCGCGCAGCACCATCGCCGCTTCCTCGCGCGCCTCGGCACGCAGCCCGTGATCGACGGTGTAGACGACCAGCTCTGGCGTGCCACGGCTCCGCGCCCAGCGCTCCGCCAGCAGCATCAGCGCCAGCGAGTCCGGCCCGCCACTGACCGCCAGGGCGCACTTTTTCGTCCCGGAAAGCCCCACAAACAGCGTTTCGAGGTCGAACTCGCTTACGCCGGGCATTGGGCCTTGCTCCGCTCCTGCTGCAGCCGCTGCAGGAACGCGGCAGGCTGCTTCGAGTAGCGCTTGGCGACCTCAAAGAAGGTGCGACACGCGGTGTCCTGCTCCCCCGCCCCGGCCAGCGCGATGCCGAGCTTCAGCAGCAGATCCGGCGCCCGCGCCGACTTCTCGTAGGTCTGGAATCCGGTCAGCAGCGCATCGGCCGCCTCGTCGTAGGCGCCCCGCTGCAGCAGCGCGTCGCCCAGCCAGTTGGTGGCGTCAGGCGCCCGGGTGTCCTTGGGATAGAGCGAGATGAACTGCCGGAACTGGTCCTCGGCGAAGGCGTAGTCGCCCCGCGTGATGGCGTCGTAGCCGGCGTTGTACTGCGCGTCGGCGTCGCCGGTCTCGATCGACGCACTGGAATCGAGGTTGAGGTTGAGCCCCGACCCATCGGCCGGGAGCGTCCCGAGCGTCGCGGTGCTCTCGCCGCTCGCCCCCTTGCCGAGCAGCGGGTCCTGCGAATCCCCAAGCCCGTCGCCCGGCTGCCCGCCGACATCGGCCTTCGGGACCGGACCCGCTTCGGCGCTCGGCTTCAGCGGCACCGGCGCGGCAAGGTCCGCCGCCTTCGGCGTTGTCGTTTCGGCTGCGCTCGATTTGGTCTGCGGCAACGCCCCGGTCGGCGTCGCGCCGCCGGAATGGGTCACCGCATCACTTTTTTTTCCCGCACCGCCTTCCAGTTGCTGGAAGCGGAACTCGTCGTCTTCCTGCATCTTCTGGATCAGCTGCTGCATCTGCGTAAGCTGGAACTGCAGCCCCTCGACCTGTCCGGTGAGGGTGCGCACCGTCGACTCGAGGTCCTGCACCCGCGCCAGCAGTTGCGCTTCCTGCGAGCTTTGGGCCAGCACGAACTCCGGCGCGAACACGCCGGCCATAAGGACGAAGCCGAAGGCCATCAGCCTCCTCGACGCCCCTTGTCTCAGGGACAGACGCAAGATCGATCTCCGTGGTGATGCAAACGACGCGAGCCTGAACTCAGCCTAGTCGCAGATTTCGACAAAAAGAAAGCGCCGGGCACGACATTGTCGACCCGGCGCCCCCTATGCCTCCATGCCGCCGCCGAAGCGGCCGCGTCTATTGAAGGACCGTCACAGCACGGCGGTTTTGTGACCAGCACGAGATATCGTCGCAGATCGCCACCGGGCGTTCCTTGCCGTAGGACTTGGAGGTGATGCGCGAGGCGCTCACGCCCTTGCTGATCAGGTAGTTGACCACCACGGAGGCACGCCGCGCCCCAAGCGCGATGTTGTATTCGCGGGTGCCGCGCTCATCGGCATGACCCTCGATCAGGATCTTGTACTGGTTGTAGTGGTTGAGCCAGACCGCCTGCTTGTCGAGCGTGGCGACCGCCGTCGGCGTCAGCGCCGAGGAGTCGGTTTCAAAGAACACCCGGTCGCCGACGGTGACGAGGAATTCCTGCTGGCTGCCCGGCGGGCCGCCGCCCGGCCCGAGATTGCCCACACCGGTACCGTTCCGTGCGCAGGCGGCAAGCGCCACGACGAGAACGAGCAGTGCGGCGGCGCGCAAAACTGAGAAGATTGGCGTTACAGAACGCATCCGGAATGCTCTCCTGGAATGGATTTGATTGGCCGCCTTGTACGCGCAGTTACCTTAAGGCGGCGTTGGCCCGCGTGGTTAATCGACGCTCAACGCGGCCCAAATGTGGCGGAAAACCGCCACTTTCGCCGGTGTTGTATTTGTGCACGGGGAAGCGGAGCAGCGCGGCGGCTACGCCCGCAGCGAGCCCCAGTTCGGGTCCGACGCGTAGCTGTCGATTTTGATCTGCTGCTCATTGCGGCCCCAGATGTCGACCGTCCACAGCCCTGGCCCCGAATCCCCGCCCGGATCGCGGAAGAACATGATCACCCGGCCGTTCGGGCAGAAGGTCGGGCCTTCGGCGTGGAAGCTGTCGACCAGCACCCGCTCGCCGCTGCCGTCGGGCTTCATGATACCGATCTGGAAATTGCCGCCCGACTGCCGCGTGTAGGCGATGATATCCCCCTTCGGCGACCACACCGGCGTCGAATAGGTGCCCTCGCCGTACGAAATGCGCTGCGCCCCGCCGCCGCCGGCGCTCATCACATAGAGCTGCGGCTGCCCGCCACGATCGGATTCGAACACGATCTTGCTGCCGTCCGGCGAATAGCAGGGCGAGGTGTCGATCGCCGCGCCCGAGGTGAGCTGCACCGGCCGGCCGCCGTCGATGCCCGAGGCGTAGAGGTTGGTGACGCCGCCGTTGCTGACCGAGAACGCCACCGTGCCGCCGTCGGGCGAAAAATGCGGCGCGAACGACATCGGCGCGTTGTTTATCAGCTTTTTCGCCTTGCCCCCCAGCCGCGCCACGTAGACCTGCGGATTGCCGTCCTCGTAGCTGGCATAGGCCATCATCGCGTAGTCGCGGCTGAGCCGCGGCGTCAGCGTCAGTGCGTTGCCCGAGCTCAGCACCTGCACGTTGGCGCCGTCCTGGTCCATAATCGCCAGCTGTTTGCGGCGGTTGGCCTTGGGGCCGCTCTCGGCGATAAACGCCACCTGCGAATCGAAATAGCCGCTCTCGCCGGCCAGCGCTGCGTAGATCGCGTCCGAGACGATGTGGGCGATGCGCCGCTCGCTTTGTGGATCGGCGTTATAGGAATTGCCGACCACCTGCGCCGCCGCTGCGGTGTCCCACACGCGCACGCTCGAACTGATCTGCCCGCCGCGTTCGACCGAGCCCATCACCAGCGCATCGGCGTTGACGCCGCGCCAGTCGGCGAAGTTCGGCGTGTTGTCGACGTCGCCGATCATCATCGGCAGCGTCGTCGGATCGAGCGGCGCGAACAGGCCTGAGCGGGTGAGGTTGGCGCGCACGATGTCGGCGATCTGCTTGCCGAACGCAGCGTCCGACGACGCGAAATCCGGAATGGCAATCGGCAGCGGCGTGAAATTGCCACCCGTCACCGTGATGCTGACGAGCGCCTGGGCCGGAAGGCCGGACGCCATGATCGCGCCGCCGGCGAGGCCCAGCCTGATCAGATGTCGGCGTGTTATGGCGTGCATCGAATTCTCCTTCGGGGTCCTTAGGACCACTTAGTTCATCTGGCGTGGATCGAACATCACGTCGACCTGTTGCCACGCATCGTATGTCGTATCGCTCAGCATGGTGTAGCGGCCCTGTTGAGCACATTTCTGCACCGCGCGCTGCGCCGCGCGAGCGGTCGCGTTGCCGAGTGCTGTTCCGGTGACGGCCTCGATCCGGGGATCGCCGACAAGGTTGCGCTGCCGGTCGAAGGTGATCAGCAGCCGCGCAGTGGCGCCATCCTCCTCCGCGCCGACCGGCGGACTGAAGCAGTCCTTCAGCGCCGCAATCAGCCCATCCATCTCCGACTGGCTCAGCGTCGCCGATTTTCCGGTGGTCTTGCCCAGCGTCGGCTCGCCGCCTTCGCCGGTCGTTGCGCCCCGCGATTTCTCGAGGTTCTGCAGCAGCGCGTCTAGGTCGGCTTCGCGGCTCGGCTTGTCGGTGGGCGTCTTGGACTCGGTTTTCGGAGCGGGCGCCGGAGTTTTCGGCTGCGGCTTGACCTCAGCCACCTTGGTCTCTTTCGGCACGGCCTTGACCGGCGCCTTCTGCAGCACCGCGGGGCGCATCGCGGGCATTGGCGCGACCGCTGCGGCCGATGCCTCGGCGGCAGCATCGGTCGCGAGCTCGGCTTCGGGCTGCGCGTCCTCGGGTTGCGGTACCGGATCGGGTGCCGGCGTCGGCTCGGGGGTCGGGTCGGGCGTCGGAGCGGCGACCGGCTGCGGCGTCGGTTCCGGTTGCGGCTGCGGCTCGGGCGTCGGTGTCGGCTCGGCCGCCGGAGGCGGTTGCGGTGCAGTGTTGACGGCAGGGGCCGGCGTCGCCTTCTGCGTCTCTTGCGGCGTCACCTGGTCGTCCTGCGTGTTGCCCGCGGTCTTTGCCAGTTCGGCGGGCTTGTCCGCCTTGACCACCGCCGGCGTTTCCGTCTCGACCACGGTGCTCTTTTCCGAGCCGCGCCGGACATTGGTCACGTCGGCGTCGGGCACTAGGTCGACCGTAATCGAATCGACGAACTCCGGCTCGAGCGGCCGCGCCGACCCGAGCCCCACCAGCGCCACCAGGATGAGGGCGGAGTGGGCGATGACCGAGGTGGTGACACCGGCCTTCATGGCGCTATTTGACCTGGTCTTGCGCCGTGATGAGGCCGATCTTGGAATAGCCGGAGGAGCTGAGCACCCCCATCACCTTCATGACCATGCCGTAGTTGGCGGTCTGGTCGCCGCGCACATAGACGCGTTCATCGGTGCCGGTGCCCGCCTGCGCTGCGATGGCGTCGGCGAGCCCCTCGATCGCCACCTTCTGGTCGCCGAGGAAGATGTCGCCGGCCGGCGTCACCGACACCGTGATCGGCTTCGCCTCGGTGTTGAGTTCCTTCGCCTTGGTCTGCGGCAAATCGATAGGCACGCCGACCGTGAGCAGCGGCGCCGCCACCATGAACACGATCAGCAGCACCAGCATCACGTCGACCATCGGCGTGACGTTGATCTCCGACATCGGCTTTTTG
This sequence comes from Devosia sp., assembly GCA_040007135.1. Classification (GTDB taxonomy): domain Bacteria; phylum Pseudomonadota; class Alphaproteobacteria; order Rhizobiales; family Devosiaceae; genus Devosia_A. The sequence continues at coordinate 4,731 of JBDTVO010000076.1, read as the reverse complement.
GCGCCACCGCGCCGCCGCCCGCGCCGTCCGCCGCCACCGCCCTGGGCAATTGCCATTGCCATGGCTTACTTGCCTCGTGCTTCGAGCTGGCGCGAGAGGATCGTCGCGAATTCGTCGGCGAACGATTCGAGCCGGCTGATCAGCTTGTTCGAATCCGCCGAGAGCTTGTTGTAGGCGATTGTCGCCGGGATGGCGGCAAGCAGTCCAAGCGCCGTGGCGAACAGCGCCTCGGCGATGCCGGGCGCCACCACCGCGAGGTTGGTGCTCTTCGATGCGGCGATCGAGGTGAACGAATTCATGATGCCCCATACCGTGCCAAAGAGGCCGATAAAGGGCGATGCCGACGCCACCGTGGCCAGGAACGCCAGCCGCTTTTCGAGCCCTTCGCTTTCGCGCGTGATGGCGACATCGAGCACCTTTTCGAGCCGCGCCTGGACGCCCAGATAGCTCGCCGCGTTCTGCTCGTGGCTCCGCTTCCATTCTTTCATCGCCGCGACGAACACCGCGCCGAGCCCCATCGAGGGCCGCTCATGCGTCTGCTGGTAGAGGTCCTCCAGCGACTGGCCCGACCAAAAGATGCGCTCGAAGGCATTCATCTGCCGGTTGGCGCGGCCATAGAGCATGGTCTTGTCGACGATGATCGCCCAGCACCAGACCGAGGCCGCGAGCAGCCCGAGCATGACGATCTTCACCACCCAGTCGGCGCTGAGGAACAGACCCAGGAGGGAGAAATTAAGCGGTTCGGCGGGCACCTCCACGCTGGCGCTCGACGCCACGTCCTGCGCCAGTGCCGGAGCCGCGAGGCTGATCGCCACCGCCACGAGGAGCATCAGTACAGGCACCGGGCGCAGCGCGGCTTGCGGTCCCCGAATGGGCGCGTCCGATGGTGTCATGGAAAGTCCCTTCGTCTCGGTCCCGCCGGACCGGCCCCCGCTGCATCGACAATTCCGATGCGACGACCCGGGCTCCGATGCGGTCTGAATTTGTCAATTTTAAGAGAAAGCCCTGTATTCCGGGCCTTTGCGGGGCAGGCACGCGCCCCGCCTCATTTATGGTCAACGAACGGTTAACACTTCGATTCCATCGGTGCGCCCCTAGCCTTAGCGGCGGAACGCCGCAAGCAGAGCTGCCGGCAGACGAGCGGCACGGCCGTGCTTCACCGCTGCCACCACTACCCGAGCGCTTGCAATGAGCTCGCCACCACGCTGGATGGACTGTTCGAGCGTCATCCGGGCACCGCTGATTTCGGCGATCCGCGTCTCGACCGTCAGCAGATCGTCGATATGGGCCGCCCGCACGAATTCGATCGTCATCGAGCGTACCGCAAACGCCAGCCCGTCGCGCGCCAACTCGGAATGGTGCACGCCCTCGGCCCTGAGGAACTCGGTTCGCCCGCGCTCGAAGAAATGCAGATACGCCGCGTGATAGACGGCACCCGAAAAGTCGGTGTCCTCGTAATAGACGCGCACCTCGATCCGATGGCTGTGGCCGGTCACGCGACCGCACTCCCGCGCCCGCTGATTCCCCAGGCCGCCGCCCCCACCAGAAAGCCCGCGACCAGCGCCGCGCCGTGAATGTCTGCGTGAGTGACCAGCCAGAGGCCCAGCCCGCCCCAGATCACCGTGCCGAGCACTGGCGGTGGACCAGACCCCTTCTGCCGCAGCGCCATCCACACCGAATAAAGCCCGATCAGCCCGCAGATGGCGACCGAATTGCCGCCGCCGACCGGCTGCCAGAAGATGCCGGCAATCTCGCCCGCGAGCCCGGCGATCACATAGGCGACGATCCACCAGCCGCGGCCGATGCTCCGCTCGACCAGCACTCCGTAGACCAGCAGCCCAATCGAGTTGATGAGGATTTGCGTCGCGCCGTCGGTGAGCACCAGCCATGTGGTGACGAACCGCCACCATTCACCATGCAGCATTGCCGGGTCCCGCTGCAGCAGCGGACCCAACTCGGGCCACCGCCAGAACATCGCAGCCGTCACGGCCGAGGTGACGACGAACACTGCCAGCGTCAGCCAAGGGATCGGCTTCACGGCTCGTCCGGCTCTTCGAACAGGCTCGATTGCACCCCGACAAACCCTTGCGGCACCGCTTTGCCCAGGTGCTGGAAGGCCAGTGCCGTAAGCATCCGTCCGCGCGGCGTGCGCTGGATGAAGCCCTGCTGGATCATGTAGGGTTCAACGATCTCCTCGAGCGCGTCGCGAGGCTCGCTGAGCGCGGCGGCAATAGTCTCGATCCCTACCGGCCCGCCGCTGTAGAACTCCGCTATGGTCGTGAGGTAGCGGCGATCGAGCGCATCGAGCCCGCGTCCGTCCACTTCCAACCGCGTCAGCGCTTTGTCGGCCGACGCCCGCGTGATCGAGGTGGCGCCTTCGACCAGCGCGAAATCGGTGACCCGCTTCAGCAGCCGTCCGGCAATGCGTGGCGTACCGCGCGACCGCCGCGCAATCTCCATCGCGCCATCCGCCGCCATGCCGACGCCGAGCAGCCGCGCGCCGCGTTCGACGATCTTCACCAGCTCCTCCGGCGTATAGAAATTGAGCCGGATGGGAATGCCGAAGCGGTCGCGCAACGGCGTCGTCAGCAGGCCGGCCCGCGTCGTCGCGCCGATCAGCGTGAATTTCGCCAGGTCGATCCGCACCGAGCGCGCCGCCGGTCCCTCGCCGATGATCAGGTCGAGCTGGTAGTCCTCCATCGCCGGATAGAGGATTTCCTCGATCGCCGGGTTGAGCCGGTGGATCTCGTCGATGAACAGCACGTCGCGCTCTTCGAGATTGGTCAAGAGCGCCGCGAGGTCACCCGCCTTGACGATCACCGGTCCCGAGGTGGCGCGAAACCCGACGCCCAGTTCGCGCGCCACGATCTGCGCCAGCGTCGTCTTCCCCAGCCCCGGCGGCCCGACGAACAGCACATGGTCGAGCGCCGCCTTGCGCTGCTTCGCGGCGGCGATGAACACTTCGAGATTGGCCCGCGCCTGCGCCTGCCCGACGAACTCCGCAAAGCCGGTCGGCCGCAGCGACACATCGAGCGGATCGTCGTGGCCGGCCGTGGCGGAGACCAAATCCGTCACTTGAGCAATTCCATGCCGGGGATCCGTGAAGCAGCGGGACGATCGAATGTCACCGTCTTCAGCGCGCCCGCATCAGCGGCAATCGCGACAATAATGCTGTCGGAAATGTCGGCGTTCCGCTCTGCAGCCGAACTGATTGCAGCTCGCAGAAGCATATCCTTTTCGACAACGATATTTGTGCTTTCAAACAGCCAGTCCAAAGCATCCCGAATTGCCAGGACCGGGAATCCGTAGGTCCTGTCGAGAACCCAGCTCACCTCGGCAACGACGACAGCGCTGACAAAGGCCGGGTCTTCAGGGGAGCGCTGGCGCATGAAGTCCCGGGCGGCCTTTTGCTGCTTGAGATCATCGGCAGCAAAGATGCGAACGAGGACATTTGTGTCCACACCGATCATCGTCTGGTCGCCCGCTTCATCCTTTCACCCACGGCCTCACCGATTGACCGATTCATCTCCTCGATTGTTGCATGCGCACCGTTGGGAGGGATCATCGGTTCAAAATCCTCCAGCCGTTTCGTTTTGGCCCGCACGCTTAGCTCGCCGTTCTCATACGTCCACGTCAGAGGCGTTCCGTCCTTGATGCCCATGGCATCCCGCACTTGTTTCGGTATCGTCGTCTGGCCCTTGCTTGTAGCCGTCGATCCGCCAGTGATCCTTGCGTGTTCATTCATCACGGACTCCCAAGATTTCCATACTTCTGGAAATAGTAGGGAAATTTCCCCTGCGCAAGGATCAACTGGCCAGTTCCCGCAGCCCTAGGCGGATCAGCGTTGCGGTCTCGGCGTCATCCCCCTCGCGGCTCACCACGCGCGCCACAGCTGCACTCGCCTGGGCGCTCGAATAGCCAAGGTTGCTCAGCGCCGAGACTGCGTCGGCGACGTTGCTGCGTGCCGTCCCCGCGCCCAGTGCCTGCTGCAGCCCGAGCGTGCCCGCGTCGATGCCGATGCCGGTCGGCACCTTGCCCTTGAGCTCGGTGACGAGCCGCAGCGCCAGCTTCGGTCCGACGCCGCTGGCCCGGCCGACCATCGCCTTGTCCTGCAGCGCGATGGCGCTCGCCAGCTCGCCCGTGCTCAGCGTCGACAGCACCGACAGCGCCACCCGGGCGCCCACCCCCTGCACCGTCATCAGCGTCGTAAACCACGCCTTCTCTTCCGGCGTCGCAAAGCCGTAGAGCCGGATCATGTCCTCGCGCACGATCATCTCGACATGGACGACCGTCGCGTGCCCGACCTGCGGCAGCGTCGCCATCGTCTTCGAGGAACAGAACGCCTCGTACACCACGCCGCCGACGTCGATGTGGACGTAGTCGTCGCCGTAGCCGTCGACCAGCCCCTTCAGCTTGCCGATCATGCCGACGCCCGCAGCGCCGCCATGCCGCGGTGATGCGCGTGACAGATGGCAATGGCGAGCGCATCAGCGGCATCGGCGCCGGCAAAGTCCGCAGTCGGCAGCAGCAGCTTCACCATCGCCTGCACCTGCGACTTCTCGGCGTGACCGGTGCCCACCACCGACTTCTTGACGAGGTTGGCGGCGTACTCGCCGACGACGAGGCCCATCGCGGCCGGCGTCATCAGCACCACGCCGCGCGCCTGGCCCAGTTTCAGCGTCGAGCGCGGACCGGCGTTGACGAAGGTTTCCTCCACCGCCGCCTCGTCCG
>JBDTVO010000075.1:0-11443 GCA_040007135.1 Devosia sp. | reverse complement strand
CTCGATGGGCATGTTCGAGCATGTCGGGCACAAGAACTACCGCACCTATTTCGAGAAGGCGCGCAGCGTCATCAAGGACGGCGGCCTGTTCCTGCTGCACACGATCGGCCAGCAGCACTCGAGCGACACCATCAATCCGTGGCTCGAAAAATACATCTTCCCCGGCGGCGTCATCCCCTCGATGGCGCAGATCGGCAAAGCCATCGACGGGCTGTGGACCATTGTCGACACCCACAATATCGGCCCGCACTATGACCGGACGCTGTGTGCCTGGAACGACAATTTCGAGGCCAACTGGACCCGCCGGAATACCCCCGAGGATGTCCGCTTCTACCGCATGTGGCGCTATTACCTGCTGACCTGCGCCGGTGGCTTCCGCGCCCGTTCGCTGCAGGTCTGGCAGTTCGTGCTGTCGACCACCGGCGTCCCCGACGGCTACGTGTTCGCCCGCTAGTGGATCGCCGTTTCAGGCTGGTCGTCTCGATCGTCGCCCTGCTCGCCGCGGCGGCATGGCTGTGGTTCTCACCCCCCGAGCAGCAGCCGCCGCAGCGCACCACGCCGCCGATCGCCGAGCGGCCTGCCGCGTCGTCGGCGGCCTCGCCCACCCAGGACGAGGCGCTGCCTCCAGCGACGACGTCGGCGCGTCCCGGCCTCTACATCCTCGCCATGAGCTGGTTCCCCGGCTTCTGCAGCCTCAAGCAGCGCGCCCCCGAGTGCCGCGACGCCGGTCCGACCTTCGCCCTTCACGGCCTGTGGCCCGCTGACGAATACTGCGGCGTCTCGGACGCGTTGCGGCAGCGCGATCTCGACAGCGGCTGGCAAACCCTCCCCGCCGTGACCCTGTCGGCGGCGACGCGCGCCGCCCTCGACGCCGTCATGCCCGGCACCCGCTCATCACTCGAACGCCACGAATGGCTGGCGCACGGCACCTGTTCCGGCGTCTCTGCCGACCGCTATTTCGCCCGCGCCGCGAGCTTTGCCGCGGCCGTGCGCAATTCCGCCCTGACGGCGTTCTTTGCCAGCAGTCGCGGTAAGACAGTAAGCCGCGCCGATGTGCAGTCCGCCGCCGATGCCGCCTTCGGCAAGGGCCTCGGCACGCGCCTGCGTCTGTCGTGCACCAGCGACGGTCATCGCCAGGTCATCGACGAAGTGACAATCGCTCTCTACGGGAATGTCGTTGGCGGGACCGACGGCCTGACTGCTCTCATGCGCGCCACCCGCCCAAAGAACGGCGGCTGCGACAACGGCCTTGTCCGCTAGATGGATAGAGGTAGCCCCGCCTAACGATCCGGTGTCGCTGTGCCTGCGACGGCGGGCGGCAAGTCGATGGTGATGGTATTGGCTTCGGTGGCGCGTGCGCTGAGATACCAGGCGAGGGCAACCACCACGAGGGCAACAACCACCAGCGCCGTGACCACCGACACCGCCCCACCGTCATCCGCCTCGATGACCGTTTGCTGTGCCATTCGTCGCATCCTTTGCTTTGTGGAGGCTGAACGGCGCCCTTCGGACAAAGGTTCCGCGTCAGCAAATCTTAACCCAAAGCCTTCATCGGCCTTCAACCAGCACGTCCTAGGGTCCGGCGACCCCCGGAGTTCCTGCCATGGCCGTCCTGCCCGCCGCCCTCGAAATCGTCGGCCTCGACAAGAGTTTCGACCGCCCGGTGGTGAAAGACCTGCATCTGCGCGTCAGGGCCGGCGAATTCTATGCCCTTCTGGGCCCGAACGGCGCTGGCAAGACCACCATCCTGCGCATGGTCGCCGGCCTGCTCGAGCCCGAAGCCGGCACCATCTCGGTGTTCGGTGTCGATACCCGCAAGGAGCCGCTGGCCGCCAAGTCGATCGTCGCCTGGGTGTCGGATGAGCCGATGGTCTACGACCGCCTCACCCCTTACGAGTATCTCGAATTCGTCGCCGGCCTGTGGAAGATGCAGCCGAAGATTGCAGAGGCTCGCGCCACCGAACTGATCCAGTGGCTCGGCCTGATGCCGCACGCCCACGAACGTTGCGGTGGCTTTTCGAAGGGCATGCTGCAGAAGGTCGCCCTCGCCGGCGCCCTGGTGCACGACCCAAAGCTCATCATCCTCGACGAGCCGCTGACCGGTCTCGACGCCGGCTCCGCCCGCCAGGTCAAGCAGGTGCTGCTCGACAAGGTGCGCCAGGGCGTCACCGTCATCATGACCACCCACATCCTCGAAGTCGCCGAGCGCATGGCCGAGCGGATCGGCGTCATTAACCACGGTCGCCTCGTCGCCGAAGGCACGCTCGCTGAACTGCGCGCCCGCATCGGTCGCGAAACCACCCTCGAGGAGATCTTCCTCGACCTCGTGGCGCAAAAGGAAATCGACGCCGACCCGGTGGTGGCGGCCGTCGCATGACCACCGCCCCCGCCAGCCTCCCCTGGTTCGCCGCGCACGAAGCGCGCCTGATGTGGCGCGACGGCGTCGCCATGATGACCGGCGGCTATCCCGCCCGCCGCGTCGCGCTGATCGTCGTCATCGCCATCGCCAGCGTCCTCCTGCACCTGCTTGCCAACGCCATCGTCGGTCCGTGGGCCGCAGCCGGCATCGTTGCCGACAAGGCAACACTGGTGCTGGTCACCGGCTCCGGACTCCTGTTCTGGACGGTGATGCTGAGCCAGGCGCTTGAATCCGTCACCCGCGCTTACTATTCGCGCGCCGACCTCGACCTGATCCTGTCGTCGCCGGCATCGTCGCGAAAGGTCTTCGCCGTCCGCACCGGCATCACGGCGGTCACCACCCTGGTGCTGGCGTGCCTGCTGGCCAGCCCCGTCATCGATGTCCTCGTCATCCACGACGGCGCCCAGTGGCTGCTTGCCTACCTGGCGCTCGCCGCGTTGTCGGCGCTGTCGACGGCCATCGCCGTGCTCATCACCATCGGCCTCTTCCGCGTCGCCGGTCCGCGCCGCACCCGGCTCATCGCCCAGATCATCGCCGCCATCATCGGCGCCGGTTTCGTCATCGGCATCCAGGCCATCGCCATCCTCCATTTCGGCAACATGTCGTCGCGCTTCGCCCTGTTCAGCGATCCCGAGTTCGTTGCCGCCATGCCGTCCATCGACAGTCCGCTCTGGGCCCCCGCCCGCGCCGCGCTGGGCGACCTGCCCTCACTGCTCGGCGTCATGGTCATCGGTTTCGTCGCCCTCGGCGGCACCATCGCCTTTGCCGCTTCCGGCTTCGGCCGCACCGCCATCGCCGCCGCCGGCATCGGCCACCAGCGCACGGTGCAGCGTCACGGCCGCGTCGATTTCCGGCCGCGCAGCATCAAGCAGCAACTGCGCGTCAAGGAGTGGAAGCTCCTCGCCCGCGACCCCTGGCTCCTCAGCCAGACGCTGATGCAGGTACTCTATCTGCTGCCGCCGGCGCTCTATCTGTGGATCAGCTACGGCCAGTCGGCCGGCACCTACGTCGTCGTCATTCCGGTGCTTGTGATGGCCATCGGCCAGCTTTCGGGCGGCCTCAGCTGGCTCGCCATATCGGGCGAAGACGCGCACGATCTCGTCGTCACCGCTCCGGTGACGCCGGAGGCCGTGTTGCAGGCCAAGATCGAGGCCATCGCCACCGTCATCCTCGTCGTGCTGACGCCGATCATCGCCTTGATGCTGTTCGCCTCCTATCAGCTCGCGGCAACCACCGCGGCATTTGCGCTGATCTCGTCGGGCTCCGCCACCGCCATCCAGCTCTGGTTCCGCCAGCCGATGCGGCGCGCCATGTTCCGCCGCCGGCAGATCGCCTCGCGCGTCTCGACCATCGCCGAAGCGTTGAGCTCGATCTTCTGGGCCGGCACGGCGGTACTTGTCGCCGGCGACCAATACTGGTTCGCGCTGCTGCCCGGCGTTCTCGCCTGCGTCAGCCTCTTCGTCGCCTGGAGCCTCAGCCCCAAGGGCAAAAAGGTCTAGGCCGCCGCTGCACGACGGTTGAACAGCACGATCGCTGCGCCGCAGAGGCAAAAGGCCGCCGCCACCAGGCCGAGGCTTCCCGCCCCTGCCCGCGCCAGCGCCGTGCTGCCGGCGACGGCGCCGATGGCGATGCCCACATTCATGGCGCTGAGGTTGAGCGACGCCGCCAGCGGCAGCACCTGCGGCGCGAGGCCGGCGAGCATCGCGATCAACCCGGCAAACACCGCCCACCCGGTCACCCCGAGGAAGGCCACGACCAGCATCCAGACCGGCAGGATCAACGGCTCCGGCAGCAGCGGCACGGCAGGGATCAGAGCCATCACCACGACGGTCGCCAGCATCAGCGCCAGCACCGACCGCCGCGCCCCGAACCGGTCGATCAACTGCCCGCCCGTCATGCCGCCGAGCACTGAACCGAGCCCGTTGGCGAGCAGCAGCAGTGGCAGCGTGCTCGCCGCCAGGTGCATCGCCTGCGTCGTAATCGCGGCGAGGTAGATCGTGATGACGAAGGCGCCGCCCAGATAGAACAGGCTCGTCGCGAGGATCGCCGGAACGCCCGGCTGCACCAGCACGGCAAACCTTTCGCGCAACCCCCGCCGCTCGCCGACGATCCCCGCCGGCAGGCGCAGCCAGATCGTCGCCGCTGCGATGATCGCCACCACCGCAACCACGCCGAACGTCACGCGCCAGCCGAACTGCAGTCCGATCAGCGCGTTGAGCGGTGCCCCCACGGCGACGCCAAGCGTGCCGCCGGTGAGCAAGATCGACAGCGCCCGACCGCGCCGCTCGGGTGCCGCAACTGCCACCGCCGTTGCCTGTGCCATCGAGGTGAACAGCACCGCGGCGCCGGCGAGGAGGGCGCGAGCGACGATGATCAGTTGCAGGGTCGGCGCCAGGGCGATCAGCAGCGCACAGAGGCCCAGCGTCAGCTCGGCCGCCGCCAGTACACGCCGTCGATCCGCCGCCCCGAGCAGCGCCCCTAGGACCGGCGCCGCGATCGCGTAGGCCACAGTGTATCCGAACACCACGTAGCCGGTGTCGGCGAGGCTCGCGCCAGTCTCGGCGCCGATGCTCGGCAGCAGGGCCGGCACGGCAGAACTCTCCATCGTCCCGACGAACTGGCCGAGAGCGAGAACCACGAGCCTCGTATCCACGATCCCCCCGACGACCGCCCCGCGGTCAGCGCTGATGCGCCGGGACATCCTTGAGCCGCGCCACCAGCTTGGCAATATCGTCGCGGAGATATCTTGTGTGCCGCCGCGTCGTCCCCGCCGGGTTGAGCCGCAGCCCTTCGCCTGGCCGATACGCCTCCAGCGGCCGGATCGGGCGCCGCACCAGCTCGCCCCCGCAATTGGGGCAGACATTCATCAGCACCGTGTCGGCGCAGTCGGCGCACCAGGTGCATTCGTTCGAGCAGATGCGCGCCTCATACGATTGCGGCGGCAGGTCGCGATCGCAGAGTTCGCAGTTGGGACGCAGTTCCAGCGCAGGCATGGCTCACCTCCGGGCACGATCGGCACACAGCCCATATAGCCGCCCACCGGCATCTTGTGGCATGACGAGTGGCGATACCCCTCATTCACCGTGCTGATCCGCCATGCCCCTCACCTACCGCGATGCCAAAGCCAGCGACCTGCCGTTCATCGTCGGACTCATCGTCGAGGACAGCGTCGTCGCCACCAATGATACGGTCGCCGGGGCGCTCGGCGCCGAATATCGCGCTGCGCTCGCCGCCATCGACGCCGATCCCAACGAGGAGATGTTCGTGGTCGAACGTGACGGCGAGCCCGTCGGCTGTTTCCAGCTCAGCTACATCCCGGGCCTGATGCGCCGCGGCATGGGGCGCGGCATGGTCGAAATGGTCCACGTCGCTGCCGACCGCCTCGACCTCGGCATCGGCGCCGAAATGATGCGCTGGGCCACGGAGCGCTGCCGTGCGCGCGGTTGCGGCATGCTGCAGCTCACCTCCAACAAGCAGCGCACCGACGCCCACCGCTTCTACCGCCGCCTCGGCTTCGAGCAGAGCCACGAAGGCTTCCGGCTGATGCTCTGAGCCAAACATCGGCGCCGGACAGCTACGCCTTCTCGACTGCTCCCAGCCGCACCAGCACCTCGCCGGGAATGCCGTAGTCCTTGATGATCGGCCTGTGGTCCCTCAGCCCGCACAGTTCACGCTGCACGAAATATGCCCACACCTCGTGTGCCGCCTTACGCACCAGCCGCAGCCGCTCCGCCGCATCGTCTGCGCCATCGGCGTCGAATGCCCGCAGCGCCGCCAGCGCCGTTTCCACCTGCCGGCCGCGATGGCCGAGCGAGGCGGCCTTTTCCGCCAGCACGTCGGCTTCGAGCACGTCGAAGGCAGCATCGGAGCGGCGGGCGAGGGCGAAGCGGTCGGGCAGGTCGTACGGCATGGCGGACAATTTAGGTGTCTCGCCCCGCATCCGCAAATCCGCTAACAGCGGCATATGCGTCTCTCCCGTCGGGCCGCCACCGCAGTCGGCTTCTGCACCATCCTGCTGTGGGCCTTCCTCGCTGCCCTCACCGCCGCCAGCGGCGACGTGCCGCCGTTCGAGCTTCTGGCGCTGACCTTCGGCATCGGCGGCCTTGCCGGCGTCGCCCTGTGGCCGTTCCGGCCGAGCGCCGTGCGCAGCCTCCGCCAGCCCTGGCCGGTCTGGCTGCTCGGCGTGGGTGGGCTCTTCGGCTACCACGCCGCCTACTTCGTCGCCCTCCGCCACGCGCCGGTGATCGAAGCCAGCCTCATCAACTACCTCTGGCCGCTGCTGATCGTGCTGTTCTCGGCCTTGCTGCCCGGCGAGCGGCTGCGCTGGTGGCACCTGGCGGGCTGCGCCCTGGCGCTGCTCGGCGCCGTCCTCGTCGTCACCCGCGGCCAGGGGCTCGTGCTCGATGCCCGCTATGCCTTCGGCGACCTGATGGCCCTCGCCGCCGCGATCATCTGGGGCGCCTACTCGGTGTTGTCCCGCCGCTTCGCCCACGTCTCCAGCGACGCCGTCACCGGCTTCTCGCTGGCCACCGCCGTCCTTGCGACTGCCTGCCACTTCGCGCTGGAACAAACGGTGTGGCCCGCGGTCTGGACGCAATGGGCCGCCATCGTCGCTCTCGGCCTCGGGCCGGTGGGACTGGCGTTCTACCTGTGGGACATCGGCGTCAAGCACGGCGACATCCAGGTGCTGGGCACCGCCGCCTATGCCGCACCGCTGCTGTCGACCGCCATCCTCATCGCTTTCGGCTTTGCCGAGCTGTCGCCGATCCTTCTCGCCGCCGCGCTGCTGATTGCCGCCGGCGCCCTCCTCGCGGCGAGCAATATGCTGCGCCGCGGACCCGGACCGTCCTAGAACAGATCGTTGTTCGTTGCCGGGTCCGACCCGGTGCGCCCCGCCTCGCCCTTGTCGAGACCGGAGAGCCTCTGCATCTCGGTATCGCTGAGCGAGAAATCGAACACATCGCGATTGTCGCGCAATCGCTCGGCATGGATCGAGCGCGGAATGGCGATTAGCCCCTGCTGCAGATGCCAGCGAATGATCACCTGCGCTGCCGATTTTCCATGCGCCTTGCCGATCTCGGCAATCACCGGGTCCTTCAGCGTGTCGCCGTGGCCGAGAGGCGAATAGCACTCGATGGCGATGCCCCGTTCCAACATCGGTGCCCGCTTGTCGCGTTGCGGAAAATACGGGTGCAGCTCGATCTGGTTGATCGCCGGAGTAACCCCGGTCTCCTTGACGATCCGCGCCACATGATCGGGGTTGAAGTTGCACACACCGATCGAGCCGACTCGTCCCTGATCGCGCAGTTCGATCAGCGTCCTCCACGCCTCCACATATTTGTCCTGCCCGGGCACCGGCCAGTGGATCATGAACATGTCGAGCACATCGAGCTCGAGCGCCTGCATCGTCGCATCGAACGCCCGCAGCGCGTCGTCCCGCCGGTGCGCGCCATTGCGCAGCTTGCTGGTGATGAACAGCTCGTCGCGCGGCACGCTCGCCCGTTTCACGGCTTCGCCGACGCCCTCCTCGTTGTGATAGCCCTCGGCCGTGTCGATCAGCCGGTATCCGGCTTCTATCCCCTCTCCCACCACCCTGGCGGTGATCCCGGGATCCACTTCCCACACCCCCATGCCCAACTGTGGAATGCGCTTGCCGTCGTTGAGCTCGATTTCAGCCACGCCGTCCGGCGACGGTCGCAATTGGGCAAGGGAGGTCATGGGGGACTCCAGGGCTTTGGTTTGGACGTAGTCGCAAAACCGCCATCAGCGCCAAAAGTTCACCCCTGTTTTCGCCCTGCCGCGCTCGTGACTGGGGTTCTCCTTGTTTTCCCCTGCTTGGCTGCTATTTTACGCCAGAATCCTGCGCTAATCGCCTGAGCGTGGGGGACAATTGCTGCAGTGGCGAGCTGCAGACCCCAGCAAAGCGTCCGGGAGGCAGATGGTTTGCGCATAGCCGCATTGGCCCTTGGCATCGTTGCCGGCCTCATCGCTTCGCTGATTCTGGCGCTCGGTGGGCTTGAGGTCATTTCCGCTGCCACCGCGCCCGACCGCTCGGTGCAGGTCTGGCGGTTCGTCCTCTACGTGATCGCCAATTTCGGCGTGCTCGGAGCCGGCCTGGTGCTGGCAAGTCCGCTGGTGGGGGCAATCCTGTTTGCCGTCGGTGCAGTCGCCTGGGTCGTCGCCGCGTTGTTGCTTCGGCACGGCCCGGACCTTGTGCTCATCACCCCTCCCGTGCTGCTGTTGGCGGCGACGGCGTTTGCGGTCTTCGCCTTCATTCGAAAAAATGATAGGATGCCAACGGCTGTCGCGCCGATGCGTATGCCTGTGAGTTCCACGTCTGAGTCTGAGGATTTCGGAGAAATGCCGGCTACAAAAGTGAAGGCCGGTTTCTTCGGCGACGGTGGAACGGCTGCCCCCATGCGGACTGGAAGCGATCGCGAACCCTCGATGGGTGGCGGCGAGGCCCCGCCGCCGGCTGCCCGCTCGGGCTCGGTTGACTGGACGCCCGGCCGACGCCGTCCGGCGCCGCCGCGCCAGCGCCCGGTGTTTCGCCCCGTCGACGACGAATATGAGGAATCCGGCTGGTCGCGCGTGGCGCGCGGTGTCTCCAGCATCCTGAGCTTTGGGCTATATGCCGGTATCGCCGCCGGTGTGGTGCTGGTTTTTTGGAACCTGCGCCCCAGTGAAACCGGGCAGCCTGCCGCCGCCAAGCTCGAGCCCGCCGCCGTCGCCTCCACCCAGGCGCCCGTCAAGGTGGCCGAGACCAAGGCGCCCGCGGTCAAGCCGCAGCCCAAGGCTGCGGCATCGGCTGCCGCCGCCTCAGCCAGCAGCGAGCGCCTCGCGACACAGAGCGGGCTCGCCTTCGACGCCGGCCAACCGATCGCCGAAGCCCAGCCCTCGCTGCAGCGCCCCAACCTCGCCGGGGTGGTCGTCCAGGATGGCACCATGACCGCCCCCGATCAGCAGACCGCGACCCTCTCCACCCAGGCCGCCTCGGCCGAGCAACCGGCGCCCGACGCCCTGGAGCAGCCGGCGAGCGGCCCGTCGGCCGCCGCCGCCGGCGTGGTCATGCCGTTCCCCGTGACGTCGCAGATGGCAGCGCTCCGCGAGGGAGGCAGCGCGCCGGCCGCTCCCGCCGCGACAGTGGCGCCCAAACGGACGACCCCGGCCGCCCCCAAGCCGGACCTCGGCATGTAACGGCGCGCCCTGCGTTCTATATGTGCCGTCGGAGGCACCCCCGATGCCCGAACTCGACGTCAAGCCGCGGACCCGAACCCTCGTCAAGACCAAGCGGCCGCCGCTCTACAAGGTCATTCTGGTCAATGACGATTTCACGCCGCGCGAATTCGTGGTGCGCATCCTGCGCGCCGAATTCCGCATGTCCGACGACCAGGCGAGCCGGGTGATGATCACCGCCCATACCAAAGGGTCGTGCGTCGTCGCCGTGTTCACCCGCGAAATCGCCGAGGAGAAGGCGACCCGCGCCACCGACATGGCCCGCAAGGACGGCTTTCCCCTGCTGTTTGCGGTCGAGCCCGAGACCTGAGCTCGACAGCAGTCCAGCGTCCATAGTCACCCCATTGTGACCCCGCTGCGCCAAAGCCACCGGCCTTAACGATTCAGGCACCGTCTGCTTGCCACAATTGGCACCTAGGTGCTGCCGCCAAGTCCAAGAGGTCCTCTCATGCGTTTCCTGCTGGCCGCCGTCGCGGCAACCACTGCCCTGCTCGCCATCGCCCCGTCTTATGCCGGCCCGAACGAGACCGCGTTCCTCAATCGCCTGGCCGGCACCTTCAGCGGCAACGGTCGCCTGTCCGGCGGCGAGAACGGCCCGATCTCCTGCAAGCTCGTGCTCAAGCCCAATGCCGGCAAGCTCAACTACACCGGGCGCTGCACCGTGCAGGATCTGGGCGGCCAGGGTTTTTCCGGCAGCGTCACCTACAATGACGCGACCAAGCACTATGAGGCCCGCTCCGCTGCCGGCACTGTCATCGGCGTCCGCCGCGGCAGCTCCCTGGTGTTCACCACCAAGTCGACCCGCATGGGCGGCTCGACCTATTCGACCATGTCGATCTCGCCCAGCCGCATCACCATCGACTTCACGCTGGTCCGCCAGGGCGAAAAAACCACCTCGCACGTGACCTTCTCGAAATAGGCTCAGGCGCTGACGGGCTCGGGGAAGCGCAGCTTCGCCCGGGCCTTCGCCTTGGCGATCTCCTCGTCGCGGTCGCGCTTCGGCGCGTTCGTCTCCAGCGATCGCATCAGCCGACGCACCACCTTCTCGATATCCTCGACCGCCTCGTGGAAGGCCGCCTCGTTGACCTGCGAGGGGTGCGTGTAGCCCGACACCTTGCGCACGAACTGCAGCGCCGCATCGTGCATCTCGTTCTTGGTCGCCGGCGGCTCGAAATTGAACAGCGGCTTGATATTGCGGCACATGGCAGGCTCCGGCGACAGATAAATCCGCCCGGAGTCTGGGCTTTCCAGCGCCGAGTTTCAACCGCCCTTCCCTTTGCCCGACTCCTCCGCTAGAGAGCCGGCTTAACCTGCCGACTCCGATCCGAACGCCCGGCCCAGCCGGGTCTTTCCGCGCGCGCCAACACAGCGGTCCCTGATGCCCAAACGTACCGACATCGATTCCGTCCTCATCATCGGCGCCGGCCCGATCATCATCGGCCAGGCCTGCGAGTTCGACTATTCCGGCACCCAGGCCTGCAAGGCCCTGAAAGCCGAGGGCTACCGTATCGTCCTGGTCAACTCCAATCCGGCGACGATCATGACCGACCCGGACCTCGCGCACGCCACCTACATGGAGCCGATCACCCCCGAAGTCGTCGCCAAGATCATCGAGAAGGAGCGCACCGAGCGCCCGAACGACAAGCTGGTGCTGCTGCCCACCATGGGCGGCCAGACGGCCCTCAACTGCGCCCTGTCGCTGCGCAAGATGGGCGTCCTCGAAAAATTCGACATCGAGATGATCGGCGCCACCGCCGAGGCCATCGACAAGGCCGAGGACCGCGAGCT
>JBDTVO010000074.1:0-11443 GCA_040007135.1 Devosia sp. | reverse complement strand
GCAACCGCACCGGCGACTTTCCGGCCGACACCTCGCGCAATTTCGGCTTCGGCGCGCGGCGGGATTCGCTGGCCGGCATGCCGCATTTCAAGACCAACAGCTTTGACGGCCGCTTTCCGGTCGCACGCCTCGAGTTCGAGGACGAAAAATTCCCGGGCGAGGTGGCACTGACGGCGTTCAACCCGTTCATCCCGCTCAACGACCGCGACTCCAGCATTCCCGTGGCGATGTTCGAGATTGCCTTCACCAACCCCACCGACGCCCCGATCACCTACAGCGCCGTCGGTGTCGTCGGGCACGGGCTGCATCCCCCCACCAAGGCTCGCCGCGTCAATCGCAAGGGGACGACCGGCGTCAAGGTGATGACCGACGAGCCCGACACCAGCTCGCCCGATTATGCCGAGATCGTCTTGGCCACCGACAGCGCAGACACCAGCCGGCAGGTGCACCTCTATCGCGGCCACTGGTTCGACGCGCTCGAGGTCTACTGGAAGGACCTCAACCGGCCCGGACCGTTCGCTCCACGCGACTACGGCACCAGCGACACGGCCGGCGGCATGGGCCGCAACCGCGACAGCAGCCTCGTCGCCGCGCACCTGACGGTCGCTCCCGGTGCGACCGAGACGGTGCGCTTCGCGCTCTGCTGGTACACGCCGAACTTCCGCAAATACTGGATTACACCGGTCTGGCACTTCCGCCAGCCATCCGCGGCCGTCGGCCAATGGAAAAACTGGTACGCCACGGAATGGACCGGCGCCGAGACCATCGCCGCCGAAGTGCTGGCGCGCTGGGACGAATTGCGCGACGAGACCATAAAATTCCGCGATGCGGTGTATTCGTCGACCCTGCCGCTGCCGGTGATCGACGCGGCGGCGGCCAACCTCTCGATCCTCAAATCGCCGACGACACTGCGGCTCGAAGACGGCACCTTCTACGGCTGGGAAGGCTGCCATCCCAACGCCGGGTCGTGCGAAGGCAGCTGCACCCATGTGTGGAACTACCAGCAGGCCCTGCCATTCCTTTATCCGGCGCTCGAGCGCTCGATGCGCGAGGCCGACTACAAGTACAACCTTAACCCCGCGGGCGGCCTCAGATTCCGCCTGAGCTTGCCGCTCGGCACCAACTACGAGACCGAGCGCCCGTGCGCCGACGGCCAGTTCGGCAACATCCTGAAACTCTATCGCGACTGGAAGCTGTCGGGGGATGTCGAATGGCTGAAGCGGCTGTGGCCGGCGGCCAAGCGCAGCATCGAATACGCCTGGAGTGCCGACAATCCGGATCGCTGGGATCCGGAGCAGACCGGCGTTCTATGGGGACGCCAGCATCACACCCTCGACATGGAGCTGTTCGGCCCCAACTCCTGGCTCACCGGGTTCTACCTCGGAGCCCTAAAGGCCGCCGCCGAGATGGCCGAGGTGCTCGGTGAGGCCGATACCGCCGTGCTCTATCGTGGCATCTACGAGCGCGGCCGTGCCTGGGTCGACCAGAATTTGTTCAACGGCGAGCATTTCGTCCAGGAGATCGATCTCTCCGATCGCTCGATCCTCACTCCGTTCATCCACGGCGAGAAATCGGCGGGCGTGCTGGGGGACACCGTCGAGCAGCTCTACTGGAGCAGCGAGCACAAGGAGCTGAAATATCAGCTCGGTGGCGCCTGCCTGATCGACCAGGCGCTCGGCCAGTGGCATGCCGAACTCTACGGCCTCGGCGATGTGCTGGACCGCGAGAAAGTCGCGACCAGCCTCAAAGCCGTCTATGCCCACAATTTCGTCCGCCTCGGCGACATCTACAATCCCTGCCGCGTCTTCGGCCTCGACGACGAAGAGGGAACGGTGATCGCGACATGGCCCGACGAATCAAAGAAACCGGCGGTGCCCGTCCCCTATGCGCAGGAGACCATGCACGGCATGGAGTATGCGTTCGGCCAGATGCTGATGGCGCACGGCATGGTGGCCGAGGGCACCAAGGTCACCGCTGGAGTGCGCGACCGCTACGACGGCGCCAAGCGCAATCCGTGGAACGAAATAGAGTGCGGTTCCAACTACGCCCGCTCGATGGCGAGCTGGGGCGCCATGGTCATGCTGTCGGGCTTCAGTTTTGATGCAGCCCGCGGGCACATCGGCTTTGCGCCGCGGCTGCAGTCCGATGGCGCCTTCGCCAGCTTCTGGTCCGGCGCCAACGCCTATGGCACCGTCGAGATCGGCAACGGCAGGCTGCGGCTGGCGTTGCTCGGTGGTGGGCTCGACCTGAAGAGCCTCGGTCTTCCGCCGCTCGGGGGGCCGGCCGGCCCGGCCAAGCTCAACGGCCGGTCGGTGAGCGTCGATGCCGGCGACGGCGTCGCGCTGTTCGCGGGCCTCGAGCTCAAATCCGGCGACACGCTGGAGCTGGCGTTGCCGAGCCTCGATTTGCTGGACCTGCCGGACCTTGTTAGTCTTTGAGCGGCCACCGACGCTATCGGTGTGAGTGAGGGCACAAAGTGATCGGATCGCTGCTGCTGGGCCAGCAACCGACCTTCAACGGCGCTGATTTCGGCATCCCCGAGATCGCGCTGTTCGGCTACTACCAGTTCCGCAGCGCCGTGCCGACATCCGACTCCTGGGAACAGCACGACGGCATGGAGATCCTCTTCATGCAATCGGGCGAAGCCTGCTGGGATTTGCCCGACGACCATTTCTCGATGGCGACGGGCAGCCAGGTGATCGTCATTCCACCCGGCCGCCGCCACCGCATCTCGAATGGCGTCTATACCCCCTGCCGGCTGTTCTGGGTGGTGTTCCACCCCAAGGCCGAAGCAGTCAGGATGGCGCGCCTGTTCCTCGCCACCGAGATCGAGGCACTGTTCGAGATGGCCAGCGGCCAGGAGCGCCCGGTGGACCTGCCCGAGGGCCCGCGCCGCACTCTCAACGAGCTCTGCTCGCGCCTCACCGACGAGCGGCTGATGATCGGCTCGACCCCGCTGATGGCCGAGGTCCGCTCCAAGGTCTATTCGTCGATCACCTCGCTCTGGGATGTGTGCGCCAGTGGCCGCAATTCCGGTGAGCAGAGCCGGCTGGTCCGGCAGGCGGCGACGTTGTTGCGCGAGGGCACCGAGGACGACGACTTCGCCGACAAGGACGAGAGCATCGAGGACGTGGCCCGCCAGCTCGGCTACGGCAAGAGCCGGCTCTACAGCCTGTTCACCCGCGAAGTCGGCATGGCCCCCAACGACTATCGCCAGCGCATCCGCATCAAGCGCTGCTGCGAAAAGCTGGTGAAGGGGCGCGAAACAGTCACCTCGATCGGCCTCGAGAACGGCTTTCACAGCTCGCAGTATTTTTCGCGCGTGTTCAAGAAGTATGTCGGCGTCACCCCGACCGAGTACCGCCAGCTGTTCCAGCCGCACTAGTGCCTCGGCGGTCGGTCGTCGCCGGCTTTCTCTCCGACGATCGCCTCAGGGCTGCGGTTCCATGTCGTTGTCAAATTCCAGCAGCTCGATCAAGGCACCGAGATCGGCCATGGTGTTGAAGTAGGCATACCGGCCGCCGCCTTTATCGAATTCGCCCTGCTGCAGCAGCTCGTGGCCGCGTCCTTCGAGATACGCCTTCCGTTTGCTGAGGTTTCTCGTCTTGATGGCGAAGTGGTGAAAACCCGGCCCCTTCTCGTTGAGCAGGTCGCGCCAGGCGCTCGGCGATTTGTCCGGCTGGATGATCTCGACTTCGATATTGCCGAAATTCATGAAGCGGATCTGGCAGCCGAAGCGATGGCCGCGCGAGCCTTTGTAGATGGCGCTCTCATCGGGCGGGAACGGGCGCACCGGTCCTGCCGGGACGCCGGTGAGATCGGCCAGCCACTCGGTCGTCTTGTTGAGATCCTCGGTGACAAAGCAGAGCTGAATGATCGCGGGTTCGTCGAGAAGGCGGTTGTCCATAGTGTCCTCGGGCATGGGTCTTACTGGGGAGGGATGGGGTCGAAGGTGCCGGTCGGCGTGTCGGGCGTGAACATCTGGCCGCTGGCCCCCGCTGTCAGATAGGGGAGCTGCGCTATGAGTTTTTCGGCAATCTCGGTCGGGGCGCGTGTATCGCCCGCACCGACCCGGTTGACGAGTTCGGGCACCCAGGTCGGGCCCAGCGGGCTGGCGAAATGCCGGCGCGTCATCGCCGTATCCACCAGTCCGGGGTCTGCGAGGAACACGGCGACATTCGAGCCGACCTGTCGCAGCTCAAGGTTCAGTGCGCGCGTCATTTCGGCAACGCCGGCCTTCGAGATGGCATAGGCGGACGCGCCCGTCGGCCGGCCACCACCCATGTTGATGATGATGCCGCGGTCGTCCTGCCGCATCCGCCTCACCGCAGCGCCAAGCACGTTGAAGGTGCCGCGCAGATTGACCTCGATGTCGCTCCACCAGTCGGTCCTGTCAGCGTCCCACAGCGGCGCCAGGCTGACGAAGCGGCCGGCATTGTTGAACACCAGGTCGAGAGACTGGCCGCTGCCGTAGCGGGACGCGAAGAACGCATCCACCGCCGTCGCATCGAGGATATCGAGCTCGGTGCAGGTCACCTGCCCGCTGGCGATTTCGCCGCCATAGGCGACTTCCATGGCCGGAAGGTCGCGGGCCAGCGCCTCGACGTGAAAACCGGCACCTGCCAGCGCCTTGCTGAGGGCAACACCGATACCGCGGCTGGCGCCAGTGACGATCGCATTGGGCATGTCTTGTCTCTTGAGGCTGGGGTCAGCAAGGTCTCGTTGCAGCGCCATCCTGCAGGCCGATGAGTCCCCTGATACGCTGGCCGAGTCAAGCAAGGAGTTTAACGTTCACGGTTGAGGTCGGCTGCAGCTTCAGGTGGCTGCAAACCTGGCTTATGTCCACTGTGCTGGCCTTGTCGGGGCAAACGAGCTTGAACGTTCACGCAAAGTCGCGATAAGTCTCTCTGCGAGACATCCGGCGCATCGCAAGCAAGCCGGACGGAGGAGACTTCCATGGACTGGCTGAAAGTCGAGGGCGATCGCCTTGTCGGCGGCGGCAACACCGTCACGCTGCGCGGCTACAATGTCGGCGGCTGGATGAACATGGAGAATTTCCTCTCGGGCTATCCGAGCTCGGAAAGCAATTTCCGGGCGGCAATGTTGAAGGCCCTGGGACCCGAGCGCTACAAAGTGTTTTTCGACGCCTACATGGAGGCGTTCTTCAACGATGCCGATTGCGCCTACCTCGCATCGCTTGGCACGAACGCGATCCGCATTCCATTCAACTATCGGCATTTCGAGAGCGACGCCGAACCGTTCCGGATCAAGCCGGAGGGACTTCGCCTTCTCGATCGGGCCATCGCCCAGTGCAAGACCAACGGCCTCTATGCCGTCCTCGACATGCACTCCGTTCCGGGCTCGCAGAACCAGCACTGGCACAGCGACAATTCCTCCCACATCGCGCATTTCTGGCAGCAGCGTCAGTTCCAGGATCGGGCGATCTGGCTGTGGGAGGTTCTCGCCGAACGCTACAAGGATGAGCCGGCCGTTGCCGGCTACAACGTCCTCAACGAGCCCGGCGACGAGTCCAATGAGATCGTCGGCCCGTTCTACGATCGCGCCGTCGCTGCCATCCGCGCCATCGACCCGCGGCATGTGATCTTCCTCGATGGCAACCGTTACGCCACCGATTTTTCCGCCTTCAAGACCATCCACGAGAACACCGTCTACGCTGCCCACGACTACAAGCTGCCCGGCTTCGCCGACGGCGGGCCCTACCCCGGCATCAGCCGCGGCGTCTATGTCGATCGCGCCCATGTCGAGGAGACGTTCCTCAAACGCACCGAGTTCATGCGGGAAACGGGGACGCCGATCTGGATCGCGGAATTCGGGCCGATCTATCCGGCTGCCTCCGGCAATCTCGAGGAGCGTTATCAGCTCATGCGGGATCAGCTCGAGATCTACAACGCCCACGGGGCGAGCTGGTCGATCTGGGCGTACAAAGACATGGGCGAGCAGGCTCTGGTCTCGGTCGTTTCACAAAGCCCGTGGCGCCGGCTGATGCAGCCGCTGCTCGACAAGAAGGCGCGGTTGGGTGCGGAGGGCTGGGGCGCCATCGATCGCGGCATCGGCAACGTGATCGAGCCGGTGAAAGGCCTGGTCAAGACCGAGTATCCGGACTTCGATCCCTACCCGTTCGGCGTCGACGACTGGATTGCGACACTGTTCCGCAGCATCATGCTTGCTGAGCCGTTGCTCGACGAGGTGAAGCGGCTGGTCGCGCCACTGGAGGAGGCGGCTCTCGTGCAACTCGCCGGCTCGTTCCGGTTTGAGGCTTGTGCCATCCGCAAGCCGCTGGAGGCCATCGTCAGCGAGGCCGCGCGCGCATGACCACGACCGATTATTCCTTCGGCCGACTCCAGCCGGTATCGCAGGCGGCCCATGACGTGGGCCTCACACAGCAGGTGATGTCCGCCGATCTCGTGGTGCGCGAGGATGGACGGGCCCGTGGCGTGCGCTGTGTGCTGCTGCAGAACGACCGCGTCTCGCTCGAAGTGCTGGTCGATCGGGGCCTCGACATCGGCCGGGCTCGGATCGAGCAGATTCCGATGGCCTGGGCCTCGCCGGTCGGGGTGGTCGCGCCGTCCCTCGGCGAAGCGCGCGGCAGCGAGTTCCTGCGCAGCTTTCACGGCGGGCTGTTGACCACATGCGGCCTCGACCATTTCGGCCAACCAAGCGACCGTGACGCATCGCGCTTCAACTATGAGCCGCGACCCAGCGAACATTTGCCCATGCACGGTCGGGCGAGCGGCATTCCGGCGACCTTGAGCGCCTACGGCGTCATCGAGAAGGACGGTGAGCTCGAGGCCTTCGTTGCCGGCACGGTGGCCCAGGTCGCAGTCTTTGGCGAACATCTCGTCCTGTCGCGGCGGATCAGCCTGCGCCACGGCAGTACCGAGGTTCGGATTGAAGACAGCGTCACCAATCACGGCTATGCGCCGAGCCCGCTGGCCGTCATGTACCACGTCAATGTTGGCTGGCCGGTATTCGCGCCGGGGGCCAAGATCGTCGTCGGTGGCGAACCGCTATCGGGCGACCGCCCGCCGGACGGCATCCTGCCCCCCGTCGCCGGCACGCAGCAGGTGGTCACGATCTACGCCACGACGCCCGACAGCACCGGCAACGGCAGCGCTGAGATCGTCAATCCGCACCTGGCCCATGAGTGCGCCGGGGGCGTCCGCCTCCGCTGGGATGCCAAAGCCATGCCTACATTGGTCCGCTGGCAGCTCGCCAACGCCGCTGGTCACTATGTCCTGGGACTTGAACCATCGACGGCGCTGACGGTGCGAGGCGACGGAGTGCTGGTGTTCCCGACCCTCACGCCCGGCGAAACCCGCCATTTGGGCCTGACCATCGAGTTGCTGAAATTCGCCGCGCCGTCAGCGGGCCAGAGCCCGGCGCGCTAGGCGAGCCAGGTCTCGCGCGGCGGCGCCAGGGTTTCCAGCTCATCCCACAGCGTCTGGGCAATCGCGACATCGGCGAGCGCCGCGGTCTCCTCAAGCCGCGCCGGACTGGAGAGGCCCACCACCGTCGACGCAACCACCGGATTGCGTAGCGAGAACTGCAGCGCCGCCGCCGCAAGCGGTACGCCGTGACGGGCACACGCGGCTTCCATTGCCTTCACCGCACGCAGCACCTCGGGATGAGCAGGTGCGTAACCGTATCGCGACGTCGATGCACTGCCGCGCGCGAGGATGCCGCCGCCATAGGGTGCGCCATTGATGAAGCCGATATTGCGGCGCGCGCACGCCTCCATCAGTGGCTCCGCAGAGCGATCGACGAGCGTGTAGCGATTGTGGTTGAGCACCACGTCGAAGATACCGGTCTCGACATAGCTCGTCAGCACCGAGATGGTGCCGGTCGCGACCCCGATGTAGCGCGCGCGACCACTTTCACGCAGCCGCACCAGAGCGTTCACGGCGCCCTGCGGCGCCATCGCCGCATCGAAGTCGATGTGAAACTCCGGATCGTGCAGGTGCAGCAGATCGACCGATTGGAGCCCCATCCGCTCGAGGCTTTCCTCGAATGAGCGCATGACGCGCTCACCGGAAAAATCCCCGGTGCGCGGATCGGCATCGACCTTGGTCGCGATCACGAAGCCGGCGGGCAACGGGGTTGCCCGAAGCGCAGCCCCGATACGCTGCTCGGACCGCCCTGCGCCATAGGCGTTGGATGTGTCGAGGAAGTTGATGGGGCTATCGAGGACGGCCCGCACGGTTGCGACCGCGCGCTCCTCCTCCACCGCATAGCCATACGTATCGGGCATGCTGCCGAGCGGGCTGGTGCCGATGCAAAGCCCGCTGACGCTGAGATAGGTCGAGCCGAGTGTCCTGTGTTGACGCCAGTCGGGCATGGTCCGATTCTCCTCGTTGTGAGGGGCGACCTGCTCATACCTCAGCCACCAAATCAACATTCGGCATGAACGTTAACGTGCAAGTCCTTCTGCCGGATGGAAGCAGCCTCGACCGGACTGCCGGCGAGCCATGTCTGGCGAACGCGCAAATCATCGTCGAGCAGGACGAACGAGGCTGGCCGGCCGGGACGCAACGACCCCTGGTCGGCGGCGCCAAGCGCGGCCGCGGGATCGGACGTTGCCATTGCCAGGGCGCGGCCAGTGTCGAGGCCGACCATTCGGTGGGCATTGGACACGGCCCGATCGAGCGTCAGGTCCGCCCCGGCGAGCTTGCCGTCAGCCAGTCGAAGCGCTCCATCGCGTCGATAGATGGTCCGCTCGTCGAGCGTCAGCGTTTCGATGTCCGTCCCCGCCTGCGACATGGAGTCGGAAACGAGAAAAATCCGCCCCGGCCCGGCTTTGGCGGTGAGCGCAATGCGCACCGTCTCCGGATGAACGTGGATGCCGTCGGCGATGAGGCCGGCACTGACCGCCCCGTAGTGCAGTGCCGCGCCGGCAACACCCGGGTCGCGGTTGCCGATCTGGCTCATCGCGTTGAACAGATGTGTCGCCATGCTCGCGCCGGCGCGAAATGCCGTCAGCGCCACGTCGAAACTCGCGTCGGTGTGGCCGAGACTGACAACGACTCCGGCACGGACCAACCGGGCGATCTGCTCGGGCGTCACGCTTTCGGGAGCGACCGTCACCAGCAGATGTGGGAGCACCTGCCGGGCGCGTTCCAGCCGCACGACGTCATCCTCACCCATCGGCCGGATGTGACCTGGATCGTGCGCACCCTTGCGGGCAACTGAAAGATGCGGGCCTTCGATATGGAGGCCGAGAAAGCCGGGCACGCCCTGCCGCGAAGCAGCGATGCCCGCATCGAGCACCTGCTCGAGCACGGCAGTGCTGCTGGTGATGAGCGTCGGCAACAGTGCTGTGACGCCAAACCGGGCATGCGTGGCGCAGATCGCGCGCAGTTGCTCGACATCGGTCCGCGCCCCGACCAGATGTCCACCACCGCCATTGACCTGCAGGTCGACGTAACCGGGAGCGATGCACCCGCCCGGCACATGGACGAGCCTACAGTCGTCGGGCGGCGGCCCGATCCGCTCCACCTTTCCGTCGCGAACGAGCAACGCCGACTCGTGCCAGTCGTTTCCGTCGAAAATGCGCGCCCCGACGAAGGCGATGAGCGGCGAGGTGCTCATCGCCCGGTGGACGTCACCGCAGGGTCGTAACCCGACGACACGGCCATCAGCCTTCCGCAGCCATGGTCTTCTTGAACTGCGGCAGGTGCTTCTGCTGCGCCTCGAGCATGCGCTCGCGATAGACGCCGTAGATGATGTCGGTGTCGTGCAGCGTGACCCCCGGGATGGTCGGCGAAGCAAAGACCGGCAGCTCGATGCCGCGGTCGGCGAGCTTTTGCGCGCTCTCGGCGACGAGCTCATGCATCATGATCATCGCCAGCACCGTCGAGGATCCGGCCACCGGGCGTGACCAGCCTTTGATCGGCACGATGGCATCTTCCACCGGTGCCCCGGTGTCGATGACGATATCCGCCGCATGTGGAAGGCGCTTGCCGGAGCTGTGCGTCGCCGGCTTGCTCGCGTTGGACTTTGCCGTGATGGCAATGACTGTCAGCCCGCGCTCTTTGGCATAGAGGGCGGCGTCGATGCCGGAAGAATTGCTCCCGGAATGGCCGAAGATGACGATGGTGTCGCCGGCATTGAGCGGCTGATGATCGAGAAACTTCTCGGCGTACTTCTCGGTCCGCTCGAGCCAGAGCAGCTCGCGCACGCCACCGGCACCCAGCACATTGTGCCACATGACGCGCGGGTCGGTCAGTGGATTGAAGCCGACATAGGAGCCGTAGCGCGGGAAAGTCTCCTGCACCGGCAGCACGGAGTGCCCGGAGCCATAGAGGTGCACCAGCCCTTTGTTGGCGAGTGTCTCGCAGATCGCCGACGAGGCTCTGTCAAAGGCCTCGGCGTTGGCGGTGGCCATTGCTTCCGCGATTTTGACCAGACGGCTGATGTAGAGAGTGGACATGGAGAAGCCTTTCAACGCGATGGGTTAGATGTAGAGGACGGAGCGGATTTCGTAGCGGTCGGCGCGCATCGTCGAGAGCGTGTACTCGAATGGCCCTGCTGCATCGAACGCAATGCGCTCGACCTCGAAGGCAGGCGTATCGACGGGAAGCTGGATGGCGGCCGCATCGGCAGCGGCGACACGCCCCACGCGGTACACTTCCTTGGCCTTGATCGGCACGATGTCGCAGCGCTGCTTCAGCCAATTGTAGAGCGACTGCACGCTGGCCGACTCTTCGAACAGAAGTGGGACGCGCGCTTCCGGCAGGTGGCTGGTCTGGATGCCGATCGGCAATCCGTTGCCCAGCCGCAGCCGCTTCAACCGCACGACGGTCTCGCCTGGCGCGATTTCGAGCGCATCGGCGACGTCGGCCGTGGACGCGATCCGGTCTGCCGCCAGCAGAACCGTGCTCGCTGCCAGCGACAGCGTTCGCATCTCGTCGGTAAAGCTGGTCAGTCCGCGCACGCCTGCAATGACCGTCGCCGATCGCACGAAGGTGCCGCGGCCATGCGCGCGGCGCAAAAGCCCGGCGTCCTCGAGATTGCGCAGTGCGTGGCGCAGCGTGATGCGTGAGATGCCGAGCATCTCGCCCAGTCGGTCCTCGTTGGGGATTTGCGATCCGGCGCCCCACTGCCCGGCTTCGATCAGACTACGGAGTGCCATCTCGGCCTGATGCCAGAGGGGCTCGGGCCGACGTCGATCTGGTTTTTGGAGACTGGCCGGCTCATCCATGCGTCTGCCTCCAGTCCTGTCCGCGGGAACCCGCGACGGCTGCGCCAACCAGTCCGGCACGTGCCCCAAAGCGTGCCGCGCGGATGTCGATGTCCCGCAGGTGTCGCGGCACATGGCGCCGCAGCGCGGCGACAATGGGCTGGGCGAGGACGTCCAGCGCCTCCGCCACGCCGCCAGCGAGGACGATCGTCTCGGGGTCAAGCAAAGCGACGGCACCGGCGAGCG
>JBDTVO010000073.1:0-11449 GCA_040007135.1 Devosia sp. | reverse complement strand
CGCCAACCCCAAGCTCAACGCCTATGTCGCGGTCACCCCCGATCGCGCACTGGAGATGGCCCGCGCCAGCGACGGCCGCCTCGCGGCCGGCGAAGCAGGCCCGCTCGAGGGCGTTCCGCTTGGCATCAAGGACCTGTTCGCGACCAAGGGCGCCCACACCCAGGCAGCGAGCCACATCCTTGATGGCTTCAAACCCGAATATGAAAGCAGCGTCACCAGCCAGCTCTGGCGCGACGGCGCCGTGATGCTCGGCAAGCTGAACATGGACGAGTTCGCCATGGGGTCGTCCAACGAGACCTCCTACTACGGCCCCGTCGTAAACCCCTGGCGCAGCAAAAACAGCAACGCCAACCTCGTCCCCGGCGGCTCCTCAGGCGGCTCTGCCGCTGCCGTCAGCGCCTGGCTCTGCACCGCCGCCACCGCCACCGACACTGGCGGCTCGATCCGCCAGCCGGCCGCCTTTACCGGCACCGTCGGCATCAAGCCCACCTACGGCCGCTGCTCGCGCTGGGGCATCGTCGCCTTCGCCTCCTCCCTCGACCAGGCCGGCCCGATCGCCCGCACCGTCGAGGACGCCGCCATCATGCTCAGCTCGATGGCAGGCTTCGATCCGAAGGATTCCACCAGCGTCGAGCTAGCGGTCCCCGATTTCGCCGCCGCCGTCGAGCGCGGCGTGAAGGGGCTCACTATCGGCATTCCCCGGGAATACCGCATGGACGGCATGCCCGAAGAGATCGAGGCCCTGTGGCAGCGCGGCGTTCACTGGCTGAAATCGGAAGGCGCCACGATTCGTGATATCTCGCTGCCGCACACGAAATATGCCCTGCCTGCGTACTACATCGTGGCCCCGGCGGAGGCCTCGTCGAACCTCGCCCGCTACGACGGCGTCAAGTATGGCCTCCGCGTTACCGGCAAGGACATCACCGATATGTACGAGCTGACCCGGGCCGAGGGCTTTGGCCCCGAGGTCCGGCGTCGGCTGATGATCGGCACGTACGTCCTCAGCGCCGGCTACTACGACGCCTACTACGTCCGCGCGCAGCAGGTCCGGACCCTGATCAAGCGCGACTTCGAACAGACCTTCGCCGACGGCGTCGACGCGATACTCACCCCAGCCACGCCGAGCGCCGCGTTCGGCGTCGGCGACGAGGACATGAAAGCCGATCCGGTGAAAATGTACCTCAACGACGTCTTCACCGTGACCGTGAACATGGCCGGCCTGCCGGGCATCGCCGTGCCCGCCGGCAAGGACCACGTTGGCCTGCCGCTGAGCCTCCAGCTCATCGGCCGCCCGTTCGACGAGGAAACACTGTTTGCTGCGGGCCGTGTTCTCGAGCGCTCGGCCGGGATAGAGTTCGCCCCGGAGAAGTGGTGGTGACCATGACGACCGACATTTTCTCGACTGCCGACTGGAAGGACGTGCCCAAGGACATGCCCAAGCCGCTCCAGGCCTTGTGGTGGGTGCGCAAGGGCGAGTTTCGCGTCGGGCCGGAGTGGGAAGAGGCCCACACTATCGTCCAGGCAATGGAAGGCACTATGGAATTCGACTGGGTCCATGCGCTGCTGCACTGGATCGAGGCGGACATGGGCAATGCCGACTACTGGTATCGCCGCGCCGGCAAGCGGCGCTCAGCCCCTAACGTCAAGGCCGAGTGGGAAGTCATCGCCTCCGCCCTGAGCGGTGTCACCAAGCACTGAGTGAAGGGACCCAACACCCCCTCACTTGTAGAGAGGGGGTGTTCAGCCAGCGCAGCCTTACCGATTGTCGACTTCGCTCCGAACCAGCTCGAGCCCACGCCGAGTGATGCGATAGGGCTCGCTGTTCTGTGACTTGATCGCCTTCTTGCGCTGCAGTTTCTTGAACAGCAGGAGGGGCGGGGTCGGCATCAGCCAGCCGTCGCGATTGTAGAGTTCGAGTCCGCCGATGCGGCCCCTGGTGGTCTTCAGCGGTTTGATGAATCCG
This sequence comes from Devosia sp., assembly GCA_040007135.1. GTDB lineage: Bacteria > Pseudomonadota > Alphaproteobacteria > Rhizobiales > Devosiaceae > Devosia_A. The sequence goes on along the minus strand of JBDTVO010000073.1, from coordinate 9,486 downwards.
CCCTGAGCGAGGGCGTGCAGCACCCGCTGTTCGTCTCTGGAAATGTCCATTGGAGTGGTGACCCGGAAACAATACCGAGCAGCCGCCCGCATCACGCTGAGCGGCGCCTGTTCCCAAACCTCATCCGCAACCGGATGAGGTCCTAGCAGGTCTCCACAATGCTAGTCATAGGTCGTACTCCGAGCGGACGCACTAACGCGCTGCCGCTGAACGGGTTGTGAATAGCGCTGGCGAAAAAAGGGATCAACCCTTGGGCGGGATGTCGGCCGGTGCCTGCGGCCCGGCCGGCCCGAGCGACTTGATGTATTCTTAGAGCGAGCGGCTCTCGACCTCGCTGAGCTCGTGCACGTTGAACCATGGCATCGGCGGGCCGGCCTCGAACGCCTTGGCGAAGGCGACCCAGTCGTCTTCGCTCATCGTCGAGACCGTGATGCGCAGGTTTTTGGCGAAGTTCGTGCCCCAAGGTCCGGTGTACCCGACTGGGTTTCCCTGCAGCGCCTTGTCGGGATCGATCTTGCCGCCGCTCTCGGCGTAACCGGCCGTGTGGCAGTCGTGACAGCCGCCGACGATGGAGATGTGTTTGCCGAATTCGACCGACGGCGCATCGGCCGCAAAAGCCGCCGCCGAGAGACTCGTGGCCGCTACCATTATTGCAAGACGAAGAATGATTGCCCCCTCACTTCAAGCGCTTAGCTCCCGCCGGGCAAGCGTACACCTGTGACTCGCTGTCGAACAAGATGCGAGGCCTTGAAAGCCCGGTTGAAATCGCCGCCGGGGACGTGCAGACCAGCAGAAGTGAAATCCCGAGTTGCGAGCGCCGCCTTGATCAAAGCCCCCGACAACTGCCTGACCAAGGAAGACGTGCGCGCCGAACTGGACCGCATCGACCAGGAACTGCTGAAGCTGTTTGCCGAACGGCACCGCTATGTGACCCGGATGGCACAGATCAAGACAGATCCGCATGAGGCGCATGACCCGGTGCGCATCAAGGCCGTGCTCGACAAACAGCGAAAGCGGGCAGAAGAATTGGGTCTCGACGAGGATCAGGCCGAGCTCATCTGGAAGACGCTAATCGACTGGAACGTGAACTACGAAAAAGGCATCATCGTCGCGCGACGCGGCAGCAGGTAGGCAACTCCCATGTCTCTCAACACCATCATTCGCAGAGCGGTGCCGACCGACATAGAAACCCTCGCCGACATCGCCTTCGTCGCTTGGGAACGCGACCTGCTGCCCTTCCTCGGCAGCGGCGCGGCATCGCCCACCACCGAACGGCATCGGCTGGCGAGTGCCGTCCGCGAGGGGCTTGATCGCGTCATCGTCGCCGAGGTGAACGGCGTCGTCGCCGGCTGGTGCCAGCGGCTGAGGGGGAGGGCCTACATCCCCTACCTCTTCGTCGCGCCTCTGCTGCAGAACCAGGGGGTGGGGTCGTCCCTGCTCAGGCGCATGGAATCGTTGCTCGAGCTCGAAGGCGCCGACCGCATCCAGCTCGACACGCTCGCCGACAACGTGCGTGCAGTGAACTTCTACCAGCACCAGGGCTACCAGATCCTCGCCCTCAAAACCGACGGCCGCCCGGGCCACGACAGCCAGATGAGCGTCCGGCTCGAAAAGCGCCTCGATCCCTGGCACGGCCCCATCGACGACATCGAGTAACCAGTGACCCTCATCGACACGCGTACACCCAACCCCAAGAGCTTCATCAAGGGCCAGACCGGCGATTGGGAGATCGTCATCGGCATGGAGGTCCATGCCCAGGTGACCTCCGAGAGCAAGCTGTTCTCGGGCAGCTCCACCGAGTTCGGCCGTCCCGCCAATTCCAACGTCAGCTTCGTCGACGCAGCCATGCCCGGCATGCTCCCTGTGATCAACGAGGAGTGCGTCCGCCAGGCCGTGCGAACCGGCCTCGGGCTGAAAGCCGCGATCAACCAGCGCTCGATTTTCGATCGCAAGAACTACTTCTACCCGGACCTGCCGCAGGGCTACCAGATTTCCCAGTACAAGGACCCCATCGTCGGCGAAGGCAAGGTTCTGCTCGACATGGGCGATGGCGCGCCCATCGAGATCGGCATCGAGCGCCTGCATCTCGAACAGGACGCCGGCAAGTCGATCCACGACCAGCACCCCAACATGAGCTTCGTCGACCTCAATCGCTCCGGCGTCGCGCTCATGGAGATCGTCAGCAAGCCCGACCTCCGCTCATCGGACGAGGCCAAGTCCTACCTCAGCAAGCTGCGCGCCATCCTGCGCTATCTCGGCACCTGCGACGGTAATATGGAACAGGGTTCCATGCGGGCCGACGTCAACGTCTCGGTGCGCAAGCCCGGCGGCGAATTTGGCACCCGCTGCGAGATCAAGAACGTCAACTCGATCCGCTTTGCCGGGCAGGCCATCGAATACGAGGCGCGCCGCCAGATCGATATCCTCGAGGATGGCGGCAGCATCGACCAGGAGACGCGCCTGTTCGATCCTAAGCTCGGCGAAACCCGTTCGATGCGCTCGAAGGAAGAAGCGCACGACTACCGCTATTTCCCCGACCCCGACCTGCTGCCGCTCGAATTCGATCAGGCCTTCATCGACAACCTGGCCCGCGACCTGCCCGAGCTGCCCGACGAAAAGCAGGACCGCTTCATCCGCGACTACGGCGTCACGCCCTACGACGCGATGGTGCTGACGCTCGAGCGCGAGACCGCCGACTACTACGAGGCGGCCGCCTCCTTCGGCGGCGCCAGGCGCGACGGCAAGGCGGTCGCCAATTTGCTGACCGGCGACATCGCCGCCTATGCAAACAGCCAGGGGCTGAGCGCCTGGGAGACGCACATCCAGCCCGGCCAGGTCGCCGGTATCGTCGATCTGGTTGCGGCAGGCACCATCTCGGGCAAGATCGCCAAGGATCTGCTGCAGGTGATCATCGCCGAGGAGCCCGAGGGCGACCCTGCCGAAATCGTCGAACGCCATGAAGCAGGTGACCGACCTCGGCGCCATCGAGAAAGTGGTCGACGAGATCATCGCCGCCAACCCCGATCAGGTCGCCAAGGTGCAGGCCAAGCCGACGCTGATCGGCTGGTTCGTCGGTCAGGCCATGAAGGCCAGTGGCGGCAAGGCCAACCCGCAGGCGCTGAACGAAATCCTCAAGCGGAAGCTGGGGCTATAGTTGGCAGAGGCGGTCGATGAACCAAAGCGATCGAAGCCTTCGGTCCGCACGCGAGCCGACGCGATCAGGAACTTTCGGTGCAAGAACCTCATAGCGGTTATCGAGGATCCGCGCGACATCAAGAACATCGGCACGGTCATTCGAAACGTCAACGCGCTTGGTGTCGAGAAAGTATACGTAGTCGACCCTCGCAAGTCCTTGCCGGACGACTGGCAGGACATGCGCACGAGGCCGTCGCTCTCCAGTACCTCTGTGTCCGCTGTAAAATGGACGTTCGTCCGCCGCTTCGACAGCACTGAAGCCTGTCTGGCTCACCTCGAAAGCAAGGGTTTCGTATCGGTCGCAACCTCGCCGCACGTGAAAGGCAAGGCCAGCATCTTTCTGAACGACGGAGACTACACTCGTTATACTAAGCTTGCTGTTTGGTTCGGAAACGAAAGCCGTGGGATCAGTGCTCTTGCGGTCGAGCGCAGCGAAATGTGCATAGCTATTCCGATGTTCGGCATGATCGAGAGCCTCAACCTTGGGACTAGCTCGGGAATAGTTCTCTACGAGGTCGCGAAGCAGCGCCGGGAATACCAGAGCAAGTATCGGAAGCGGGACAGTCGCGGTGAGCGAGCCACACCACTGCCAACTGTGATGCCCCCAGACGAGCGCTTGTTGCGGGACGAGGACTAGGCCGGCGCCGGCAGGAACCGTTTCACCAGCCGCCCGTCGATCACCACCAGCCCGATGAAGATCACCACGATGCCGGCGATCTGCACGGGCTGGAATGCCTCGTGCAGCACGAGCACGCCAAGCAGGATCGCCGAGATCGGCGTGATGAAGGTGTTGAGCGACAGGTTGGTCGCACCAACCCGCGGCAGCAGCCAGTAGACCAGCAGGAACGAGAAGCTGGTCGAGAACACCGCGATGCCGAACAGCGCCCCCCACGTTTCGATCCGCGTGATCACGGGCAGGCCCGAAATGACCAGCGACACCGGCACCATCAGCAGCGCCGCCCAGCTCAGCGAGATGGACGCCACGGCGGTGGAATCGACCACCTTGAACCGCCGGGCATAGTTCAGCGTCAGCGCGTAGCAGAGGGTGGCCACCAGCGCCGCCAGCAGCGCGACGATCTCGGTGGAACCCGCGCCGAACGAAGGCGATGCCAGGAGGATTGCGCCGGCGAACCCGATCAGCACGCCCAGAACCTTGTTCCAGTTGGCTTTCTCGCCGCCGCGCCAGAACTGGCTGACGATGACCGTGGTCATCGGCGTCATGCCGTTGATGACGCCGATGATCGAGCTCGCCACGTGCTGCTCTGCAAACGGGAACAGCGCGAACGGGATGGCGTAGTTCAGCACGCCCAGGAGCAATAGGTCGCGATAAATGCGCCAGTCGGTGGGCAGGCGCTTCCGCGTCGCCGCAAAATACACCCAGCAGATCAGCGCGCCGATGGTGACGCGCCCGGCCGAGACCCAGAGCGGGCTGATCTCGCGAATGAGGATGGCGTTGAACAGGAACGAGCAGCCCCATACGGCGCCGAGCCCGATAATCAGCACCCAGTATCGCAACGGCATGGGAAGACTCCTCGACCACCAGCCTAAGCACCGGCCGGAGTCGGGTCGAACCGATTTTGACGATGGCCGGGATCAATTCCGGTGATGCACTCGCCCGGCCACGCCACCAGCGCCCGCGAGCGGTAACGCGCGTCGTTCAGCCTTACTTGGCCTGAAACGGAAGCGCGATTTCGCCCCGGGCCAGCATCGCCAGCGCCTTCGGATAGAGCCTGTGCTCCTCGGCTAGCACCCTGGCGGCCAGCACGTCGGCGGTGTCACCCGGCAGCACCGGCACCCGCGCTTGCGCGATGATCGGCCCCTCATCCATCCCCGGCGTGACGAAATGGACCGTGCAGCCGTGTTCCACGTCGCCCGCGGCAAGCGCCGCCTCATGCGTGTGGAGCCCCTTATGCTTTGGCAGCAGCGAGGGGTGGATATTGATGAGCCTGCCAGCCCAGCGCGCGCAGAACTCCGGCGAGAGGAGCCGCATGAACCCGGCGAGGCAGACGATCTCGGCGTTCCAGCCCTCGAGCACGGACTGGACGTGAGCTTCGAACGCATCGCGGGACTGGAAGTCCTTATGCGAGGCCGTGGCGGTGGGAATGCCGGCGAGCCAGGCATATTGCAGGCCCGGCGCTTCAGCGCGATTGGAGAAGACGCCGACGATCTGGGCGGGATAGGCCGGATCCCGTGCCGCCTCGACCAGCGCGGTCATGTTCGAGCCGCGCCCCGAGATCAGGATCGCGGCCCGCTTCTTATCGGTCACAGCGCGAGCTTGCCCGAAAACGTCACCGGCTCACCCGTCCGTTCGGCGATGCTGCCGATGACGGCGGCAGCCTCGCCCTGGGCGTTGAGGTGGGCGACGAGCCGTTCGGCCTCGGCGGCGGCGATGGCGCAGATCATGCCGACGCCGCAGTTGAAGGTGCGCAGCATTTCGCGCTCGCCCATGCCGCCGACGCGCGACAGCCAGCCGAAGACTTTTGGCACGGTCACCGCGCCAAGATCGATATGGGCCGCCACCGCGTCCGGCAACACGCGCGGGATATTGTCGATGAACCCGCCTCCGGTAATGTGCGCCAGCGCCTTGATCGGCAGTCCCGACTTCAGCGCCGACAGGATCGGTTTCACGTAGATGCGGGTGGGCGTCAGCAGCGCGCCCGAAAGCGTGCGGTGCGGATCGAACGGTGCAGGCAGGTACCAGTCGATCCCGGAGATTTCGACGATCTTGCGCACCAGCGAAAAGCCGTTGGAATGGACGCCCGAGGACGCCATCGCGACGATCACATCGCCGACGGCGACGTCCGGCCGCGGCAGCAGCGTCCCGCGCTCGGCGGCGCCGACGGCAAAGCCCGCGAGGTCGTAGTCCTTGTCGTGGTACATCCCCGGCATCTCGGCCGTCTCGCCACCGATCAGCGCACAGCCCGCGATCCGGCACCCCTCGGCGATGCTTTCGACTATCGCCCTGCCGGTATCGACGTCGAGCCTGCCCGTGGCGAAATAGTCGAGGAAAAACAGCGGCTCGGCACCCTGGACCACGATGTCGTTGACGCACATCGCGACGAGGTCGATGCCGATCGTCGCGTGGCTGTCGGTGTCGATGGCGATCTTCAGCTTGGTCCCGACGCCGTCATTGGCGGCTACCAGCACCGGATCGATGAAACCTGCGGCCTTGAGGTCGAAAAGCCCCCCGAAGCCGCCGAGTTCGGCGTCCGCACCGGGGCGACGCGTGGAGCGCACTGCCGGCTTGATGGCTTCCACCAAGGCGTTGCCGGCATCGATGTCGACACCCGCGTGCTTGTAGCTCAGCCCGTTTGATGGCAGATTCGATGCGTCGGACATGGGCGCGGATCGCAGGTTTCGGAGGCGGGATGGCTCGCCGCGCTGATAGCGGCTCGACCCTCTAGGCGCAAGGGCAGGAGCGGAATGACCCTCAGGACACAGGTGCTGGTCTGGGTGGGGTTCACGGCCGTCGTGATCCTGCTCATCTGGCTGTTCCGCCCGATCCTCTTGCCGTTCGTGCTGGGGATCGCGCTCGCCTACATCCTCAATCCGCTGGTCAACGCCGCCATCCGGCTTGGTCTCAAGCGCGGCTGGGCCAGCGCCATCGTGCTGCTTGCCGGCGTCGGCGTCATCGTCGCGCTGCTCATCCTCGTCATCCCCGTCATCGCCAGTCAGGTCGCGGGACTCGCCGCGCGCCTGCCGGAATACGCGGGCAATCTGCAGAACCTGGTGCAGTCGCTGACGCCGCAACTCAGCGACTGGCTCGGCCCGGTGCAGGTTGCCGAGCTGCAAAAGAGCTTCTCGCAGTTCATCGGCACCGGCGTCGAATTCATCGGCAACCTAACGGGCCAGATCGCCGCCAGCGGCCTCACGGTGCTCAACACCATCGCCGTGCTGTTCCTGACCCCGGTCGTCGCCTTCTACCTGCTCATCGACTGGGACCGCATGGTGAAGTCGGTCGATGAACTCCTGCCCCGCGAGCATCGCCGCGAAATCCGCCAGGTCCTCGACCAGATCAATACGGCGATTGCCGGGGTGATCCGCGGGCAGGGCGGTGTGGTGCTCGCCCTGTGCATCTACTACACGACCGCCCTGTCGCTCACCGGGCTCAATTTCGGCCTGGCCATCGGGCTCCTCACCGGCCTGCTGAGCTTCGTGCCGTTCCTCGGCTTCCTCAGCGGCCTGGTGGTGGCGATGGCCATTGCCCTGGTCCAGTTCGCGCCCAACTGGTGGTTCGTCGCCATCGTCTTTTCCGTCTACGCCATTGGCACGTTCCTCGAAGGCAACGTGCTGTACCCCCGCCTGGTGGGGCAGAGCATCAACATCAACCCGGTGTGGCTGATGTTCTCGCTGTTCGCCTTCGCGTTCCTGTTCGGCCTTGTCGGCCTCGTGCTCGCCGTGCCGCTGTCGGCCATCGCGGCCACGCTCATCCGCTACGCTGTCCGGCGCTACAAGCAGAGCATCCTCTACGGTGGCGAGCGCTCCTCCGGGCGCCACGCCGCCCCCGGGCCTGCTCCTGACATGGCGGTGCCCGCCACCGCGGCGGCCGCCGCCGCGTCACCGAAGGCCCGCGCGCGGAGTACCCGCGCCAAGTGACCCCGGGGCTCGCCCAACTGCCCTTCGACTACGGTCACCGGCCCTCGCATCTCGAAGCCGACTTCATCGAAGGCGATGGCAACCGGCTGGCCCTGGGCCACATCCGCGCCTTTCCAGCCTGGCCCGGTCCCCTGACCCTCATCGAGGGCCCGGCCAAATCCGGCAAATCTCACCTTGCCCGCATCTGGTCCGAGCGCTCCGGCGCCGCCTTCGTCGAGCCCGGTGAGTTGGCGAACGTCCCGGGGGGCCAGTTTCCACTGGTCGTCGAGGACGTTGAGCGCGCTGGCTATGACGAGGCCGCCTTCTTCCACCTCCTCAACCAATCGATGCGCGATGGCCGTCCGCTGCTCATGACCACCGCCACCGCAATTGCCAACTGGCCGTTTGCCACCGATGATCTCAAGTCGCGCGCCCGACTCGCCCAGCACTTCACGCTCGCCCTGAGCGACGACATTGAACTGTCTCAAATGTTCGCAAAACTGTTTCAGGATCGGCAGGTCCAGGTGGACCCCGGCGTGATCGCCTATCTCGTGCCGCGCATGGAGCGCGCCCCCGAGGAAGCGGTGGCGCTGGCCGAACTGATGGACCATATGGCAATGAGCGCCGGCCGGCCGATCAGCCGCCGTATTGCAGCGGCGGCCCTGGCTCAACGAGGCGTGGCGCAGCTCGAGCTCGACCTGGAAGGCGACGAGACATGAACGAAATGGGCGAAATTGTCCCCGACGAGGGGGCCCAGCCCGACATCGCGGCGCTTCGCCAGAGCCCGGCGCGGTTCGTCAACCGCGAGGTCAGCTGGCTGCAATTCAACATGCGCGTACTCGAGGAGGCGGGGAATCCCAATCACCCGCTGCTCGAGCGCATGCGCTTCGTCTCGATCTCGGCCAACAACCTCGACGAGTTCTTCATGGTCCGCGTCGCCGGCCTCAAGGGCCAGTTGCGCGCCGGCGTGCAGACGCAGAGCGCCGACGGCCTGACGCCGGCCGAACAGCTTGAAGAGATCGCAACGCTCGCCCAGCACCTCCAGCTCGAACAGCAGGACCACTGGCAGACCCTGCGCGAGGAGCTGTTCGCCAAGGACGTCGTCATCCACGAGGCAAATGACCTCTCACCCGACCAGGTGCGCTACCTGCAGCGGCTGTTCCGCGAGGAAATCTTCCCGGTGCTGACGCCGATCGCCGTCGATCCGGCGCACCCGTTCCCGTTCATCCCCAATCTCGGCTTTACCCTCGCATTCTCGCTGAGCCGGCCCGGCACCACCCAGACCCTCACGGCACTGGTCCGCGTCCCGTCCAATCTCGACCGATTTATCACCCTGCCGTCCGGCCTTGCGACCGAAGGGCGGGTCGAAGTCGTCACCATCGACACCCTCATCAACCTGTTCCTCCACAAGATGTTTCCCGGCTACGAAGTCGCCGGCTCAGGCGCCTTCCGCATCATCCGCGACAGCGAAATCGAAATCGACGACGAAGCTGCGGACCTCGTCGTCGAATACGAATCCGCCCTGCGCCAGCGCCGGCGCGGCCAGATCATCCGGCTCGAAATCGAGCGCAAGATGCCGCGCCCGCTGCGTCGGCAGATTTCCGACCGGCTCGGCGCTACCGCGGCAGACACGTTCGAAGTCGAGGGCTTCCTCGGGCTCGCCGACGCGCTGGTCGTCCCGTTCCAGCCAGAGGCCGCCGAAGGTCCGTAGTCGGA
>JBDTVO010000072.1:0-11459 GCA_040007135.1 Devosia sp. | reverse complement strand
ATCGGCGGCTATTCGCTCAACGGTGATCTCGGGGCGAGCGCATCCGAGCATGTCGCCGAGGCCCGCATCAATGCGGCCCGTAGCGGCGACGTCATCATCTCGCATGTGAACCAGCCGGGCCGCAGCGCCGGCGCCGGGGTCGTCGCCGGCGTGCTCGACCTCAAGGCAAGGGGCTTCAAGTTCGTGCGACTCGAAGACGTCACCGAGACCGACAACTAGGCGCCAGAGTCCCCGCGCGCCTCGAGCCACGCCTCGATCTCCTCGAGCGTCGCCGAGAATTCATACCCTGCCTCGCCAAATACGATCTTGCCGGTCGCCGCATCGCGGACCTTGTAGCCGCCGTGCTCACGGACCTTTGGAGTGATCCGCTGCGGCTTCAGCAGGTCGAGGTTCTGCCGCGCCAGCAGCCGCTTGGCGTGACGCTCGAGGCTGGCGATTCCTTCGTGGCGCATCCCCATGGGTTCATTCCCACTCGATAGTGCCGGGCGGCTTGCTGGTGATGTCGTAGACCACCCGGTTGATGCCGCGAACTTCGTTGATGATGCGCGTCGCGACGTTGCCGATGAAGGCCATGTCGAACGGGTAGAAATCGGCCGTCATGCCATCGACCGACGTCACAGCGCGGAGGGCGCAGACGAACTCATAGGTCCGCCCGTCACCCATCACGCCGACGGTCTGCACCGGCAGCAGCACCGCGAAGGCCTGCCAGATCTTGTCGTAGAGCCCAGCCTTCCTGATCTCGTCCAGATACACCGCATCGGCGCGCCGGAGGATGTCGAGCTTGTCGCGCGTCACGCCACCCGGCAGGCGGATGGCAAGACCAGGGCCTGGGAACGGGTGCCGGCCGACGAATTTCTCGGGCAGCCCCAGCTCTCGGCCGAGGGCCCGCACCTCGTCCTTGAACAGCTCGCGCAACGGCTCGACCAGTTGCATGTTCATGCGGGCGGGCAGGCCGCCGACATTGTGGTGCGACTTGATGACGACCGACGGGCCGCCCGAAAAACTGACGGACTCGATGACATCGGGATAGAGCGTGCCCTGCGCCAGGAACTGTGCGCCGCCGATCTTTTTGGCTTCGGCCTCAAAAGTCTCGATGAACAGCCGGCCGATGGTCTTGCGCTTGGTCTCGGGGTCGGCCTCGCCTTCGAGGGCTGCAATGAAGGTGTCGCTCGCATCCACATGCACGAGCGGGATGTTGTAGTTGTCGCGGAACATCTGGACGACTTCATCGCCCTCGTTGAGCCGCATCAAACCGTGGTCGACGAAAACGCAGGTGAGCTGGTCGCCGATGGCCTCGTGGATCAGCAGTGCCGCGACCGAGGAATCAACGCCGCCCGAGAGGGCGCAGATCACCCTGCCCTGGCCCACCTGGGCGCGGATCTTTTCGACCATCCGGCTGCGATAGGCCGACATCGTCCAGTCGGACTTGAGGCCGACGATGTTGTGGACGAAGTTTGCCAGGAGCCTGCCGCCATCGGGCGTGTGCGCCACCTCGGGATGGAACATCGTCGTGTAGCGCTTGCTGTCCTCGTTCACCGCGATGGCGAAGGGCGCATTGGGCGAGGTGCCAGCGACCTTGAAGCCCGCCGGCAGCTCGGTGACGCGGTCGCCGTGGCTCATCCACACGGGGTAGCGCTGGCCGACGTCCCACACGCCTTCATAGAGGGCGCTCGGCTCCTTGATCTCGACATCGGCCCGGCCGAACTCGCGTGCATGGCCGCCTTCGACCTTGCCGCCCAGTTGCAGCGCCAGCGTCTGCTGGCCGTAGCAGATGGCGAGGATCGGCACGCCGGAGTCGAGGACCTCGCGCGGGGCTCGCGGGCTGCCCTCGTCGAGTACCGAGGCCGGACCGCCCGAAAAGATCACGCCCTTCGGCCGCATGGCGGCGAAGGCTTCGGCGGCACGGTTGAAGGGATGAATCTCGCAATAGACCCCGGCTTCGCGCAATCGCCGGGCGATGAGCTGGGTCACCTGCGAGCCGAAATCGATGATGAGGATGGATTCGACGGGCGGGGCGGACGCTGTCATGGCCGCGACATAGAGGCCGCCGCCGGATTCCGCAAGCCGCCAGTCCGGCTGGGCTACTCCGGCAGGGCTGTGTTGGCGTGGCGCAGCCGTTGCACCAGCACGCGCATCAGGCTGAGGGCGAAGTACGGCGCTTCGCTGGTCATAAACAGGAAGTGCTTTTCGCCGACCGGCACGACCACGGTGTCGGTGTCGGCGACGACGCTGGCGCTGCGCGGCGCGTTGTCGACAATGGCCATTTCGCCGAAGATTTCGCCCTCGCCGAGCGTCTGCAAGGTGCGGTTGCCGAGCCTGACGCTGACTTTTCCGGACCGGACGACGAAGAACTCATCGCCGTGGTCGCCGGCGGTAAAGATCGTGTCGCCGGCCTTGAAGCTGCGGGTTTCATCGGTCGCCCGCGTCAGCAGCGCGAAATCTACGAACGGCCTGTCCATGCTTTGCCCCCAATGCGTCCGCGGCGGGCATCGTTCCGGCCCGCGCGGTGCATCCTTTTGGGCTATGGATGTGACACTTTTCTGACGGTCGGCCGGAGCTTAATTCAGCACCGCGATGGCGAGGTTCAGCGTCGAGGCGAAACCGACCCAGGCGGCATAGGGTACAAAGAGCCAGGCGGAGACTTTGTCGCCGCGACGCCAGCTGATGACGATGAAAGCGAGGACCAGCGCCAGGATGGCGATGATCAAGACGAACGCGGGCCAGGTCAGGTGCAGGGTGAACCAGGTCGGCGACCAGGCCCAGTTGAGGATCATCTGGAGGATCCATGCGATGGTCTGACCGCTGGAGGGGTCGGCACTGAAACTGCGCCAGCCGGCAATGGCGATCATCACGTAGAGCGCGAACCACGCCGGGGCGAAGACCCAGTTCGGCGGATTCCACGGTGCCTTGGCAAGGCCGGCGTACCAGGCATCGGGGGCGCTGGCGAAGCCGATGACGGAGCCGACGCCCATCACGATCAGCAGGAAAACGACAAGGCCAAGCCACGAGCGGGGCTGGCTGGTTTCGACGCTCATACTCATATCCCGTCCAACGAACGAAGCCGCAATTTGGATCAGTGAGTCGTAGCGGGATTACGGACGGCGGCTCATTAACAATGCAAAGAACCCGTCGGTTTGCGTGCGGGCTGGCGTCAGCAGCACGCCGGGGTCGAGGTTACGGAGCTTCTCGCCGGCCAGCAGGCCAGTATCCGGCGCGACGGGCTGGAAATCGGGGTGCAAGGCCAGGAAGTCCATGCCCTGCCCTCGGTTTTCCGGCTCCAGCACAGAGCATGTTATGTAGAGCAGGTGGCCGCCCGGCCGGACGTAGCGTGCGCCGTCGGCGAGGATCGCCCGCTGCTCGGCGACGCGCGCCGCAAGCTGCTCCGCCGTCAGCTTCCATTTGGCCTCCGGCCGCCGTCGCCAGGTGCCGGAACCGGTGCACGGCGCGTCGATGACCACGCGGTCCATCTTGCCGATCAGATCATCAAGCGCCCCGGCGCCCGGCGGGCGAACCTGGACGTTGCGGGCGCCGTTTCGCTTCAGCCGGTCGTAGATCGGCGCCAGCCGGTGGCGGTCACTATCGTGCGCAAAGATCTGGCCTTTGTTCTGCATGGCCGCAGCGAGAGCCAAAGTCTTACCGCCGGCTCCCGCGCAGAGATCGAGCACCTGTTCGTCCTGCTGCGCACCGGCGAGCGCGGCGACGATCTGGCTGCCCTGGTCCTGCACCTCGAACCAGCCTTTGAGGAAGCCCTCTTCGACCTGAACGTTCGGCGTGCGGCTATCGCCCGCGCCGGCTGCGATGCGGATGCCCAGCGAAGAGAGCTCGGTTGGCACTGCACCGAAACGCTCGAGCGATTTCAGCACCTTGTCGCGCGTTGCCTTCAAGGTGTTGACCCTGAGATCGAGCGGCGGACGGCTCGCCATCGCCTGCCCCTCGGCCATAAGCACATCGCCGAACGGCAGCAGCGGCAGCGTCCACTCGGGCAGGTCGGCCCGTACGTGGTCGGGGGCTCCGGCCAGCGGGTCGGGCGTACTCAGCCGGTGGACCTCGTCGGCGCTGAGCGTCTCAGGGGCGTGCGTGTCCTGCGCGAACTGGTCGCTCAGCTCTTCCGGCGCCTCGCCCCAGTCGTGCACCGCGACGCTCAGCACCAGCGCCCGTGGGGCGTCGGCGCCCATCGCATACGCGTGGCTCAGACGCCGGCGGAGTGCGTCGTAGACCAAATTGCCGATTGCGGCGCGGTCGCCCGAGCCGGCGAAACGGTTGTCGACCCCCCAGGCCTTCAGCGCTTCGGCCACCGGCCGGTGCCGCCGGTCGATGTCGGCGATCACCTCGATGGCGGCGGCCATGCGACCCGGCAGGCGCATGGCTCAGACCCGGTTCCAGACGGCGATGAAGAACGTGCGGGCGAGCAACTCCAGCCAGAAGGCGCTCAGTATCGCGTAACCTGCGGTGTAGGCGGTAAAGCGGCGCACCACGTGGTTCGAGGTCACGAAGATTCCCGCATGCACCCAGCGCGTCACCACGAAGAGCCAGGCGATCGCGACCTCGATCCAGATGGTGCCGAAATACAGCGAGAGGCCGCAGCCCGCATAGAACAGCAGCGGCAACTGGAATTGATTGTCGAAGGCGTTCGACACCTTCTTTTCGCGCTCCGGCCAAGGGTCGCGCGACAGCGCGACGTCGCCGAGGCGGACTTCGCGGCGCTGCACCATCGGGACGCGGATCGTGCCGAGCAGGAACAGCAGCGCAAGTGCCAGCAGCGCCTGCGCCAGCCCGGCACCGATCAGCCAATAGGCCGGCGCAATCATCAAACCCCGCCGCGATAGTTCGGCGGCTCTCGGGTGATGGTCACGTCGTGGACGTGGCTCTCCTGCAGCGCGGCGCCGGAGATCTTTACGAACGTGGCGTTGTCGCGGAAGTCCTCGAGCGTCGCGGCGCCGGTATACCCCATAGCGGCGCGGAGGCCGCCCGCAAGCTGGTGCAGCACGTTACCGGCCGGACCCTTGTAGGGCACCTGGCCCTCGATGCCCTCGGGCACGAGCTTGAGCTGGTCGCGCACCTCCTGCTGGAAATAACGGTCGGCGCTGCCGCGGGCCATGGCGCCCACCGAGCCCATGCCGCGGTAGGCCTTGTAGCTGCGGCCCTGGTATAGATAGACCTCACCTGGGCTCTCGTCGGTGCCGGCGAGCAGCGAGCCGATCATGGCGCAGCTCGCGCCGCCGGCGAGCGCCTTGGCGAGATCGCCCGAGAACTTGATGCCGCCGTCGGCGATCACCGGAACGCCGCTCCGGTCGGCCTCCTCGGCGCACGCCATGATGGCGGCGAGCTGCGGCACGCCCACGCCGGCGACAATGCGCGTGGTGCAGATCGAACCGGGGCCGATGCCGACCTTGATCGAATCCGCGCCGGCATCGATCAGCGCCTTCACGGCTTCGGCCGTGGCAACGTTACCGGCAACGATGCGGGTGGAGTTGCTCTCGCGCTTGACCCGCTCGACCGCCTCCGCGACGCGCACCGAATGGCCGTGCGCAGTGTCGATGACCAGCAGGTCGACGCCGGCCTCGATCAGGGCCATCGAGCGCTCGTAGCCCTTGTCGCCGACGGTCGATGCCGCCGCCACGCGGAGCCGCCCCTGCGCGTCCTTGACCGCCATCGGGTTGAGCTGCGCCTTCTCGATGTCCTTGACCGTCACCAGGCCGACGAGGTTACCGGCGTCATCGACCACCAGCAGTTTTTCGATACGGTGGCGGTGCAGCAGCGACTTGGCCTCGTCCTTGCCGACGCCGTCGCGGACAGTCACCAGGTTCTCGTGTGTCATCAGCTCGGAAATCTTCTGCCGCTCGTTTGACGCGAAGCGCACGTCGCGGTTGGTGAGGATGCCAACCAGCCGGCCGGTGACCCGACCGCCCTGCCCGCCATTGGCCACCACCGGAATGCCGGAAATATTGTTGGCCCGCATCAGCGCCAGCGCATCGGCGAGCGTGGCTTCGGGGCCGATGGTGATGGGATTCACCACCATGCCGCTTTCGAAGCTCTTGACCTGTCGTACCTGTTCGGCCTGCTCGGCCGGCTCGAGGTTGCGGTGGATGACGCCCATGCCGCCGGCCTGCGCCATGGCGATGGCCATGGCGTGCTCGCTGACGGTGTCCATGGCCGCGCTGAGGATCGGCAGATTGAGCGCGATGTCCTTGGTGACCCGCGAGCTGATGTCGACTTCGGTCGGCAGCACTTCGGAGCGCGCCGGCTGCAGCAGCACGTCGTCGAACGTCAGCGCCGCATCGCCGGTAATTGAGGTAGTGATCTTCGCCAAGGCCAGCCCTTCCGCTTCATAAGAAAACAGGAAGCCCGCAGCGGCACGACTCGGGGCCCAGCTGCGGGTTGGCGAGGGTGACTAGCACCAGCGATCGGGTTTGGGAAGCGTCTAGACCGCAGGGCTGTCCAGACGTTCGAGCCGCTCGGCGACCAGTTCCTGCATCTCCCACAGATGCGCGTCGTGGATGCCTGCCGCCTCGAAATGGGTGACGGTATTGTAAAGATACTCCGCCATCGCGCCGAACTTGCCCGTCGCCTTGGCGATGGCGTCGGCGATCTCCTCGTTGCTGAGCCCGCCGACATAGAAGGGGCTCTTGCGATCATTGGCAAAGGCCAGCGCGCGGAGCGTGCCGCCCTCGACCTTGACCGTCACCCAAGGCGTCGGGAAGGGCGGCTCGCGCCGGAGGATCGCGAGGAGGTTGGCGCGGAGGCCCTGCTCGCCCTCCATCACCTCAAGCGCCAGACCCTCGCACTGCCCGCCGCGGTCCAACGACAGCATCAGACCCGGACTGTCCGGATTGCCGCGGAAGGCCCGGTCCCAGCCGAGGCAGAACGCGCGGTGCCAGCCCCGCACCCGCCCCGGCCGGCGCTCGCCGAACTCGGGGCCCGGCTTCCAGATCAGCGACCCAAAAGCGAACACCCACAACCGACCGTCGTCGGGGAGGTTGCCGAGGATCGCGTCGGCGGCGGCCTGATCGAGCTCGTCGGACCTGGGGGCGTTCGCCTCGGGCCGGTACTCACCGGTGTACGGCGGCACTTTTGCCACAAGTTCCGGCGTTAGCCGCATCTGCCGCGCTGCCATGGCGTCCCCCGTTTGGAGCCTAAACGTCGCACTTCTCCGATCCACCCGTCCAGCCGTCGCACATGGGCCTCAACTGGTTGAGCGGGACGCCGCGCCCGCCACCTCACACTCGCGCGATTGGCCTATTTCCGCTTGCCCCATCCAATGGTTCGGACCATAGCAATCGACAGGCATCTCCTCCCGCCAAGCCCCCCGAATTGATCCGCATCGTCCCCCTTATCCTCGCCGTCGCCCTGTTCATGGAAAACATGGACTCGACGGTGATCGCGACCTCGCTGCCGGCCATCGCGGCCGACATCGGTACGAGCCCGATCGCGCTGAAGCTGGCGCTCACTGCCTACTTCGTGTCGCTGGCGATCTTCATTCCGATCTCGGGGTGGATGTCGGACCGCTGGGGCTCGACCAACATCTTCCGCATTGCCATCGGCGTGTTCATGCTGGGCTCGATCGCCTGCGCGCTCTCCAATTCGCTGCCGGCGTTCGTCGGCTCGCGGTTCCTCCAGGGCATCGGCGGCTCGATGATGACGCCGGTGGCGCGGCTGGTGCTGCTGCGGGCAACGCCGCGGAACGAACTGGTGAGCGCCATGGCGTGGCTCACCATCCCGGCGCTGATCGGGCCCCTCACCGGGCCGCCGATCGGAGGGTTCCTCACCACCTATGCCAACTGGCACTGGATCTTTCTCATCAACATCCCGATCGGCGTGCTCGGCATCGCCCTTGCCACGCGGTTCCTGCCCAAGGCCGAACCGCGCATCCCGCGGCCAATCGACCTCACAGGGTTCGTGCTCACCGGGATCGGGTTCTCCGGCATCATTTTCGGCTTGTCGGTGATCAGCCTGCCGGCGATCCCGATTGTCACCGGCTATGCCGCAGTCGCCGTCGGCGCGGTGTCGATGCTGGTCTATCTCTGGCATGCGCGGCGGATCGAGCACCCGCTGCTCGACCCGAAGCTCTTCCGCTACAAGCTGTTCCGCACGGCGATGATCGGCGGCATCTTCTTTCGCATCGGCATCGGGGCGTTCCCGTTCCTGATGCCGCTGATGCTGCAGCTGGCGTTCAGGATGACGCCATTCGAGAGCGGCCTCACGACGTTCGTTGCGGCGTTCGGAGCGATCATCAGCAAATTCTTTGCCGAGCGCCTCTATGCGCGAGTCGGCTTTCCACGGATGCTGCTGGCGACGTCGGTACTGGGCTGCCTATTCCTCGCGGTGAACGCACTGCTGACGCCCGAGACCAACCACTACCTCCTGATGTTCTGCCTCTTCATCGGCGGCCTGACGCGCTCGTTCTTTTTCACCGGCATCAATGTCTTCGGCTACGCCGACGTGCCCGATCGCGATGCCAGTCAGGCGACGGCCATTGCGGCGGTGACGCAACAGATCTCGGTGGCGCTCGGCGTCGCGGTGGCGGGCGGCATCCTCGAGGCGAGCGTCACGATCAGCGGCGCGCCGCTGGCGCTGGCGGATTTCCACATCGCCTGGCTGATCGTTGCGGCGCTGGCGGCGATCAGCGCCCTCGCCTTCCTGCGCCTGCCGCCCGATGCCGGCGACAACGTCTCGGGGCACCGTGTGGTGCGGCCGCTGCCGAAGGAAGAGGCTGTCGCCTGAGGGCCGGCTTCAACCCTTGAAGCCGCGCGCCACAAGATAGGTCTCGGCGCTGCCGCTGCGTGAGGCCGGCGGCTTGGCATGCAGCGTCGAGGTAAAATGCTGTTTCAGCTGCGCCAGAAGTTCGTGTTCCGTGCCGCCCTGGAAGACCTTGGCGACAAACGCGCCGCCCGGCGCCAGCACCTTGATGGCAAAGTCGGCGGCGATATCGACCAGGTGCATGATGCGCAAATGGTCGGTGGCACGATGGCCGGTGGTGGGTGCCGCCATGTCGGAGAGGACGAGGTCGGGCTTGTGGCCGCCCAGCGCCTCGATCAATAGCGCCGGCGCATCATCGTCGGTGAAATCCTTGCGCAGGAACACGACGCCCGGAACCGGGTCCATCTCGAGGAAGTCGATGGCGACGACGAGCGGATTGGTCTCCGTTGAGCCGGCGACGGCTGCTGCGATCTGGCTCCAGCCGCCGGGTGCGGCGCCGAGGTCGACGACGCGCATCCCCTTGCGCAGCAGCTTGTAGCGCTCGTCGATCTCCTTGAGCTTGTAGGCGGCGCGCGAGCGATATCCTTCGGCCTTGGCCCGCGCCACGTACGGGTCGTTGAGCTGGCGCTGCAGCCACAGCGTCGAGCCGATCTTGCGGCCCTTGCTGGTCTTCACCCGAACCTTCAGGTCGCGGTCCGACTTGCGTCCGGCGCCGCCGCCCATGTTGGTGGTCTTGACCATCAGCGCTGGGCCCCGTGCCTACTGGAGCGGTCCTCGTCGATCAGTGAAATCAGGATGCCCTCGCGCAGGCCGCGGTCGGCGACCCGCACGCGCTCGGTTGGCCATTCGCGGCGGATGGCCTCGAAGATGGCGCAGCCGGGCAGCACCAAATCGGCGCGGTCGCGGCCGATGCAGGGATGCGCCACGCGCCGCTCGAACGGCATGCCGAGCAGCGCCGTCATCGTCGCATCGACTTCGCTGCGCGTCATCCACAGGCCGTCGACCTTCTGGCGCTCGTAGCGTTCGAGCCCGAGATGCAGGCCGGCCAGCGTCGTCACCGTGCCTGAGGTGCCGATGAGGTGCACCGGGCGCTCGGCGATCATCTGCTTGAGCTTGCCGCGCCCCTTGAAGTCGCGCAGCTGCTCGGCAACGAACGCCACCATCGCCTCGAAGGTCTCGGTGGTGACGTTGATGCCGCCAAAACGCTCGGCGATCGACACCACGCCCACCGGCAGCGACTGCCACGAGCGGATGGAGGCCGCCATCTTGCCCTGCCGGCGCGGCCGGCCGCCGCGGAAATCGAGCCAGGCCAGTTCCGACGAGCCGCCGCCGATGTCGAACATCAGCGCACCCTCGCTCTCGGCCTCGATCAGGTCGGCGCAGCCGGTGACGGCGAGTTCGGCCTCGGTGCGGCGGTCGACGATTTCGAGCTCAAGCCCCACCTCGTCCTTGATGCGGGCGATGAAGGCGGCGCCGTTGCTGGCGGCGCGGCACGCTTCAGTGGCGATCAGCCGCGACCGCGCCGGCTCGTGCTCGCGCAGCTTGTTGCGGCACTGCTTCAGCGCCTCGATGGTGCGATCCATGGCGGCGTCGCTGAGCCTGCCGGAGGCCGACAGGCCCTCGCCGAGGCGGACGATGCGGGTGAAGCCGTCGAGCACGCGAAAACTCTGCTCGTGCGGGCGGGCGATCAGGAGCCGGCAGTTGTTGGTGCCGAGGTCGAGCGCGGCATACACCGGCCCGCGCCGCCGCGGCGCGCTCGTCCGGCCCGGAGCCGGGCTGGGCCTATCATGCCGGGTGGCACTCTCCGCCGCCGCTGCGGCAGGGCCCGAAGGCACGGCCGCGGCAGCGGACCGATCGTCCTCGGTCACTCGCCAACTTCCTGCCGCGCGGTCGCCCACCGGATCCGGCGGCGCCCAGTCGCGGCGAATTGTTACGTCGCGAGAATGCTAGGGCGGCGGTGGGGGTATGTCAAAAGCAAAGCGCCCGGAAGCCGGGACGCGCCAGCCGGACGCCCTAGATGCGCGTAAACTCATAGGTTTGGCAGAGAATGCCGGAGCATCCCTTGAGGCGCATCAGGTTGCCGCTGACCAGCGTCATGGTGCCAGCATAGTCCTTGCCGTTCATCACCACGCTGCCGGACCAGATGTTGGCACCCGACGGCTGCGCGCCGGTGACGACGTAGGTATTGAGCAGCGCCAGGTTCTCGTCGGTGCGGGCATCGGGGCTGAGCCAGACCAGCTTCGCACAAAGCGTGCCGCCCTTGCCGCAGGAGGTCACCACATAGCGGGCCTCGCCGGTCGCGACCTGCCATTTGCCGACGGGAGTGACGCCTCCGGCCAAGGCCGGTGACAGGGCGAGAATGGAAATGAACAGCGCGGCGAACCACGAAAGGATGAGCTTCATTATCGACCTATGGGGCCGGAGCGTCCGGCGCAGCTTGGGTTTGTCGGTGGGCGCGCGGCCGCTGGACCGCCTGTTCGCCGTCCCTCAGGACGGCTGCGCCGGCTTCGGCCTCGGAGTTGGAGAGCAATCACGGCGATGAAGAGGCCGGCGCATTACCATTTGGATAATCGAGACGCGGCGCCAGCCGTTCATCGAGAATGCAGTTAACGCCTGCCTGCCCGACAGGGTTCCTGCGGTGTTGATCGCCCGTGCGAATGCCGGTAGAAGCCCGTCCGTCGCTTCCGGCGGCGGCGCCGGCCCGGCGTTGGGGAATAGTTCAACGGTAGAACAGCGGACTCTGACTCCGTCAATCTTGGTTC
>JBDTVO010000071.1:0-11568 GCA_040007135.1 Devosia sp. | reverse complement strand
CGTGGCGAGGCCCATATCGTCGATATCGGCGGCAAGGCGGTGACGTCGCGGCGTGCAGTGGCGCGTGCGGTGGTCGAAGCGAAGCCCGAAACGGTGGCGGCGATCGCCGGTGGGACGCTCAAGAAGGGCGACGCGCTGGCGGTGGCGCGGATCGCGGGGATCATGGCGGCAAAGAAGACGAGCGAACTGATCCCGCTCTGCCATCCGATCGGGCTCAACCGCGTCGAGGTCGAGATCGAGGCGGAGGGCAGCACCCTCACCGTGACGGCGATCGCCGAGACGGACGATCGCACCGGTGTCGAGATGGAGGCGATGACGGCGGCTGCCGTTGCGGCGCTGACCCTCTACGACATGGCCAAAAGCATCGATCGCGCCATGCGGATCTCTGCGGTGGAGCTGATGGAGAAGAGTGGCGGCAAGTCGGGGCATTTCCGGCGATGATCTCCGTCGACGACGCACTCGACCGCATCTTCACGAAGATTCCGACGCCCATTGCCGAGAGTGTGCCACTCGCGCGCGCCCACCGACGCGTATTGCTGGAGCCGCTGCTCGCCAAGCACACGCAACCGCCGTTCGATGCGAGCGCGATGGACGGCTACGCTGTGCGCGCCAACGAGATCGTGCCGGGGGCGCCGGTGTTCCTCGCCGGCACATCGCAGGCGGGGCAGCGCTTCACCGGGATGATGCAGTCGGGGGAGAGCGTCCGCATCTTCACGGGGGCGCCGATGCCGATCGGGGCGGACGCCGTGATCATCCAGGAGAACGCAACGGCTGACGGCAACAAGGTGACGTTCATGAAGGGCGCGACACCGGGGCAGTCGGTGCGCAAGAAGGGCAACGACTTCATCGAAGGCACTGAGTTGCTGCCGGCAGGGGTGGGGCTGACGCCGGCGATGCTGAACCTTGCCGCGTCCGCAAACTACGCCGAACTCAGCGTCGCCAAACGGCCGCGGCTTGCGGTTCTCGCCACCGGCGACGAACTTGTCGCGCCCGGGAGCGAGCTGGGGCCGGACCAGATTGTCGCCTCGAACTCATATGGGCTCATGCCGCTCCTCTCACCTTACGCCGACAAGGTCATCGACCTCGGCATCGTGCCCGACGACAAGCCGCAGCTCGAAAAAGCGATCCTCTCGGCGCTCGACTATGGCGTCGAGGTGCTGCTGACGTCGGGTGGAGCAAGCGTGGGTGAGCGCGATTTCGTGCAGGAGGTGCTGCGCGACCTCGGTGTGACGCTCGATTTCTGGAAGATCGCGATGCGGCCGGGCAAGCCGCTGATGTTCGGCACGCGTGGCAAGACGATGGTGTTCGGGCTGCCGGGCAACCCCACATCGGCGTTCGTGACGGCTGTGGTGCTGGTGCGCCCTGCCCTGCGGCTGATGACCGGACACACCGACCCGTTCTGGCCGTTCATGGGCGTGCCGCTGGTCGCGGACCTGCCGGAGAACGGCGAGCGCCGGCACTTCGTGCGCGGCAAGCTGAACCGCAACGAGATCGGCTTTCTCGAGGTCGAACCGATCAGGGAAATGGATTCCAACCATTCCTCGTCGCTGGCGGAAGCCGACTGCCTCATCATCCAGCCCGAGGACAGCCCGGGGATGGTGGCCGGCGAAATCGTCGAAATCATCCCCCTCGCCTTCCTCGCCTGAGGGCGTTTGCCGGCTGGTCTTGCGGAACGCCGGGAAATCCGCATGCTCCCGCCGGGCAACCCGAACGGGCAGGATCGATGGAACTGCATCAGATCCGGTACTTCCTCAAGGCGTGCGATACGCTGAATTTCACGCGCGCCGCCGAGCAGAGCGGTGTGAGCGTGCCGTCCCTGAGCCGGGCGATCCACCAGCTCGAGGAAGAGCTGGGCGGCCAGCTGTTTCGACGCGAGAGGCACCTAACACACCTGACCGACCTCGGCCGCCTGATGCTGCAGCACTTTTCGGCGATGAACAGCGCGGCGGAAGCGGCCAAGCTCGAGGCCAACCGCTATTCCAAGCTGAGCGGCGCGCCGCTGAACCTCGGCAGCTCGGCGTCGATGGGCACGGACGTGTTGACGGGATACCTCGCGGCGCTCAAGGCCGAGGCTCCTGACCTGCAGCTCAACGTCTGGGAAGCCAACTGCGAGGAACTCGAGGACGCGCTGATCCGCGGCGAGATCGACGTCGCGCTGTCGAGCCTGATGCACTCCGATGACCGTATCCGGACGCTGCCGCTGTTCCGGGAGTCGTTCTACGTCATCTGCGCGCCGGATCACCGGTTCGCGCGGATGAACTCCGTGCCGCTGCGCGAACTCGAGGGCGAGGACTACGTGCAGCGGGTGCATTGCGAATTCCCCCAGAATCTCAAGCGCCTGGGGGCGACGCGGCCCTTCGACTATGTCAACCTGCGCTATGTCGGGGAGCGCGAGGACTGGATCCAGGCGCTGGTGCGTGCCGGCATGGGCTGCGCCATCATGCCCGAGCATATCTTCCTGATGCCGGGGATCGAAAAGCGAATGCTGGTCGACCCGGAGGTCTACCGCGATATCAGCCTCGCGACGGTCGCCGGGCGCCCGCACAGCGCGCCGGTGGTCGCCGCGGTTGCGGCGGCACGGCGAAACCGCTGGCCAAATGCTGACCTGCCGGCCGGTGCTCCCGCCTGAGGTTACGCTGCCGCTAACGAGACGTTAGCCCGGGAGCGGCTGTCGCCGTGGCGGGCAAGTCGCCATCTTCCGCGTCATTGCAACGGAGGATTGAGCAATGAACAGCGTCTACACCCAAACCAACGAAGCCCAGAACCAGATCATCAACTTCCGCCGCGCCATGGATGGCCGGTTGATGGAAGTGCAGCGCGTCCCGACCGGCGGCCACGGCACCGGCGGCTACGTCCCGCTCACCGGCGAGGCCTCGAGCCCGGATTCCCTGATCAGCTCGAACGCGGTGATCGTCAGCCGCGACCGGAAATGGCTTTTCGCAGTCAACGCCGGAAACAACACCGTTTCCGCCTTCAGCATCGGTGCCGACGGTATGCTGACGCTGACCGACACGAAGCCGACCGGCAACCCGGTTATGGGCCAGGCGGGAACCGCCAGCAGCCTCGCCTTCAACGACAAGGATGGGGTGCTCTATGTGTCGCACTCGTTCGGACCGCAGCACATACGGGCGCTGGGCGTGAAGGACGGCAAGCTCACGCCGCGTCTGGAAGCCCGCAGCGTCAACCTTCCCGATCGCGACGATCGGGTGCCGACGCAAATCGCGCTGACGCCGGACAATCGCTACCTCATCGCCTGCGTGCTGTTCGATGCGCGCCCGAGCGATGCCGGCCTGGTGCCGGCCGCTGACAAGAACCTCGCCGTGTTCGCCATCGGCATGGGCGGCATGCTCGGGGAGCCGATGTTCAAGGAGTCGGGCGGTGTGACGCCGTTCGCCAACGCCTTCCTCAATGGACGCAGTGATGCGTTCGTGACGGTGCTGGCGGCGGAGAGTGCGGCGGTGTTCTCGACCATCGCGGCCAATGGCAACGTGATGAGCACGCGGCCATCCAAGATCGACGTCGGGATGTCGGCGGAGCCGTCGGAGATTTGCTGGATCAGCGTCAGCGAGGACAACCGCTTCGCCTTCGGAGCCAACTTTGGCTACGGCACGGTGAGCATCTTCCGGATCGACGACAATGGCCTCGCCGTGAAGATGAGCACCGCTGCGTCCGAAATGGGCGACGGCACCTTCAAGGGCCTCGCCGGAGTTGCCTCGAGCGGCGCGGGCGACAATGCGGTGTCGGGCGGCTACCTCTACCAGCTCTACGCCAATGCCAAAAAGCTCGTCGGCTACAAGATCGGGGACGACGGCCGGCTCACCAAGGTGACCGAGGTCGCAGTGCCCTACAACTCGACGCAGGGTCTCGCCGTCGCCTGAGCGATCAGTGGGAGGGGGTTCCGCCCCCTCCCGCGCCCCGATCGTCGGACAGGCCGAGGCGACGAACCAGCGGGCGCAGCGTCAGCCCCTGCACCACTACCGAGAACAGGACGACGGCATAGGTTCCGGCGAGCAACACGGGCTTCGCCTCGCTAGCCGGCAGCGCCAGCACCAGCGCCACCGAGATGCCGCCACGCACGCCTGCCCATGTCAGGAACGGCACGTGCCGGGGGTTGGCGCGGCCGCGCAGCGGCAGAAGCAGCGGGATCGAGACAGCGATCACCCGTGCCACAAGTACGATGGGGATGGCGACGAGGCCGAAAAGCAAATTGAAGAGGTTCGGCTGGACGACGAAGAGCTCGAGGCCGATGAGGAGGAAAAGGACCGAATTGAGCACCTCGTCGATCAGCGTCCACAGCGAGGTAACGTAGGTCTGGGTGCGCTCGCTCATGGCGTCTTTCGGCGCCCGTTCACCGACGAGCAGGCCGGCAGCCACGGTGGCGAGGGCGCCCGAGAAGCCGAGGCGCTGCGCGAGGGCGTAGGTGCCGCCGACAAGGGCCAGGGTGATCAACACCTCCACCGGGAAATCGTCGATGGCGCGCATGGCGCGGTAGGCGAGATAACCGGTGCCGAGACCCAGCACGATGCCTCCCCCGGCCTCGCGCAGGAGATCGAGACTGGCGGCGCCGAGGTCGAAGGATTCGTGGCCCACGGCGACGCCGACGAGGACGGTGAAGAGGACGATGCCGACGCCGTCGTTGAACAGCGCCTCGCCTTCCGCCTCGCTCTTGAGGCCACCCTTCAGGCGCATGCCCTTGAGCATGGTCAGCACGGCCACCGGGTCGGTGGGGCTGATGAGGGCGCCGAATACGAGTGCCCAGGGCAGCGAGACTGGGAATCCAAGGAGCCCGGCGGTGTACCAGACGAGCCCGCCGACCACTGCGGTCGAAACAATCGTCGCGACGATGGCGAGGTAGCCAACCTGCAGCGCGCGCGAGCGCAGAGCACTGAAATTGACGTTGAGGGCGCCGGCGAACAGCAGGAAGGCCAGCATGCCGTTGATGACGATTTCGGTGAAATCGATCTGGCCGAGGGACGCCACAACCTGCTCGTAGAGGCGCGCCTGCGGCACCGCGAGATCGACGACGATCAACAGCAGCGAGGAGAGCAGCCCCAGCAGGAGAAGGCCCACGGAGTGCGGCAGGTGCAGGAACTGATGGTTCAGCCAGCCGAAGGTCGCCGACAGCGTCAGCAGCGTCGCGGTGAGTTCAAAGAACGACAAGAGTGCACCTCCGGGCCGGCCTGATGGCTAACTGCGGAGCCGCAGAGCGTCCACCCTTGGTCACCGAACGGCCGACGGTAACCCCACGTTTACCGCGCTGTTGCAGAACAGAGCCGGAACACCTATACAACGTTCAGTCTTTGTTCTGATTCCCCGGAGGGGCCGATGCTCACGCGCAAGCAGCACGAACTTCTGATGTTCATCCACGACCGGATGAAGGAAAGCGGCATCCCTCCGTCGTTCGACGAGATGAAGGACGCGCTGGACCTGAAGAGCAAGTCCGGCATCCACCGGCTGATCACGGCGCTCGAGGAGCGCGGATTCATCCGCCGCCTGCCCAACCGAGCGCGGGCGCTCGAAGTGATCCGCCTGCCCGACTCGATGAACCCTTCGCTGGGCGGTCGCCGGGCGAGGTTCGAGCCAAGCGTCATCGAAGGCAATCTGGGGCGCGTGGCGGCGCCGCCGGCGCGCGGCGCGCCGCAGATGCCGGGAATGTCCGACGTTGGCCGGCCGGTCACCATTCCTGTCATGGGCCGTATTGCAGCGGGCACGCCGATCAGCGCGATCGAAACCCAGAGCCATACGATAGTCGTGCCGCCCGAGATGCTGGGCGGTGGCGAGCACTATGCGCTCGAAGTGCGCGGTGACTCGATGATCGAAGCGGGCATTTTCGACGGCGATACAGTGGTGATCAAAAAGCAGGACACCGCAGCCACCGGCGAGATCGTGGTGGCACTCATCGACGACGAGGAAGCGACGCTGAAGCGGTTGCGCCGGCGGGGCAATTCGGTGGCGCTTGAGGCAGCGAATCCCGCCTATGAAACGCGCATCTTCCCGCCGGACCGGGTCCGGGTGCAGGGCCGTCTCGTCGGGCTGCTTCGCAAGTACTAGGCGCAGGCCGGGCCGCGCGGAGCGCCGCCTGCCTTTTGTTCGTCACCGTGCGGCCCTAGGCTCGCGCTGCCGATTGCAATGGAGGAAACGATGACCAGCCGGCTGAACCCCTATCTGAGCTTCAAGGACAATACCCGGGCGGCCATGGACTTCTACAAGTCCGTCTTCGGCGGCGAGTTGACCGTGAGCACCTTCGGCGAGGGTGGGATGGCTGAAGACCCGGCGGAAGCGGACAAGATCATGCACGCGCAACTGGTGGGAACCAACGGCTTCTGGCTGATGGCCTCCGATACGCCGGCGAAGATGGGCGAACCCCGTGCGAACGGGCAGATTTCGCTGTCAGGCGATGACGAGGCCGGGCTTCGGGGATACTGGGACAAACTCAGCCAGGGCGGCAGCGTGATGATGCCGCTCGAGAAGGCCCCGTGGGGCGACAGCTTCGGCATGCTCACCGACAGATTCGGGACGCCCTGGATGGTCAATATCGCAGGTAAGCAAGGCTAACCTGCCGCGCGGGGCGCAAGCCTTGTGCAATGACTACGAGCAGCGCGTCGCCTATGGCGACTACCAGCAGGCGGTGCGGGCATCGGGGCTCGAGACCACGTCGTCGGAGACCGCCGCGGACCTGAGTGCGGCCGATGACATCAAGATCGGCGATTTCGGGCCGGTGCTGGTGGTGGCGGGGAATGGCGCGGAGCTTAAGCTCATGCGCTTCGGGTGGCCGGCGGCGCGGCCGAAAGCGGCGCCGGTCTTCAACTTCAAATCGGACAAGCGCAGCTTCAAGGACAGTCGCCGCTGCGTGATTGTCTGCTCGGGCTTTTTCGAATTCACCGGCAGCAAATATCCCAAGGCCAAGCACCGGTTCTCGCTCAAGGGTTCGCCGGTGATGGGTGTCGCCGGCCTATGGTCGGAGGCCGAGGATGGCGAGCTCAGTTTTACCATGCTGACGACGACGCCCGGCGCAGATATCGCCCCCTATCACGACCGACAGATCTGCGTGCTGGCGCCGGGGGAGTGGGCGGCCTGGCTGTTCCTTACGCGACCCGAGGCGGATTTGTTGCGTCCCCTGCCCGCGGGCACGCTCGTGGTCGAGACGGTGCGGGCCGGCGCCTAGCGGCGGCGGAAACGGCGCTTGGTGTTGGCGACCCAGCGCTGGAGGCGCACCAGGCCATTGCCGATGGGGCGCCGAAGCAGCGGCAGGTCGATGGCAAGGATGGCGAGGCCGAGCGGCAGCATCCAGAGGCCAAGGATCGGCAGGAAGCTGAAGACGCCGCCGAAGATGAGGACGATCGCCAGTGGAATGCGGACCAGATGGCGATGAGGTGCCTGAATCCACTGCAGGAATCCCGCCGCTGCGGGCACCTGCCGGCCGATACGGCGGAACTGCCGGTCGAGCCGGGCGTCGGGGCTGCTCATCGTCACTCCATCACTCATCCACCGGATATGGGAACCGGCCACCCCGATGCAAGGAACTGGCGGGGAGGTCAGCCGTTTGGCCACTATTGCATCAGGAGAGCGTCCCCATGGCTTGGCTGGATTTGATCGACAGACGCGAGGCGCGCCGCCTCGGCGACGCCTTGGCTCGGCGTGCGACATCGGTTACCGACGATATGGGTGAGCGGTCTGGACGGCTCGCACACGATGCCGGCGGGATCGCCAACAGTATTCTGCAGAGGGCCCTCGACTACGGCCGGCGCGAATTGCCGGTGCTCGCCGAGCATGCTCGCGATGCTGTCGATAGCGGGCGGCGCGAGTTTCCGGTGCTGGCCCGACAAGCCCGCCAGGCGCTCGAAGCAGGCCGTCGTGAATGGCCGGAGGTAGCGAGGCAGGCACGTGGCGCCATCGACTATGGGCGCGCGCAACTGCCGGCAATCGCTGAGCAGGCCAGCCTCGTCGCGAGACGCGCTGGAGCAAGTGCCCGACGCGCGACGCGCGCTGCGCGGTCGCGGTCGTTTCCGGTGCTGGTGGGTGCGGTCGGCCTCCTGCTCTTTGCGAGCCTCGTGAGCAACAGCTCCGCTGCTGCACCGGTGGCGACGCGTCGAGCGCCCGCGCTGAAGGCCAAGGCGCGGCGCACGGCAACCCGGTCTTAACTCAAGGCTGGCATCGTCGGGCCTGTTCAATGGGAGCAGGCCTTGTTTCGCGTACTGCCCGCCCTCGCCGCGCTGGCGGCTGTGCCACTGCTTGCCGGCTGTGGCCTCAATCCCCTGTCCGCATTCCGCTCGCCTGCGGAGTGCATGACGCGGGTCATGTATTTCGAATCCAACCGGTCTTCGGCAGATGGGATGCTGGCGGTCGGCACCGTGGTGATGAACCGCGTCCATGATCGGCGGTTTCCCCACACGGTCTGCGCGGTGGTCGGCCAGCAGAACCAGTTTGCGCCGGGGGTCATGTGGCTGCCGATGCGCGAAGGACGCGGCCTGTCGCTGGCGCGCGAGATGGCGCGGCGGGTGCTTGCCGGCGAGCGCCACCGAGAGGTCGGCGGCGCCGAGTTCTTCCACACCTCAGGCTACAGCTTCCCCTATACCAACATGCACTACGTGGCCGAAGCGGGCGGCAACGCCTTCTATTGGAAGTCCTGAGCCGGCCCGCTGGCGCCGGTGGCGAAAGCCGCTAGGATCGGCGGATGGCCGACACACCCGAAGACAGCAAGCTCACCCGCACCAAATCGCGCTGGGCCGAGCTCGGGCAATTCCTCACCGGCACATCATCGCGCCCCGAAGACGCGCGCCTGCCTCCGGGCCAGCACCTCGTTCGAAACTGGCCGGTGCTCGATCTGGGGCAGACGCCGAGCATCGCCAGGGAGAACTGGCGGCTCGATATTGGCGGAGCGGTCGAGTCGCCGACGACGTGGCGGTGGCACGAGCTTATGTCGGCGCCGCAGACCGACAAGGTCTCGGACATCCATTGCGTTACGTCATGGTCGCGCTACGACAACGCTTGGATTGGCGTCACGACGCACGACCTGATGGAGGCCGTTCAACCGCAGGCCGACGTGACGCATGTGCTGCTCGTCAGCCACGACGGCTATACGACCAACATGGCCCTGGCCGACTTCGCCTCACCAGAGGCGCTGCTCGCCCATAGCTGGGACGGGCAGCCATTGACCGCTGAACATGGCGGGCCGGTGCGGCTGGTGGTGCCGCACCTGTATTTGTGGAAGAGCGCCAAGTGGTTGCGCCGCATCGAGTTCGCCACCGCCGATCATCCCGGATTCTGGGAGGTCCGCGGCTATCACAACCGCGGCGATCCCTGGCAGGAGGAGCGGTACTCGTGAGCCTCAGCCGGTGAAGTCGCGCTTGCCGAGCGGCACGCCTGCGTGCCGCAGGATGTCGTAGGCCGTGGTGACGTGGAAATAGAAGTTCGGCAGGGCGTTCTCGATCAGGTACTTCTGGGCCGGCCACTGCACGTCCTCGCCGCGAACTTTCAGGGCGATCAACTTGTCTTCCTGACCGTCGAGCTGTGCCGCCGTAACCGAGCGAGCGTAGTCGAGGCCGGTCTTGAGTCGGGCCTTGACCTCCTCCCAGGTCTTTTCGATATCGGGCCAGCTCGGCGGGGTGCTGCCGCTGACGCGGCCGAGGAACAGCTTGGCGCGGTCGGTCGAGGACTGGATCTGGAAGGAATACGGATGCATGTCGGGCGCCAGGCGCATGTGGACGTAATGGTCCGGGTTGAACTTGCGCTCTGTCGCGTAGGCCTCGGCCTTGGCCATGATGGCCTCGTGATTGGCGAGCATGCGCGCGAAAACGCCGGCGGACAGGGCGTGGAAAGACAAGGGCATCGGGCAATCCGGAGAGCTTGAGGGTGGGGGTGCGGGCGTTACATCGCCAACTGCCGATGATTTGCCCTGTTCGGTGGGCGAAGGCAATCCCCACCCTTCCCCGGCCCGTCCTTAGCGAGACATTAACGGCGATTGCCTAGCCTAGACGCTCCTCGGCAAGGGCTGCGCATGGCGACCGACATCACCGGCCTCGACTTCATGGCGACGAACCTGATCGGCCAGCAGTCGCTGCAGTCGTTGCAGGGGGAATTCGCCCAGTATTTCAAGGGCACCGACGGCAAGATGCATACGGCCGGCTCATTCAAGGGAATGGACGGCAAGTACCACCCGAAGGGCTCGTTCTACGGGCGGGACGGCAACTACCATCCGCAGAATTCCTTCGTCGGGAACGACCGCAAGTATCACCTCAAGGGGTCGTTCCTGGGCAAGGACAGCACCTGGCACATCAAGGGCTCGTTCCTCGGGACGGACGACCAGTACCACGGGCCCAACGCCAAGCGGCAGGCGGACGGCACCTATAAGGAAAACAAGACTGACGCACTGATCCAGATGCTCGAGTCGAACGGCGCGATCACCTGACACCACGCTGATTTTGCTCGGCAAAAATGAAGGGGCCACGGCCCCGTTGCCGGAGCCGTGGCCCTGAGAAACGCCCGTCGCACTGTTGAGGGCTTGGGGGCAGCGACGGACGCTTCTGCGGTTCACCGGTGCATGGGTCGTTTGCAGAATTCCAGCGAACACGACGATAATTGGACCTTAGGGGTCAGATTTAAAGTCGCTTTCACCGGCATGTGATGTTCGTGACGGAGTTTTCATGTCGGTTGCCCGGCGCGCTCGAAATCCCTAAAGGACCAGTGCAACGCCGTGCAGCACGCTCTGCCGCCTTGCCAATGAGATCCGAATGGACATCCTCTCCCCACCGCCTGCCCCAGAGAAGGCCTTCACCAGCCCGGAGAAGGCCTGGTCGTACGTGGCCGAGCTCTACCATCGCAACACCGCCTTCATCCGCGAGCAGCTGATCGGGCTGAGCCGTGGCGTTGTGCCCAAGGGGCGCGTGCGGGCGTTTTACCCCGAGGTGCAGGTCACCTCGCGCAGCTACGGCAAGACCGACTCGACGCTTGCCTATGGCTACCTCCACACACCGGGTGTGTATCGCACGACGATCACCGCCCCCGACCTGTTCAAGAACTACCTGATCGAGCAGTTCTCGGTGATCCTGAGGAACCACGGCGGCACCATCGACGTCGGTGAATCGGTGACCCGCATCCCGCTGCACTTTGCGCTGGCGGCGAACGAACGCATCGACGGCGAGGCGATCAACGCGCTGCCCATTCCGCTGCGCGACCTGTTCGACGTGCCGGACCTGCAGGACACCGACGACGAGATCGCCAACGGCTCATTTGTTCCGCCGCCGGGCGGTCCCTACCCGCTTGCACATTTCACCGCGCCGCGCGTCGACTACTCGCTGTATCGGCTGAGCCACTACACGGGCACCGATGCCGATCATTTCCAGAACTTCGTGATTTTCACCAATTACGGTTTCTACGTCGACGAGTTCTGCCGGCTGGCGCAGGAGTACATGGCCGACGGCCACCCCGACTATGAGGCGTTCGTCGAACCGGGCAACTTCATCACCCGCAATACCCGCCTCGGCGGCGGCACCACCGGCGAGCGCGCCGCGCGCGCGCCGCAGATGCCGGCATACCACCTCAAGATGAGCGATTCGCGCGGCATCACCT
>JBDTVO010000070.1:0-11596 GCA_040007135.1 Devosia sp. | reverse complement strand
TGTTGGCGGTGGCGAACATGCGAAAGTACGGATGCGGCGAGAGAACGCGGTTCTGATCGAGGATGGTGAGCCGGCTGTCGGCCTCGAGAACGCGCTGGATGACAAACATCACATCGGGGCGGCCGGCGTCGTATTCGTCGAGCACCAGCGCCACCGGGCGCTGATAACACCACGGCAAGAGCCCCTCGCGGTACTCGGTGACCTGCTTGCCATCGCGGAGGACGATGGCGTCCTTGCCGACCAGGTCGATGCGGCTGACATGGCTGTCGAGGTTGAGCCGGACACAGGGCCAGTTCAACCGCGCCGCGACTTGCTCGATATGACTGGACTTGCCGGTTCCATGCCGGCCCTGCAGCAGCACCCGCCGGTTGTGCTCGAACCCGGCCAGGATCGACATGGTGGTGCCGGGATGGAAGAGATAACCGGGATCGATCGCCGGGACATGCGCGTCGGCATCGCGGAAGGCCGGCACCGCTCCGTCGACATCGATGCCGAACGTCTCCCGGATGCCCATCTCTGCGTCGGGAACCTGCGTTTCCATGACCCCGCTCATGCCGGACCCGCCCCGCTGATGACGATCTGCTGGTCAGCGACGTGTACCGGCACCGGATCGAGCCAGCAGTTGATACCGGCGCCGGCGAGGCCGAAGCCGTCCTCGATCCGGAACTCGGAGAAATGCATGGTGCAGCGGATCCTTGTGCGGTCCTCGTTGAGGAACTGGCCGGCGCGATAGTTCAACGGCTGCGAATAGTGCGGGCAGAGATTGAGATATCCGTGGACAGTCTCACCGGACCGCACCACGAACATCGAGAATACGGTCGTGCCTCGGCCGAAGACATACTCCTTGGCCTCCCCGTCGGGAATATCCTCCAGCGGGCCGAGCACGGCGCCCGGCATGGGAGCGCGCGGCCGCGTGCGCCAGAGCAGCGGATCAGGCTGGGAGAGCGCGTCAGCCACTGGCGGCCTCCGGCTGGCCAAGGCCCCACGCAAATTTGCGAATCTCCACGGAGCCAAACACGCCGGCGAGCACGTAGTGGTCCCCGGCCATGTAGCGTTCAACCTCTGCCCGGTCGGCGGCTTCGATGACGAAGAGAGAGCCGATCATGCCACCATCGTCGCCGAGCAACGGCCCGCCGATGCGAACCGTGACCGGGTGGTCATGCCGCCGCAGCCGCTGGCGGTGTGCCGCCCGCAATTCGCCGCGGCGTTCGTCCATCCCGGGACGATCAAGTGCATAGACGGAGAAGTAGGGCATCGGCATCGTCCTCAAGGGCGGCGGCCTTCCCAGGCCGCCCCAAGCATCTGCCGGATACCGTCACGGTCAATCGGTCGCGGGTTGTAGTAGGGATTCTGCACCGCGAGGTCGGCTGCCTTGTCGAGGCCCGCCTGGCTCATGCCGAGTTCCTTGAGGCTACGCTTGTTGGCAACCTTGAGCATCAGCTCGTAGAGAGCGGTGGGGCCGTCCGTGCCGCCCAGCGCGGCCGCTATGCGGGCCATCGCCTCGGGCGCTGCGTCGCGATTGTAGGCAGCGGTGTAGGGTATCATGACGGCGTGCACGTCGGCGTGCGACAAGTCGAACGCACCGCCAAGCGTGTGACAGATCTTGTGGTGGATGGCCATGCCGACACTGCCGAGGCAGCAACCCGCAAGCCACGCCCCGTAAAGCGCATCGGTGTGCGCCGCCAAGTCGTGCGGCACCTCGACCAGTCGTGGCAGGGACCGACCGAAGGCTCGGATCGATTCCTCCGCCATCAATGATGTCACCGGGTTTCGGTTCTCCGCGTAAAGCGCCTCGACGGCATGCGCGATCGCGTTCATTCCCGACGGGCCGGCGATCGTCGGGGGCATGGTGACCGTCAACTCGGGATCATAGATCACCGTTTCAGGCAGGACCTTGGAGCTGGACTGCGTGGTCTTGCGGCCATGCTCGGTCTCTCCCAGGATGGGAGTCATCTCGGAGCCGGCAAAGGTCGTGGGGATGACAACCTGCGGCAAGTCGGTCCTGAGCGCGATCGCCTTGCTGAGCCCAGTGGTCGAGCCACCCCCGACCGACAGGCATCCGTCTGCACTTACCGAGTGGGCGGCCTGCAGCGCGGACTCGGTCACCGCGACCGGGGTATGCTGCGCCGCGCCCGGGTAGACGATCGCGACCCGGGAGCCGATCATCCGGGCAAATTCGCCGGCCAGCAGCGATTGGTCCGGGGTCGACAGCACGATGGCCCGGGTGATGCCGAGCCGGTCGAGTTCAGCGGCGACGGTGTGGCGGGCGCCGATGCCGAAGATCACCCTCGACGGAAGCGCGTTGTACACGAATTCCATTGCGTCCTTGCACCCGGGTAGTGCGCCTCAGCGCTCGAAGTGAGGCGCGATCTTGGCGTCGACGTTGATCCAGACCGATTTCGGCTGGGTGTATTCTCGCATGACCTCGAAGCCCATTTCGCGTCCGTAGCCGCTTTCGCCAACGCCGCCAAAGGGTGAACCAGGATGGACGACCTTGTAGCAATTCACCCAGACCATTCCGGCGTGGATATCGCGTGCCATTCTGTGCGCGCGGCTCAGATTGTTGGTCCATAATCCCGAGCCGAGCCCGTAGGTGACACCATTGGCAAGAGCGAGGGCCTCTTCGTCATCCTTGAACGTCGTTACAGTGACGAAGGGACCGAAGACTTCCTCCTGGCTCACCCTGTCGCCGATCTTGGCGGTGACGATCGTCGGCTCGACAAAATAGCCCTTGGCGAGATCGGCCCGATCCGGCGCCCTGCCGCCGGTCAGCACCTCGCTGCCAGCGTCGCGCGCCACGCTGACGAACTGCAGCACCCTTTCCTGATGCTGGCGCGAAGTCAGCGGTCCCATCTCCGTATTGGGGTCGAGCGGATCGCCGAGCCGGATGGACTTGGCCAGCTTGACGAAACTGTCGAGGAACTCGTCGACCACCTTCTCGTGGATGATCAGGCGCGACCCGGCGATGCAGGCCTGCCCCTGATTGTGGAAGATCGCCCACGCCGACCCACCAATGGCGGCACGGATATTGGCGTCCTCAAAAACAATGTTCGGCCCCTTGCCGCCAAGCTCCAGTTGCACCTTCTTGAGGTTGCCAGCCGACGCCTCGACGATCCGCCGGCCGGTGCCCGTCGAGCCCGTGAAGGCGACCTTGGCAATATCGGGATGCGCTGCGATCCGGGCGCCGGCGGTGTGGCCATAGCCGGGCACGACGTTGACGATACCCGCGGGAAAGCCCACCTCGCGCATCAGTTCGGCGATCCTCAGCGTCGTGAGCGGCGTCAGTTCCGACGGCTTGATGACGATGGCGTTGCCGGCGGCCAGCGCCGGGGCCATCTTCCAGCTGGTAAACATCAACGGGAAGTTCCATGGCACGATCTGGCCGACGACCCCGAGGGGCTCGCGCTGCACGTAGTTGAGGTAGCCGGGATAGACCGGTGGAATGAAACCCTCGACCTTGTCGGCCATGCCGCCGAAGTAGCGGAAGCAGCGGGACGTGCGCGGCACGTCGAGCTTGCGCGCATCCCGTACCGGATGGCCGGTGTCGAGGGACTCGAGCCGGATCAGTTCCTCGGCATGAGCCTCGATGGCGTCCGCGAGTTTGAGGAGGAGATTGCCGCGATCTGTCGCGTCCGCGCGTCCCCATGCGGGTTGAGCCGCAAGTGCCGCCTCGACGGCACGGTCTACATCCTCGGCGCGCGCCTCGGCGATTTCGGCAAGAACGCTGTTGTCGTAGGGGTTGAAAACGGCGATCCTGCCACCGCCGACGGCGTCAACGAACTCGCCATTGATAAAAAGCTTGGTCTGCAACACAGGGTCCTGATCTTAGGCGTTACTACCCACCGCTGTCGGGGCAAGCCGCAGAGGTCATCGGCGGCCGAAGCGAACCCGGCGCCCACAACGCGGGCCGCCGGGCGAGTGTGCGGTTCTAGAACTGCACCGCCACGCTTGGCGCCTGGCCGTTGCGGATCAGCTCCGGAATCTTGGGTGAGCCGTTTTCCCAAACCAGCAGCATCGACCGCTTGGCCGAGAACCCCTGGTGCCGGATATCGGCGGGCATGCAGCAGCAGTCGCCAGCCTTCATGTTGATCACCGCGCGCGGCCGGCCCGTGAGGCCGTCCTTGACGTTCCAGGTGATCTCGTCGGTCAGCTGGATGAACCACTCGCAGCGATCGTTGCCGTGCTCGACGGGCAGGATGTACTCCTCAGATGTTGGACAGAACAGGCTGTCCTTCACCACCGAGCAGACCGACGGGTTCCAGGTGACGTCCGACCGGGACAGATAGCCGAACAGGTTGAACGCCGACACCTCGTGTTCGAACCCGGGCTCGGCATGCACCTCCGGCTTGTCCTGCGGCACGTCGAGGAACATCCGGTTCACCGTATAGCCGTTGGCGTCGCTGCGCACCGGTGTGTCGCCCGGCAGCCCGACCATCCGCCGGGCAGTCACGCGCTGGCGGCCCACAGCCCCGTCGTTGTCGCCGTTCTTGATGCCCCACGGCACGCCCGTTTCCATGGGTGCCGCGAAAGGATCATAGCCTTCGTTGGTCCAGTCCGAGATCATCTGCTTGAAGATCTCCATCAGCTGGTCGGCCTTGAACCGCTCGACGAAGTCGCGATGCGCCTCGGTGTAGGCCTCGTTCATGGCGCCCATGAACATGTCGACTTCGCCATAGAAATTGGTAGTGCCGAACACCTGGTCGAAATTCACCGTGCCATAGAAGAAGCCCCATGCGACGTCGCGCATGAGCGCTCTGAGGAACGCATCGGCGGGCATGGTGTGGCTGGCTGTGGGGGAGGTGACGTAGACGAAATATTCGTCGCGCTTGAACTTGAAGGACCCGGCCTGGAAGCTCTTGTAACCCGTGACGTTGTCGGCAGGGTTGACGGCGAATCCTGCCGTGATCGGCAGGTTGCGCGGGTTGCTGATCTGCTCGCTCCCGGCGAGCGCACTTTCGGACATTGCCATGATGATCTCCTGGTTGCTCTTGTCTGGGGCTAGCTCTGGCAGATCTCGGCCCAGCGATGGACCGTCACCGGGCCGTCAATGCTCTGGATCAGCAGCGTGCACGTTTCTGGGGCCGTGAATCGGTAGGCTGAGCCGACAGGCAGCATCGCCATGTGACCGCGGCCGAGCAGAACGTAACCCATCGGCTTGCCGACCGGCTGGCCGCTGAGCTTCACGGCTCCCTCGCTCTCGGGATCGACCGCGGCGTCGGGATCGGCGAGCTTCACGTAGTCGACGCGGACCTTACCATCCATCGAGATGATAAACTCGTCATGGGCGCACGAATACCAGGGGGACTCCCCCTCGGCCTTCACCGATTCGATGACGTATTCGAAGTTCTTGGCTACCGCGACGCGCTCGTAGGGTTTCGATTTCGCCGCTGCCTCGAACATGTTCGAGAACACGTAGCGCTTCGCATCGTCGTCGATGGCGGTGACGCCACCCTTCTTGTAGGAATGGATCGACCCGAAATCGGTCGTGTAGTGTCCCATCGAATTCTCCTCGGTATTCAGGCGCCGGTAGTGGTGGGTTGCTCCAACAATCTAGAGCCCGCGCCCCGCTGGCCGCCTGCACAATCCCGGCGATCCTTTGTTCAATCTGCTGATCTTTGGCCACCACTTCCGCGCCAATCGTGAGAGAGTTGAGACACGCGAAACCCGACGGCGGAGGCCGGCGTCTTGGCTGCCAATGACGATGAAGTACGCTCGACGATCCTCAAGCGCGACGCCCGCGGCGTGATCCGCAACGGGGCGGAGTGGCTCGCCCTGTGGTCCGATCCCGACACGTTGAAGTCGCGCGCGGAACGGCTCGAGGAGCGGGCCGAATACCGGCATCGGCTGACGCTCGGCCAGCAATTGAGCGCCGCTGCCCGTTCGGTCTCGGGGGATGCCTCTCTCAACATCGAAGTTGGAGACAAGGCCGGCGCGGCCAGCGGGCTGAAAGTTGCTCTGAGCGAGCTGACCGATGCCAACCTGCCGGCACTGCGAGGCCGACTCGATGCCGCCGCGTTGTTTCTCCGCTTCCACGATCCCGAGCTTCACGCTCGGCAGGCGCCCGAGGGCGAAGGCGACCGCCGGTTTGCCGATCTTCTAGAGTCAGTCCGCTGCGAGGCACTAGGCTCGGAGATGTTTCCGGGCGTGGATGACAACGTCATCGCCTACCACCACGACCGGCTGCGGCGTTCAGATCTGCTGGGCGCGCATCTCGCCTCGCTCATTCCACTGGCCGAGGCATTGCGGATGGTGGTGCGCGACACTCTCAGCCGACGCCGCGATCCCTCAGTTGCGACCTCCGGGTTCTGGATGTGGGACCGGTGGCTGCGCGACCGGTTGTCGCCCGAGCTCGAATCCCTCGCTGCTGCGCTGCATGACCAGGCGAGCTTCTCGGCGGCTGGGCGGCGCTTCATGGACGCGCTGTTCAAGGCCCTTGAGGGCCGCGCCGAAGCACCCGTGCGCCGCGCACCCTCGCAACGCCCCGGTGGTGACGGCAGCGACGAGGGCGACGAGCGCGGCTCGGCGACCGACAGCGACGCCGCCGAGGGCGACGAGATGGTGCCGGGCAGCGAGATGTTCGCCGACGATAACCCCGAGCTGGACCCGCGCCTGCTCTATGCGCGCGACGACGTTCACCGGTTGCCCTACGCGAGCTTCACCACCGCGCACGACCGCATCGTCAATGCCGAGAGCCTCAGCGACCCAACGCAACTGCGCCAGGCGCGCCAGGAGCTCGACCGCCGGCGCGGCGAATACCGGCGCGACTTCGCCAAGCTCGTGGCGCAGCTGCAGCGCCGGCTGATGGCGCTGCAGACGCGCTCATGGACCTTCGATCTCGAGGAAGGTCTTGTCGACGCCTCGCGGCTGGACCGCGTCATTGTCAACCCGGGGTTCGCCGACGCCTACAAGCAGGAAGAGGAATCCCTGTTCCGCGACACCGCCGTGACCCTGCTCATCGACAATTCCGGCTCGATGCGGGGCAAGCCCATCGAGATCGCCGCGACTGTCGCCGACATGGTGGCGGCCGCGCTCGAGCAGTGTGACATCACCGTCGAGATCCTGGGCTTCACCACCAGCGCGTGGCGCGGCGGCGAAGCGGCGAAGGACTGGGTCCGCGCCGGGCACCCGACCGATCCTGGCCGGCTCAACGACCTCCTGCACATCGTCTACAAAGGCGCCGACGAGCCGTTCCGGCACGCCCGCAACAACCTCGCCGCGATGCTAGCCAGCGACGTCCTCAAGGAAAACGTCGATGGCGAAGCCCTGCTGTGGGCGGCAAGGCGTCTCGGGAGCCGCCCGGAATCGCGGCGTGTCCTCATCGTGGTGTCCGACGGCGCACCCGTCGACCAGGCGACGCTCGAAGCCAATGAGGACAGCCAAATCCTCGACCGTCACCTGCGCGAGGTGATTGCGGGTATCGAACGGGGCGGACAGATCGAACTGGCTGCCATCGGCATCAAGCACGACGTCGCCGACTACTACCGCCGGGCCGTCCGGATCGAAAAGGTCGAGGAGCTCGGCG
This sequence comes from Devosia sp., assembly GCA_040007135.1. GTDB lineage: Bacteria > Pseudomonadota > Alphaproteobacteria > Rhizobiales > Devosiaceae > Devosia_A. Next base: position 4,074 of record JBDTVO010000070.1, on the reverse strand, counting down.
TGCGGACAATCGAAATGCTGGACCAGCTGGTAGGACGCTGAGCATCCACGCCACTGGCCCAAGCGTCGATCTTGTGCGCCGGGGGCGCTATTGGATGACGAAGCGGCGGACGGCGGCCTCGTCGATCGTGACACCGAGGCCGGGCGTGTCGCGCACATCGATCCAGCCGTTCTTCATTTCGATCGGATCGCTGACGATTTCATTCTGCATTGGCGAGGGCTCGGGCTTCAGCTCGAGGACGAGGACATTGGGCGAGGCGGCGCAGAGGTGAAGCGAGGCCGCCGTGTTGAGTGCGCTCGACCAGGAATGCGCGTTCCACGAGATGCCGGCATCGGCAGCGAGGTCGATAACCTTCTTTGAGCCGGTGACTCCTTCGGCGCGGCCCGGGTCGATCATGACGATGTCGAGCGCGCCGCTGGCGATGAGGCCGCGGAAATGCGGAATGGTCCAGCCTTTTTCGCCGGTGCAGAGGCGCGTCGTCGTGCCGTCCTGGAGGCGCTTCCAGCCATTGAGATCGCCTTCCGTCAGGGCGTCCTCAAGCCAGTACAGCCGATAGGGCTCAAAGGCGCGCGCCATCTTGATCGCGTGGCCGGACGTCCATCCCGCGCCGGCGACCACATCGACAACGATCTCCGCCTCATCGCCCACGGCCTCGCGCATCGTCTTGACGATGGCGACGTCCCGCTTCGGGTCGCGGCCGAAGGCGATGGAGAGGTCGTGGCCCCATCCGCCTTTCAGCACCTGGTATCCGCGTGCCTTTAGGTCGGAAAACTGCTTGCCCAGGCTGGAAAGATTGCCGGTGTCGAAGATGATCGAGGAGGCAGCGCGAACCTTGTCTCGATACTTGCCGCCGAGCAGGCGATAGAGCGGCAGGCCCGCAAGCCGACCGGCAAGGTCCCACAGCGCCATGTCGATGGCACTGATGGCGAAGGTCACGATACCACCGTTGCCGGACCAGTAGGTGCTCTCGCGGAACTCCGCCCAGATGACTTCGACGTCGCGTGGATCCCGGCCAACAAGGCGCATTGCAAAGCCGCGATCAACGACCACCTTCATCGCCAGCGAGGCATCCTCGCTGCCGGTGATGCCCTCGCCCCAGCCGACGGCGCCGCTCTTTGTCTCGATGCGGACCAGCGTGACGTGGCGGGTCTTGCCGTTGTTGTTGGGTTCCGCGTAGCCCAACGGAAAGGCTTCGACCCTGGCGATGGTTTCCTGGCTCATTCGTGCCCCCTATCGTCCCAGCGCAATGGTCCGCCCCTCGCGGGCGGCACGGTACATGGCATCGACGAACTCGACGGTCATGACGCCCAGCGACGCCGGCGAGCCGTTGCCACCGCGGCCGAGCACGACGTCAACGAGATTATCCGCAGGCGCCCAGTCGGGGTAGCGTTCCTCGGCAGGCAGGCCGGGGAGATGCTGCACCTCGCCGTCCGGACCATAGATCACGGCGGCGCCGTCGTTGACGTCGAAGGTGATGTGACCGTTGGCGCCGAAGATGCGGTATTCGAGCATCTCGTCCTGTCCGCGCAGCACCGATCCGGTGGAGCCAAGCGAGCCGATCGCGCCGCCCGCAAAACGCACTACCACGGCATCGGCAAGATCGACTTCGAGTTCGAACGACTCGGTCAGCGCGGCAACACTGACCGGCCGGAGACCAGTGAGGAGGAACAGCAGCGCGGCGCTGTGCGTCACCTGGGTCTGGCCCTGCCCGCCGCCAGCAATCTCGGGGTCGGCATAGGTGCGCGTCCCCGGCGGATTGACGGCGTAGTCGAGGATGTCGCGGTAGGGTTCCGGATTGCCCCGGTAGAGTTCGCGCACGATCGAGGCGAACTGGCACGAGACGTATTCGATCGTCCCGATACGCCCTTCGGCGATGGCATCGCGCACCGCCAGCACCTGGCGATTGTAGTGCCAGGGATAGCCGATGATGAGTTCCGCCTTATGCTGGTCGGCCAGCGCCGCGAGAGCCCGTGCATCCGGCGGCGAAATCGTCATCGGCTTTTCGAGCAGCAGATGCAGGCCGCTCTCCAGCACCATACGCGCCATCGGCGCGTGCGCCGAATGGGGGACCGCAACGATCGCAGCGTCGAGATCGGCGTCCCTGAGCATCGAGGCCGCATCGGCGAACACGCGCTCGGGTGGGATTGCGAAGCGTTCGGCAGCGCGCGCCCGGTTCTCGGGGTCGGGATCGGCGATCCCGGCAATCACCGCGTCTGGATTGGCCTGCAGCGCCGGCAGGTGGGCGCGCGTGGCCCACCAGCCGCAGCCGATGACGCCGATCCTGGCGCTCATGCTTCCTCCAGGCGGTGCCGCCGCAATTCGTCGTAGAGCACCGCAAGCAGCAGGATCGCGCCCTTGACGACCTGCTGCCAGAATGCCGGCACGCCGACGAGGATCAGGCCGTTGTTGACAAGACCGAGCAGCACGAGACCGATAAAGGTTCCGACCAGCTTGCCCCGGCCACCGGTGAGGCTGGTGCCGCCGAGGATCACGGCGGTGATCACGTCGAGTTCGATACCGAGCGCCGCACTCGGTTGCGCATTGCCGGTCCGCGCCACGAACACCAGCCCCGCCAGAGCCGAAAGGCCGCCGCAGGCGACATAGAAGGCGGTGCGCCAGCGCGCCGCCGGCACGCCGGCGCGCTGCGCCGCCTTGGCGCTGGAGCCGATCGCGTAGGCGTAGCGCCCGAACAGCGTCCGCGGCATCGCGAGGCCGAACACCAGGAAGGTCGCCAGCAGCATGATCACGATGTAGGGGACGCCGAGGAAGGTCCCGACGCCAAATTGCAGAAACGCCGGGTTGGAGACCACCATCTCGCGTCCGCCGGAGATCACGTAGCCGAGGCCCCGGACGATCGCAAGCGTCGCGAGGGTGGCGATCAGCGGGTTGATACGGAAGCGGCTGATGATCGTGCCGTTGACCAGCCCAACGACCAGTCCAAGGGCGATCGCTGCGGCAAAGGCGGCCGGCAGGGGAGCGCCCTGTGTCACCATCCAGCCGGCGATCATGCCCGACGCGGCCATCACCGACCCCACCGAGAGGTCGAAGCCGCCGGCGATGATGACGATGGTCTCGCCGCCGGCGACGATGCCGACGATGGCGATGCCGCGGCCGATATTGAGGAGGTTGTTGGCGGTGAGGAAGTAGGGCGAGACGATCGACAATACGATCGCGAGCAGGATGACGATGGCAAGCAGCCCTGCCGAGGTGTCCATGCCGCTTTCACTGAGACTCTCGCGCAGCCGCGCGACCGGACCTCGACGACCCTGGGTCTTTTCTCCGACGTCCGCGCTCATGCTGCCCCCAAAGCGTCGCCGGTCATCATCGCGTGCATTGCCGCCATGGTCCGTTCAGTCGATTGCTCATGCGGCTGCAGCTCGCCGGCGATCCGGCCCTGCCGGACGACCACGATGCGGTCGCAGACATGGAGGATGTCGGTGAACCTGTGGCTGATCATGAGGATGGCCACGCCGCGGCTCTTCAGCTGTTCGATCAAGCCCATCAGCACGCGGATCTTCTCGCTGGAGAGCGCCGCCGTCGGCTCGTCCAGCAACATCAGGCGCGGCTGGAACTGCAGCGCGCGGGCAACTGCGACGAGCTGCCGCTGGCCACCCGAGAGCGCGCCGACCGTGCGCCCGGGCTCCAGCTCGGCACCGAGCTCGCGCATCACGACGCGTGCCGCGTCGCGCATGGCGACGCGGTCGAGCAGTTTGAACGGGCCGAACCGCTTCCTCAGTTCGCGACCGAGGAAGACATTGGCGGCGATGTCGAGATCGCCGCAAAGCGCCAGGTCCTGGTAGATCATCTCGATCCCGGCGGCCCGGGCGTCGAACGGACTGCCGAAGGCCACGTCCTTGCCGTCGAACCGCATGCGTCCGGCTGTTGGCGGATAAAGTCCCGACAGGATCTTCACCAGGGTGGACTTGCCGGCGCCATTGTCGCCGATCAGACCCACCGCCTCGGCCGCACCGATCCGAAGATCGACGCGATCGAGGGCAGTTACCGGGCCGAACGATTTGGAAACGTCGGTCAACTCGAGCAGTGGTTCGGACATCGTGCTGGCCGGTGTTCCCG
>JBDTVO010000069.1:0-11600 GCA_040007135.1 Devosia sp. | reverse complement strand
TTTGGAATCCGTTGGCTACAGAGTTTCGTGGGATGTACTCGACGCTTCGAAATTCGGAGTGCCCCAGAGCCGCCAGAGGCTTGTGCTTCTGGCTTCACGACTTGGACCGATAGAACTGCCAACGGCGTCTAAGGGTGCACCACCAACAGTCCGGCAGGCAATTGGCTCACTATCTCCAATCGGGGCTGGTCAGCGATCAGGGGATGATCCGCTACACGCCGCCCGGTCCTTGACTGACAGGAACCTCGCTCGGATACGAGTTTCCAGACCGGCGGGGACGTGGAAGGAGTGGCCTGAGGAGATGCGAGCCGACTGTCACCGCTCAGAGACCGGCCGCACGTACCCGTCCGTCTATGGAAGAATGTCTTGGGACCAGCCGTCTCCAACCATCACAACTCAGTTCTACGGCTTCGGAAACGGGCGTTTCGGACACCCTGAGCAGGACCGCGCGATAACCCTACGCGAAGGGGCGACCCTTCAATCTTTCCCGCAAGGGTTCAAGTTTGCATCTCCCGAGAGCAAGCTCAATTTCCGATCGATCGGCCGATTGATCGGAAACGCGGTTCCACCGGCGCTTGCGAGAGCGATCGGGAGGACGATCGTCGCGCACGCTAGGGCCTACGCCACATAGGCCTTTGCATCGAGGAACTGCTCAACGTTTGAAGAGATTTCGGCCATGTAGTGGGTCGATCGACGTACGATCTCAACGAGGTCTTGAGCAGGATAGTCGCGCCCCACCTCTTCGAACGTTTTCAGACCATGCGCGAGGTCGTTTCGGTTGTCCTTGATAGTCAGGAGATCGATCCCGCCCGCTGTCTTTGAGTTATCTGTGTTGCACGAAAAGCCGTAGGTTTTCCCAAATTCGCGGATGCTTCTGGCGTCAACGCTGCCCGACATTTTGACGCCGACGGTGAAGGCGAAGGGGACAAACTCGGCAGACACATCTTGCATCAAGTGCGGGTCGACCACCCCGGGGCTCCTAAAAAGCCGAACGATCTCCTTGCGGAGATCGGCCGACAATGTGCCAAACGGAATGGCCGAAATCTCGTCCCGGATTTCCCCGATAGCGCCCCGCAGGGTCGCCTCTATGAGGTTGTAGAGAAGCAGGAATGTGCCCGCTCTAACTGTCATCAACCGGGCTTCCTTAAACCGCGAGGATTTGCCAAGTGGCGTGCTTCGCTCAATCGACAGCACAATGGAGAGGTACTGGCGTACTTGCCGCCGGCGCTGTGCAAAGTCGTCCATGAATGGCCGCGTCATTGGCCGAGCAGCTTGTCGCGTACATAGGTAACGCGACCGACCAAGTTTGACCGGTTGTTTGCGGCGTCCGACGTAGTCCATTCTTTGAATGCTGGGCTGTCCAGCCATCCCGTCACGTCGGGCGCGGTAAGGTCAGGGTTCTCTTGCAGGGCAAGCGCGGTACCAACCGCGATCGCCTCAAAACGCACGCGCGGCACTTTTCGTCCCGGACCGGACTTCTTCTGGAATCCGTGGGGATAGTTGGCGTGAACAAACTCGAGAGTGCGCTTCCAAATGTCTCGCATGTTGTCGGATAGCGCTTGGCCGCCGGGAGCCGCGATCGCCAGGTTCATGTCCTTGACGTAGGAGAGCAGGAACTCTCGTACGACTTTCCCTTCCTCGCCCGTTCCGTAGATCTGGAAGCGGTCTTTAAAGGCAAAGAAGCGGGTTACCAGTTCTTCGTACTCAAATCGCTTGGCCAACGCTTCCGATATCGGCGCCAGCTGGTGAAGCAGCGGGTCAGCCGCCAACTCAGTGCATAGGATCAAGAACGGCCCGGGCTCCATTCCTCGCCGGACTTCCACGTCTTCGAGTCTCACCGAGCCGGTGTTAATGCGGTCGAACATATCGCGCCGGACATCCTCGGTGACTGCCTCGGTTAACTCAATCAGCCGGAGCGTGGACCGCTTGAACCGACGTTGGCGCGATGGCGGAAGGTCAGAAAAACGAAAACCGTTCAGGGCGTCGAGGCGCATGAGTCCAGAAAGTGCGAGTTCGTCCGTAAGGAACCTAGCCAGCGTCCGAATACGCTGGACCCCGTCAACAATTTCCAAGCGCCCGGCACTGTCGGGGTCTTCCTCGGCGCTGACATCGGCAACGAAAATGAAGGGCACTGGCAGACCGATGAGCAGTGACTCGATGAAGCGAGACTGCTTCTTGTCTTGCCAGACTAGATCGCGCTGGTAATCCGGCACGAAAATCTCGTTTTTGTCGACGCCCCGTCCCTTCAAGTACTGCTTCGCCACCACCTCGGCAGGGTACTCCCGCACGATGTATCTGACATCCTTGATGTTCTTTACGATCTGCCCTTCAGCCTTCGCAATCTGCTCCGGCGTGCGAGTTGGCTTTGACCCCGCGACCGGGAACGTGTCGTCCACTAGATCAGGATCGTCATCGTCCTCTGCCACGGTTTTTGCCCCCTCAAGTGAGAGTTAGCACCTATCGCAAAAACTCACGACTCCCAACGGAAGTGGGTTTGCAAAGTATAACATTGGGTAATAATTCCTATCTAGGACTATTGTCAAGAGCAGAGGAAATCTTTCCAAAGAAGAAGGCCAGCGTCTCGCGACGCTGGCCTTCATCGGAAGCCCAGGGCGCCAGCCGAAGCCGGCGCCGGAATTACTTCTTTGCTGCCTTTTTGGCCTTCTTGGCCGGAGCCTTCTTGGCCTTCTTGGCGGCGGCCTTCTTGGCCGGAGCCTTCTTGGCGGCTGCCGGCTTCGCGGCCTTCTTGGCCGGGGCCTTCTTGGCAGCGGCCTTCTTGGCCGGGGCCTTCTTGGCGGCTGCCGGCATGGATTTCACCGACGGGGCCTTCGCAGCAGCCATCGGCATGGACTTGGTTTTGCCACGGAGGGCGTCACGGATTTCGGTCAAGAGAACTTCTTCCTTTGTTGGAGCTGGTGGTTGTGCGGGCGGAGCCGCGGCCTGTTTATTCCTGATCGTATTGATGCCCTTCACGACGAGGAACAAGACGAAGGCAACAATGGCGAACTTTACAACCGCATTGATGAACAAACCGATATTGAGCGTGGCCACGCCAGCGTCCTTCGCCATGGCGAGGGACGTGACTGCAATGCTGTTCGGGTTGTTCAGCACGATGAACATATTGGAGAAGTCGAGCCGTCCAAGGACGAGACCGATCACCGGCATGAACACGTCATCGACGAGGGAGGAGACGATGGCGCCGAACGCCGCACCGATAATCACGCCGATGGCAAGGTCAACGACGTTGCCCTTGATGGCGAAGTCACGAAACTCCTTGAGCATTGGACTCCTCTTTCTGTCCATTCACTTGCGCCGCCAACCCTCACTTGACGACGCCCTGCACACTAGACTCGCAGTGCTGTGAGAATCACGCAGATCGTTTTGGAATGCAATGGCATCGCCGTCGGCGAGGCGGCGCGCGCGGCCGTGCGCGACGACCGACCGCGCGACGACAACGCTCTAGAATGGACGCAACGCCGACGAGCGTGATGGGGCTCGCGACGGTGCCGCCGGCAAGGGTAGCACTGCACCCGCGCCGACCTCCGGGGGAGCGACCGCAAGGCGTGAGCACTGGTGGTCGGCGGTGTGGGCGGCGCGGCCCGGCGGATGGAACGCACCTCTATGGATGACGCGGCGGGCGGGCGCCGCGACGGCGTCACCGTGGGGCCGTCAGCGTCCGGCAAGCGGAGGCGCTGGGGAGGCCGAAAGGCCCGGAACTCAAGGCGAGGCGTGGGACGCGACTGCAACGCCGCTCCGGTTTCTGCACCTCAGCCGCGGGACGGCGGGACGATCCTCAAGGTCGAGCCCGAGGCGCAATCGAAGAACTCGGCGGTGGCGGATCGGAGTGCCGAGGTGCGACGCCGCGATGACGGCGCGTGTCCTTCGCTTGGATCGCCAGCGCGGCTCCGCGGGAGCTTCATTGCGCCGGCGCGTCTGTGTCGCGGAACGCGTTCGACGCGATGATCTCGATCGCTGCCGCGCGCAGCGGCGAGCACCGCGACGACCCGTCGGGAGCGACGGCGACGTCCTTACGAAAATTGTGGAAGAATTGCCAAAGCACCTTTCGGATGCGCCGAAGGACACTTCGCGGTGCGTCGAAGCAGCGCCGCGAGGAGTCGGAACGCGCATCTGATTCTCTCGACGAGGTGTGTCGATCGCGACGCGAGGATGGCGACCAACGCATCGCGGAGGACGCGGCTGAGGCTCCATCGTGATGCTCCGGCGAGGGAGAGAGGCGACGAGCGCCGACGGTTGGCCCCCGGTCGAGGTTCGTCCGGCGGCATGCTCGTGCCGTCGCGAAGGGGGCATCGAGTGCGCGGGATCTCGACGGGGCGACAGCACGGGTTCGGAAGATGAGGATCGCCCGCGTCGACAGTTCGACGGCGGAGCATCACGCTTGCGCATGCACTCGCGTCGCGGCCGATGCGTACATCAGGACGGCGCGCCTCACACTCGACCGAGGGCACGGCACCGTCATGGGTGGCGCACGTCGCCGGCGGGTCGCGAGCAGAGCGAGACCTCGCAAGGACGGCGAAGGTGCGACGGCGTCGCGCCAGGCGCTCCGGCTTTCGAGGATCCCGACGTAAAGCCCCGGAAGCGTTGCAAAATGCATCAGGACTTAACGCCTTCTTTACCATGTTTCTTAAGAGTGCAGCGGTGAACCCGGCCCGGTCCTGGGCCCGGTGCTGCCGCGGATTTCCTCAATGGCCCGAGCCTCTCAGCAGTTCCAGCACGCAGACGACAGCGACCCCGCCGAGTGGCAGTCGCTGCGCAGCGAACTGGTCGCCCTTCTCGACCAGGTCGAGGGGCGCATGGGCCAGCGGCGCACGGAGCCGACGGCCAGCGATCGCGTCCGCGACATGCGGCAGGCGCTCGGCGACACGCACGACGATGCGCGTCATCGCGATGCGCTGCGGCAGGTGCAGCGCGCCATCACCCGCTTCGAAGAGCCCGCCCCTGCGCCGATGCCACCCAATCCGCGCGACAGCCTGCAGGCGGCCATCAACCAGATCCGCTCGCGCCAGGGCGCGCCGCGTTCGGCCGCGACGGGCGTGCCGGTGTTCGCGACGCCGCAGCCCTCGCACGCCCACCCCGACGCCGCGGTGCTCGACCGCCTGGCGCAATCGGTGGGCGGCCTCTCCGGCCGGCTCGAACGGCTCGAGGACGAAATCCGGGTGCAGGTCAAAGGTGGCGCCAGCGTCAAGGATGTCGCCGACCAGGTTGCGCAACTGGCGCACGTGGTCGAGCTGCTGGCCGGCGCTGTCGGCGAGACCGGCCAGGTCAAACGGCTCGAAGGTCAGATCGCCAGTCTCGGCAAGCTCCTGTCGCAGGGACGCGAGATGGACCTCACGAGCCTGACGCGGCGGCTCGACGACGTGGCGGGCACGGTCGGCAAGCTCGCCGACCTGCAAGTGCACTTTGTCGACAAGGTCGAGAATCCCGTCGCCAGCCAGGCCTTCAAGGACAGCATGGCCGGCATCGAGCAGGGCGTGCGCAACGTTTACGACCGCATCGATTCGCTCGAGCGCTCCACCTCGGCGTCACCCGAGATGATCGAGCACCTTGCCTCCGAGATGGCGCGGTTTACCGAAGCCATGCGGATGAACGGGGCGGGCCCGCAGAATCTCGTCGAGCTGATCGACGCGCTCAATTCACGTATCGCCGACATTGAAAGCGGCGACCGGCTGCTGCACGCGCTCCGGCGCGACCTGTCGTCGCTGCGCGATGCCGTGATGGTGTCGCTGAAGCCGCGGTTCGATGCGATCGACGAGCGGATGGAGACGCTGTCGACGCACGACGATATGGCCGAGATCGGCCGGCAGATCGGTGCGCTCAGCAGCCGCATGGACCGGCCGTTCGATGTCGGCATCGGCCAGCTCGAGGCGCAGGTGCGGCACCTGGTGGCGCGCATGGACCAGACGGGCGACCAGCTCAACACCCTGTCGCGGATGTATGCCGACGAGCCGGCGCAAAGGCCGGACCTCGCCGCCATGGCGGACGTGGTGGCCGAGCGCGCGGCCGAAGCGATCGGCCGGCGCGTCGGCGGTCCCGCCGTTGTCGACACCATCAACGGCCTCGAAGCGCGCATTGCGAACCTGCTGCAGTCGATGCGGCGCGACCCGCAGAGCGACGACTTCACCGGCATGCAGGCCGGTATCAGCGAGGTCAACGAGCGGCTGAAGCGGCTCGAGAACTCGTTGCTGGCGCGCGCCAGCGATGCTGCGGCCGAGATGCCGGCCCCGCGTTCCAGCGACGCGCCGCGACGCACGATGTTCGCGCCGACGCTCACCTCGCCGATGCCGGTCACGGCGCGCGACCCGATGCCGCGCAGCCCGGCGGACGACATGCCGCTGACGGATGCGCCATTCGCCGACCCGTCGCCGATTGCCAATGCGCTCGACGCCCGGTCGCGCCGCTGGCACCCCGGCCTCGCCGAGGACGACTCGCTTGCGGCGCGCTATGACGCGCCGGCAGCAGCACAGCCGCCCGCCGGGTTCGAAGCGGCCCGCATCGAGGTGCCGGCGGCACCGCAGCCGAGCGCCGGCTTTGCCGACGCCGTGATCGACGTTGACGAGGGTGCGCAGGTCACGGCGGCTTCACGGAACACGTTCATCGAGGCGGCGCGTCGGGCCGGGCAGCGCCAGAAGACTGGGCAGGCCCCGCCGGTGGCGTCGGCCAATTCATTGATTGGACGGGCGCTCTCGCGCTTCCAGGTGGGAGCCGGCGACAGCGGCCACGCCGCGGCGACGCCGATGGCGGAGACCGCGGCGACAACGGGTCGCACCAGAACGGCCGTCGCTGGCGTGGCTTCGCTCGAGCCGCGGGTCGCGGCCGAGGCGCCGGTGGGCAAGCTCGCCGGCAAAGAGAGTTTCCTCAGCCGCAATCGCAAGGTCATCCTGATGGGCGCCGCCGTCGTGGCGCTGGCCTTTCTCACCGTCAACCTGATCGCGCAGCGGCTGCAGCCGTCCGACGCGTCGGCCGAAGCCGGGACCCCGATCAGCGCCGGACCGCAGACCACCGGCTCCATCGACGCCGCGCCACTGCCGAGCGTGGGTTCGGATGCCGACAGCATGCCGTCGCTGCCGCCGCGGGTGATCCCGATGGTCGATACGCTGACCACCGGAGCGATCGACACCAGCACCGCAGCGCAGGGCTTTGCCGCGACCAGCCCGCAGACGATGCCGAGCGCCTTCGAGGCAGCAACACAGGTCGCCACCGCCGACATCCCGGCAACCGTGCCCGAGGCAGGACTGCCGCCGCTCGCCGACAGCGCGCCGATCAAGGTCGACATGCCGCCCGAAAACATCGGACCGGCAGAACTGCGGCAGGCGGCCGCCAATGGCGACGCGCGGGCGCAGTTCGAGATTGCCGCGATCTATACCGAAGGCCGCGCGGTGCAGCAGGACTATGCCGCTGCCGCCGTGTGGTACGAGCGCGCCGCAGCGCAGGGCTTCGTGCCGGCCGAATATCGCCTCGGCAGCCTCTATGAGAGCGGCAACGGCGTCACCAAGGACCTGAGCGCCGCGCGGCTCTGGTACGAGCGGGCGGCGGAAGCCGGCAACCGCATGTCGATGCACAACCTCGCGGCGCTCTATGCCGGCGGGCAGCTGGGCAAGCAGCAGTTCGACTCCGCCGCGAAGTGGTTCGAGGAGGCCGCCGATCGCGGCGTCGCCGACAGCCAGTTCAACCTCGGCATGCTCTACGCCCGCGGCCTGGGCGTGCCGCAGAACCTCGAGACCTCGTACAAATGGTTCGGCATTGCCGCGCTGTCGGGCGACAAAGACGCGGCCAAGGCGCGCGACGACATGGGCCGCTCGCTCGATGCGGCGACGCTGACGCGGGTCGAGGACGAGGTCACCGCGTTCAAGCCGCAGCCGATCGAGCTGGCGGCGAATTTCGCGCCGATCGGCACCTGGATGAAGACCTTCGATCCGGGCGAGACGATCACCACCAAGGATATCGTACTCAACGTGCAGAAGGCGCTGGGCAAGCTCGGCTATGACGTCGGCACGCCCGATGGTGTCGCCGGCAAGAAGACGGCCGACGCCATCAGGTCGTTCGAGGCGGGGACCGGCATGAGCCAGGTCGGGCTGATCAACCCAAGGCTGCTGGCGGTGCTGGGAAGCCAGCCGGTGTGATTAACGCTGTCTCAATGTCGTCGCACCGGCGGGCGATGCTGAGGTAGTAGCTTCAGGGGGGACGCGGAACACCGCGCCCCCTCGTTGTTATTCGATCTCACTCGTTCGCGGACCGGGGGTCCGCGTAAGGCCCGCCTTGCAGATCTATCTGCCCATCGCCGAACTCTCGATGAACCTCTTCTTCCTCGTGGGGATCGGTGGGGCAGTCGGATTCCTCTCCGGGCTGTTCGGGGTGGGCGGCGGTTTCCTGCTGACGCCGCTGCTGATCTTTTCGGGCGTGCCGGCATCGGTGGCGGTCGCCTCGGTCACCGGGCAGGTGGCGGCGGCATCGACCTCGGGCGCACTCTCTTATTATCGGCGCGGCGGCATCGACCTGCATCTGGCGCTGTACCTGATCCTCGCCTCGACCATCGGCGCCATGGCGGGCGTTGCGACGTTCGGGTTCCTCCGCGCCTCCGGCCAGCTCGAGCTGTTCATCTCGGCCTCGTATCTGCTGCTGCTCGGCTCGGTGGGGACGCTGATGATGACGGAGGCGGTGCGTACGCTGCTGCGGCGGCGCGCCGGCATCGTGACGAGGGACAAGCTGCCCGGCCAGCACAACTGGATGCACGCGCTGCCGATGCGCATCCGCTTCAAGAAATCGCGTCTCTATATATCGGTGCTGCCGGTGCTGGCGATCGGCGTGTTCATCGGCGGCGTCGCGGCGCTGCTCGGCATCGGCGGCGGCTTCATCCTGGTGCCGGCGCTGGTCTACCTGCTGCGCGTCCCCGGCAACGTGGTGATCGGCACGTCGCTGCTGCAGGTCGTCGCCATGATGTGCGTGACCATGGTGCTGCAGGCGCTGACCAGTCAGAGCGTCGATGTGGTGCTCGCTTTCTGCCTGATGGTGGGAGGCACGGTGGGGGCGCAGTTCGGCGCCTCGGCCGGCAAGTATCTGCGCGGCGACCAGTTGCGGGCGCTGCTGGCGCTGCTGGTGCTGGGCGTCGCCATCCGCTTCGGGCTGACGCTGGTGCTGCCGCCGTCCGACCCCTACTCGATGGCGGTGTTGACCGTGGGGGGCTTGTCGTGAGGAGCGCAGTGCTTACCGCGGTGACGACGATGCTGCTGGTGACGCCGGTGGCGGCCGAGAAACTGGCGTCGACCGTATCGACGCCGAACGTGCAGATCACGTCGAGCTTCGATGGCGCGGTGCTGAGCATGTTCGGCTCGATCGAAGCCGACGATCCAGCCGTCGCGCTGATGGGGCCCTACAACGTCATCGTCGTCGTCACCGGGCCGCTGCAGACCCGGGTGGCGCGGCTCAAGACCAACAGCTTCGGCATCTGGACCAACACCGACCAGGTGACGTTCAAGGCCTTCCCCTCGTTCTACGCGGTGATCTCGAGCGGCAAGTTCGAGAACATCGCCGATGCGACGCTGCTCGCCGACGAAGCGGTGCTGCCCGAGGTGCAGGCGGCGCAGACGTCGCAGACCGGCGGGCCGAAGGGCATGCAGTTCGGCGAAGAGCTGGTGCGGCTGATGACGGACCAGGGCCATTTCTCGGTCAAGGAAGGCAGCATCCAGTTCCTCTCGCCGACCGCCTATGTGGCGCAGGTGACGCTGCCGAGCGACGTCGCCAACGGCGCCTTCCTCACCCACACGCTGGTGCTCAAGGATCGACAGCTCGTGGCCGAACGAACCGAAGGCTTTTCGGTGCGCAAAACCGGGTTCGAGAATTTCGTGTTCGTCGCCAGCCGGCAGCAGCCGCTGCTGTACGGCATCATCTGCGTCATCCTGGCGCTGGGCACGGGCTGGCTCGCGGGCGTGGTGTTCAGGCGGTAGTCAGGCTGCGGCGATCACAGGAATGTCGGCGAGCCACGGGGCTGCGGACTCGCTTTCGGCGATGGTGAGATCGAAGCTGGTCTGCAGGTTCATCCAGAAATCAGGCGTCGTGCCGAAGAACCTCCCCAGCCGAAGCGCGGTATCGACCGTCACCGGCACCTGCTCGCGCGACAAGCGCTCGATCCGGGCGCGCGATGTCTTCAACTGCTTGGCGAGCCCATAGGCGGTCAGCCCCAAGGGCCCCATATACTCCTCGCGCAGGATCTTGCCCGGATGGACCGGCGGGTAAATGCGAAAGCTCATCGTCACACCTTCAGTGATAGTCGACGACCTCGACGTCAGCCGGCCCGCCCGCCGTCCAGACGAAACAGATTCGCCATTGGCGGTTGATGCGGATCGAGTGCTGGCCCTTTCGGTCGCCACTCAGTTTCTCGAGCTCATTGCCCGGCGGAGACTTCAGATCGTCAAGCTGGGAGGCTGCGTTCACCATGGCCAGCTTGTTCTTGGCTCGATCGAAGGCATCCGACGGAAAGCCCTTCGGGCAGGTACGGTTTCGGGCGACCTGCTCAACCAGCTTTCCTTTGGTCGAAACGATCATCGGAGCTCCGTGAAACGTATCTTATCGAGATACGTTCAAGACCGCAAGCGCTAGATGCCGCCGACGAGCCGGCGGGTGCTCACTGGGTAGAGCTTCGACCGTCCCAGCATGGTGACCTCGAGTGCGGTGTGGTCGAAGAGGCCGGCGAAGGCGCGGGAGAGGATGTTCATGCTGCCGGCGCCGGAGCCATAAGCGGGGAGCAGCAGCAGGCGGCCGTCGTGGACGAAGCAGGGGCGGCGCGTGCCGCGGCCGTTGGCGACGACGGTGGCGGCGGGATGGAGGTGGCCAGCGATGGTGGCGCGGCCGTTGCGCTTCGGCTCGTGTGTCAGCAACAAGCCGCGATGTTCCAGTTCGGGAGCGCAGGTGCCGCCGAGCGCATGCGGGCTTGGGTCGTGGTTGCCGCTGAGCCAGGTCCAGTGCGACTTGCCGAGCAGCGCCGTGAGCCGCAGGCGGTCGGCGTCGAGCAGCGTGGTGGTGCCCTCGTCGCGGTGGAAGCTGTCGCCGAGCGCGACGACGCGCTCGGCGCGCGTCTGTTCGAGATCGCGTTCGAGGCGCTTGAGGGTGAGGCCGGTGTCGTACGGCGGCAGCATGTGGCCGCGGCGGGCGAACGAGGAGAATTTCTCGAGATGCAGGTCGGCGACGAGCAGCATCGACTCGGAGCGCCAGAACAACGCGCCCGAGAGCAACGGCTCGAAACTGTGACCGGCGAAGGTGAGGACCACGCTCTGCTCCTCAGCCGGCGATGCGGCTCTTGCCGCGCTGCTTTGCATTGTCGCCGAGTCCCAGCGCCTCTTTCATCAGCTCGTCGGCGGCGTCGGCCATCGCACCTTCGCGGGCCTCGCCGAAGATCGGGGTCTTCCCGATGTCGAGCAGCACCGGTACCGCAAGCGGCGAGATTCGGTCGAGAGGCTTGTGCGTGATGTTGTTGCGGATGCGCGCCAGCAGGTGGCCGAGCCGCTCGATGTCGAGGAGACCGCGGGCGGCGTCGCGGCGCGTCGCCTGGATCAGGATGTGGTCGGGCTCGTGCTCGTAGAGCACGTCGT
>JBDTVO010000068.1:0-11604 GCA_040007135.1 Devosia sp. | reverse complement strand
GGTCGTCGAGCGAGCGGCCCACCATCGAAGTGATGATGCGGTCTTCGCTGATCTGGCCGCGATCGAGCGTCTCGATGGTCTTGCCGTCGCGAATGATCGTCACGTGATCGGCGACGCGGCTGACTTCGTTGAGCTTGTGCGAGATCAGAATCGACGTGAGGCCCTGGCGCTTGAACTCGAGCAGTAGGTCGAGCAGCGCCTGGCTGTCGCGCTCCGACAGGCTCGCCGTCGGCTCGTCGAGGATGAGGAGCTTCACCTCTTTGCTGAGCGCCTTGGCGATTTCGACAAGCTGCTGTTTGCCGACGCCGATATTGGTGATGAGAGTGCGTGGATCCTCGTTGAGCCCAACCTTCTTGAGCAGCTCCCGGGTCCGCATTTCATTGGCGTTCCAGTCGATCACCCCGAGCTTGGCGTGCTCGTTGCCAAGGAAAATGTTCTCGTTGATCGACAGCATCGGCACCAGCGCCAGTTCCTGGTGGATGATGACAATGCCGACATGCTCGCTGTCGTGGATGCCCTTGAACGACATCTCCTGGCCGCGATAAACGATTTTGCCGTCGTAGGAGCCGGTCGGATAGACGCCTGAGAGCACCTTCATCAGCGTCGATTTGCCGGCGCCGTTCTCGCCGACGACAGCGTGAATTTCACCCTCCTCAACGCTGAGGTTTACGTCCGACAGCGCCTTGACGCCCGGAAACGTCTTGGTGATGCCACGCATCTCCAATATCGGCGAAGCCATAAGTCTGCTGCTCCTCGATCGTCCTGCCGGATGGTAGCGCGCCGGCCGGTCAGCGAAAAGGGCCCCGCGCGTCGATCGCGCGGAGCCCTCTGTTCACAGTTCGCGGCGGACTACTTCAGGTCGTCCGCTTTGATGTAGCCCGAGTCGACCACCAGCTTCTGGTAGTTCGACTTGTCGACCTCGTACGGGGTCAGGAGGATGGACGGAACCACCTTCTTGCCGTTGTCGTAGGTCTTGGTGTCAAGGCCGGTCGGCGTGCCGCCCGACAGGACAGTGTCGACCAGGTCGACAGTCGCCTTGGCGAGGTCGCGCGTGTCCTTGAACACAGTCGAGTACTGCTCGCCCGTGATCAGGAGCTTGACCGAAGCGGTCTCGGCGTCCTGGCCAGTGACGACAGGCCACGGCTGGGCGTCGGTGCCGTAGCCGGCGCCACGAAGCGACGCGGTGATGCCGCGGCTCAGGCCATCGTAGGGAGAAAGCACGCCATCGACACGGCTGCCGTCGGCGTAGTTGGCGGAGAGCAGGTTATCCATGCGCGCCTGGGCCGGGGCGGCAAGCCAACGCAGGATGCCGACCTTGTCCATGCCGAGCTGCTTGGACTTGACCACGAGGGTGCCGTTGTCGATCAGCGGCTGCAGCACCGACATGGCGCCGTTGTAGAAGAAGAAGGCATTGTTGTCGTCCGGCGAGCCGCCGAACACTTCGATGTTGAACGGGCCCTTCTTGTCCGGATAGCCGAGACCCTTGAGCAGGGAATTGGCCTGGATCACACCGACGCCGAAATTGTCGAACGTGGTGTAGTAGTCGACATTTGCCGTGCCCTTGATCAGGCGGTCATAGGCGATAACGACCACACCGGCATCGGCTGCCTTCTGCAGCGCGTCAGCCATGGTGGTGCCGTCGATCGAGGCGATGATCAGCGCCTTGGGGCTCTTGGTCAGCTCGTTCTCGAGCTGGCTCAGCTGGTTGGCGATGTCGTCCTGCGCGTACTGCAGGTCAACGGTGTAACCCTTGGCTTCGAGCTGCGACTTGATGGCGTCGCCGTCGTTGATCCAACGCTGCGAGGTCTTGGTCGGCATCAGAACGCCGACGAGTCCCTTATCCTGTGCGATGGCTGCTGCGGTCGGCAGCGCGAGGGCGCCGACAGTCGCTGCTGCCAGAAGAAGTTTCCAAGCTTTCACGTAATCCTCCCGGAGGGTGTTAGGCGTCGGCGATTGTGCCGACTGTTGCATTCGCCCTCGAACCCGGACTGGGAAAGCACATGACGCATCGGTGGCAGTTGCCACGCATCGCGTCCCATCTCCTCCCCGTCACGGCCCTTTGGGCTCGCGTGCAAGTCGCCTTGCAGGTTGAAGAGGTAAAGTAGTCAGACAATGAAGTAAAGTGGCCATTTGTCTGACATATTGGGCTGAGGCCCCTCTGGGCTCGGGCCTGCCCCCGCCAGCCTTAACCATGCTCTGAATCGGGGCCTGAACCGAGGCAGGACCACCGCCCGTTGTCTGGTTTAGACTAGCATGTTACAAGCGAACATATCAGATAAGTGTAGAGCGAGATGGCGTCCAGAGGGCGAAAAGACCGTGCGACGGCAGCGCCGACGGCAACGGCCAGCGTTGCCGAGGCGCTTGCGCAACTGGTGATCGGCGAGATGTCGCCGGGAGCGAGCCTCCCAAGCGAAAGCGATCTGGCGGCGCGCTTCGAGGTCAGCCGTTTGACGGTGCGCGAGGCCATCAAGATGCTCGCCGGACGCGGCCTGCTCGATGTCGGCCGCGGCCGCAGGGCCATCGTACGCGAACCCACCGCAGTCGGCTTTTCCGATTTCCTGTCGGCCATGATCCGCAACGATCCCAAGGCGCTGTTCGACCTCATCGAGTTCCGCATGTCGCTTGAGGTGCAATCGGCAAGTCTCGCGGCTCGCCGCGCCAGCCGGGCCGGCATCACCGCGCTCGAGATGGCGGTGGAGGGCATGCGCGAAGCCTCCGCCGAGGGCAAGGCCGGTCTCGATGTCGCCGAGTCCGAGCGACGTTTCCACGCCAGCGACCTCGGCTTTCATGAGGCGATCGCCTTGTCGAGCGGCAATCGGCTGATCTCCTTCCTGTTCGAGGCGATGGCGGCACCACTGGAACAAAGTTTTATGCTGAGCCGCCGTGGCCACGATATGCGCGGGCTGACCGTGGACGACACGATCGACGAGCATGTGCAGATCTTCACCGCCATCCGGGACGGCAATACCAAGGCCGCTGGAACGGCAATGCGCGAGCACCTGCAACGCACCGAGCACGACATCCGCGCGGCCCTCAACACCGCTCCCAACCCGCCGATCGTCTGGCCGTCGGGCGAAGAGCCCTGATCGGCTCACCAAGTGCCGCCGACGGGCCGAAGTTGCGAAAGCGCGGGTCGTCGGCCACCTCCTTCCCCGCAATCTCGCTGCCACAATCCGCCCGCGCCACAGCTCCGTCGCGCTGATGGCATTTGCCTGATATTGTAGTGGCGACACGGCTTTACCCAATTCCGCCTCAAACGTAGACTTGATGGGCTGCAAGGGCGCTGAGGGAGATGGGGATGCGTGGGCTTGGTCGGTCCGCACTGGGGCTGCTTGTCAGCCTCGTGCTCGTTGTGGGTGCGGCGCAGGCGGCGGAGCGGAGCTCGACGCCGCTGCCCGACACCGACCTTCCCGGCTTCGACTACAGCATCGAGAAGGGCGTCACTCTCAAGGCCTGCGACGCCGACTGCGTCAGCGACAATCTCTGCCGCGCCTATACCTACAACACCAAGACCAAGTGGTGCTTCCTCAAAGGCGGCGTCGGCACGCCTGCTGCATTCAAGGGCGCGACCTCGGGCACCATCACCCTCAAGCCGAGTGCCGACGAGATCGCCGGCCAGCGCACCAGTGACCTGCCGTTCCCGGCCTCCGACCTCATCTACTCCGCCAACAATTTTGCCCAGGGCCTCGCAACCACCGACGCGCCGCCCAAGGGCCTCAGCTATGCCGACCTGATCGCCGCCGGCGACCAGAACGTGAGCGACGAGAACCCGGCCGCCGCCGTGGTGTCCTACCGCCAGGCGCTGGCCATCAATCGCAACGACCCAGCCGTCTGGCTGAAGCTCGCCAGGGTTGTCCTGGCGCAGGCCGATGCCGCCGTGACGGCGGAGAACTCGAGCGATGCCTACGATCTCGCCTCGACCGCGAGCTATGCGGCGCTCGCCGGATTTCTGCAGAGCGAAGCTGTCGCCGACCGTGCCGGACTGCTTGGCGCGCTGGCCCGTGCACTCGAGATCCGCCAGATGTACCGCGAGTCGATCGCCACCTACCGCGCCTCGGTGGCGCTGGTGGATGACGCCGATCTCGACAGGCGGCTCGATCAGGTGGTTGGCCAGCACGGCTTCCGCATCGCCAGCAGCACCGTCGATTCCGAGGCCGCCGACCCGCGCATCTGCGTGGTGTTCTCCGATCCGCTGCCGGAAGGCGGCACCGACCTCTCGGGTTACTTCGTCGTCGACGGCGCCCCAAAGATCGCCGTCGAGACCGAGGACAGCCAGGTCTGCATCACCGGCGTGGCGCACGGCATGCGCTATCACATCAAGGTGCGCGCCGGCCTGCCGTCGTCGGGCGGCGAGCAACTGCGCGCCGACGCCGACCTCAATGTTTACGTCCCCGACCGTTCGCCGTTCGTGGGCTTTGCCAACAACGCCTATGTGCTGCCCGCCGGCCTCGGCGGCGGCCTGCCCATCACCTCGGTCAACGCCAAATCGGCGGACGTCGAAATCTACCGCATTGGTGACCGCTCCATCGCCCAGGCCGTGCGCAATGGCGTCTTCCGCGGCAACCTCACCAGCTACTCGGCCGAGGACGTTGCCAACCAATACGGGGAGCAGGTGTGGACCGGGTCGGTCGACCTCGCCCAGGGCAAGACCAACGACCTGGTAACCACCGCGATCCCGGTGTCTCAAGCGCTGCCCAGGCTGGAACCGGGCGCCTATGTGGTGACCGCCAAGGTAACGGACAGCAAGCAGGACTACTGGACTGACCTTGCGACCCAATGGTTCATCGTCACCGACCTCGGCCTCAGCACCGTCAGCGGCGATGATGGCGTCCATACCTTCGTCCGCTCGCTGACCAGCGCCCAGCCGGTCGCCGGCGCCAAGGTACGGCTGGTCGCGGTCAACAACGAGATCCTCGGCGAAGCCACCACCGACGGCAACGGCGAAGCGACCTTTGCGCCCGGCCTCGCCCGCGGCGAGGGCGGGCGCGCCCCGCAGCTCATCGTCTCCGAGACGACTGCCGGCGACTATGCCTTCCTCGATGTCAGCAAACCCGGCTTCGACCTGTCCGACCGCGGCGTCGGTGGACGCCCTTCGCCCGGCCCGCTCGACCTCTACGCCACCACCGAGCGCGGAGTCTATCGCCCGGGAGAAACGGTGTTCGTCACGGCGCTGTTGCGCGACACCCACGCCAATGGTGTGCCCAACCTGCCGCTGACCATGGACATCGAGCGCCCCGATGGCGTGACGCAGAGCTCCGTCGTCCTCAACGACAAGGGCGCCGGCGGCTACTTCAACGCGCTCAACCTCGACAAGGAAGCCATGCGCGGCGCCTGGCAGGTTAAGTTCTATGCCGACCCCAAGGCTCCGGCGCTCAACACCCTGACCTTCCTCGTCGAGGATTTCGAGCCGGAGCGGCTCGCCTTCGACATCAGCGCTGCAGACGCGCCGGTCAAGATCGGCGACGTGACCGATGTCGGCGTCGTCGCCAAGTACCTCTATGGCGCCACCGCGCCCGGCCTCTCGATCGAGGCCGATTCCGTGGTCCGTCCGGTGACGAGTCTCGCCAAATATCCCGGCTACACGTTCGGGCGCACCGACGACCCGGCAGTGACGGACCGTGAGCCGCTCGGCGTCGTCGGAACCACCGACGAAGCCGGCAATGCCACGGCCGAGGTGACGATACCGGCGCTGCAGGCCGCGACCACCCGGCCGCTCGAGGCCGACATCATCCTCCGCCTCGTCGACACCAACGGCCGCACGGTCGAGCGCAGCCTCAGCCGTCCGGTGCTGGCCGAGACCGACCGCATCGGCGTCAAGCCGCAATTCGCCACCGGCGATGGCCTCGCCGAAGGCGCCAGTGCGGCCTTCAACATCATCGCCGTCGCGCCGACTGGCGAGCTCGTCGCCAAGACCGGGCTCACCTGGACGCTGTCGCGGATTGAAACGACGTATCAGTGGTATCGCGACAACGGCACGTGGAAGTGGGAGGACATCACCACCACCCGGCAGGTCGCCAATGGCACCATCGACACGGCCGCCAGTGGTCCGGTGACCGTGGCGGCGCCGGTGCAGTGGGGCCGCTACCGACTCGAAGTGACGAGCACGGGCGATGCGCCCACCTCCACCAGCACCGAATTCTACGCCGGTTACTACTATGCGGACGCCGGCTCCGACACGCCTGACAAGCTGCAGGTGGCGCTCGACAAGCCCGCCTACCGCACCGGCGAGACCGCGCATTTGAAGCTCGATCCGCAATTTGCCGGCACGGCGCTGGTGATGGTGGTCGATGACCGCGTCATCGACATGAAGGCCGTCGACGTGCCCGCCGGCGGCACCACCGTCGACCTGCAGGTGACCGACGACTGGGGTCCGGGCGCTTATGTGACGGCGACGCTCTACCGTCCCGCCGACGCCGCGGAGAAACGGATGCCGGCGCGAGCCCTGGGCCTTGCCTATGCCGACGTCGATCCGGGCGACCGCGCCCTCAAGGTCAACCTCGATGCGCCCAAGGAGACGCTGCCCCGCGCACCGCTGTCGATCAAGGTGACGGTGCCCAATGCCAAGCCTGGCGACAAGGCCTACGTCGCGGTCGCCGCGGTGGATCTCGGCATCCTCAACCTCACGCATTTCCCTGTTCCCGATCCGGACGGCTGGTATTTCGGCCAGCGCCAGCTCGGCGTCGAACTGCGCGATCTCTATGGCCAGTTGATCGACCCGACCCAGGGCATCATGGGAACGCTGCGCTCGGGCGGCGACGAAGCGGCGAGCCGCCTCGGCACCCCGCCGGCCGTGTCCGTGCTTGTCGCGCTCGATTCGGGCGTGGTCGAAGTGGGCGCCGACGGCACCGCCACGGTCACCTTCGACCTCCCCGATTTCTCCGGCACCGTCCGCGTGATGGCGATGGCCTGGACCGCGACCGCCGTGGGCCACGCTTCGGCCGACGTCGTCGTCCACGACCCGGTGGTGACGACCTTGAGCCCGCCGCGGCTGCTCCGCATCGGCGACACCTCGCGGCTGCTGGTCGAGATCAACAACATCTCTGGACCCGCCGGCACCTACAAGGTCGACCTCGACACCGGCGACGGCATCGGCACGAGCACCCCGAGCTCAAGCTTCGACCTCGCAATGGGTGCGCGGACCTCACTCAATCTCGCACTCACCGGTGTGCTCGCCGGCGATCAGCACATCAAGCTGACGCTGACACAGCCGGACGGCGTGGCTCAGGTGAAGCAACTCGACCTCGGCGTGCGGGCCGCCAGCGGACCGCAAACAACCAGCGAGCTGATCCCGCTCGCACCCGGCGCCTCGATCACGCTCGACAAGGCACGCTTTGCATCGTTCGCACCGCATTCGGCGGAACTGAACCTCGCCATCGGTCCGATCGCGCGGCTCGACGTGCCGCAACTTCTCGCCGACCTCGACCGCTATCCCTACGGGTGCGCCGAACAGCTCTCCAGCCGCGCCATGCCGCTGCTCTATCTCAACGACGTGGCCACGACGCTTGGCATGGGCACCGACGCCGAACTCGCCCAAAGCATCAAGGACGCCGTCGTCAGCGTGCTCAGCAACCAGACCTCGAGCGGCGGCTTCGGCCTCTGGGGGCCGTTCGACAGCTCCGACCTCTGGCTCGACTCCTACGTCACCGACTTCCTGCTCCGCGCCAGGGATAAGGGCTACGACGTGCCGCCGCAGGCGCTAAGCAATGCGCTCGACAACCTTGGCAACCAGGTGAGCTACGCCACCGACTTCGACAAGGGTGGCGAGGACCTGGCCTATGCGCTCTACGACCTGGCGCGCTCCGGCCGGGCCGCGATCGGCGACCTCCGCTACTATCTCGAGGCCAAGCTCGACAATTTCAGCTCGCCGCTGGCCAAGGCGCAACTGGGCGCCGCGCTGGCACTCTATGGCGATCGGGCGCGTTCAGCCGAAGCGCTCGCCGCCGCCGTCGACGGCCTCAATAAGCCCGACGACCGCAAGCGCTGGCGCAGCGACTATGGCAGCCAGCTCCGCGACACCGCCGCGGTGCTGGCGCTCGCCGCCGAGTTCACGCCGTCCGGCGTGGACCTTGGCGCACTGGCGAAGCAACTCGGCGACCTGCGCGAGCGCGAGCGCTGGATGTCGACGCAGGAGGATGCCTGGACGCTGATCGCTGCCGCCGCACTTGCCAAGTCGGCAACGGACGGCGCCGTGACCATCGACGGGCAGCCGCTCAGCGGGACAGTGTATCAGCGCTACCAGCAGGAGCATTTCGACACAGCGCCCGTGGTCGTCGCCAACACCTCAAACAAGCCGACCGAGCTCAAGGTCAGCGTCACCGGTATTCCGGCAACGCCCCCGAAGGCGGCGAGCAACGGTTTTGGCCTCGACCGGAGCTACTACCTCCCCGATGGCACCGTGGCCGATGTGAGTAAGATCAAGCAGAACGATCGCTTCGTCGTGGTGCTGACCTTCATTCCGACCGAGCTCGGCAGCGGCCAGTACCTGCTCGCCGACCCGCTGCCTGCCGGCTTCGAGATCGAGAATCCGGATCTCAGCGCCGCGCAGGGCGTGGCCGACCTCAGCTGGCTCAGTGTCGACACGCCGACGCACGTGGAATCGCGCACCGACCAATATGTCGCCGCCTTCCGCTACGGCTACAGTGCCGACAACTCCGCCGGCATCTCGACCGCCTACATGGTCCGCGCCGTCTCGCCGGGGACATTCGTCCAGCCCGGCGCCACCGTGGAAGACATGTATCGCCCCGAGCTGCGCGCCAATACCGGTGCGGGCCACATCGAGATCGCGCCGGCCGGGCCGTGAGCACGGCCGTCACGACGACAGGACCGGAGGGGCGGCAGCGCCGCCCTTCACGCGGGGTTGCTATTGCGCTGGTGATCGCGATCGGGCTCGGCGTCGTCGGGCTCAACACCGCCCGACTCACCGTCGCGAGCATCGCCGCTGCCCTGCCTCTGACCCCCGACGCCGCCACCATGCCGGTGTCGATGGCGGTGGTCGACCGCAACGGGCAACTGCTTCGCCCGTTCACCACCGGTGACGGCAAATGGCGGCTGCCGGTCACGCTCGCGCAAGTCGACAAGCATTTCGTCGCCATGCTGCTGGCGTACGAGGACCGGCATTTCGGTCAACACCGCGGCATCGACTGGCCGTCGATGCTGCGCGCCGCGGGGCAGTTCGTGCTGGCTGGAGGCCACATCGTCTCTGGTGGCTCGACGCTGACCATGCAGGTGGCGCGGCTGATCGAAGGCGAGCCGACACGTAGCCTCGAACTGAAGGTGCGCCAGCTCATCCATGCCGACACCCTCGAGCACCAGCTCAGCAAGGACCAGATCCTGGCGCTCTATCTCAACATGGCGCCCTACGGCGGCAACATCGAGGGGGTGCGGGCGGCGAGCCTCGCCTATTTCGGCAAGGAGCCAGCGCGGCTGACGACGGCCGAAGCAGCGCTCCTGGTAGCCCTGCCGCAATCGCCCGAGGCGCGGCGACCCGACCGTGACCCTCAGGCGGCCCGCGCCGCGCGCGACCTGGTCCTCGACCGGCTGGTGGGCGACGGCACGCTGTCGGCGGAAGAGGCGACTGCCGCCAAGCGCGAGCCGGTACCCACGGCGCGTCGCGCCTTCCCGATGCTTGCCGCGCACCTCGCCGACGAAGCCGTCAAGACGCACCCCAACGCGCGACAGGTGGCGCTGACCGTCGACAAACGCCTACAGGGCGCGCTCGAGACGCTGGCCGGTGAACGCGCCGCCGCAATCGGCCCGAAACTGTCGGTGGCGATCGTGGTTGCCGACCAGGCCACCGGCAACATTCTCGCCTCGCTGGGGTCGGCCGGCTACATCCAGACGGAAAGCCATGGCTTCGTCGACATGACGACGGCCGTCCGCTCGCCCGGCTCGACGCTGAAGCCGCTGATCTACGGGCTGAGCTTCGAGCTCGGCCTCGCCCACCCGCAGTCGCTGATCGAGGATCGGCCCACAGCCTTCGGCGGCTACGTGCCCGTGAACTTCGACGGGCTATCGCGCGGCACGGTGACCATCCACGACGCGCTGACGCAGTCGCTCAACATCCCGGCGGTGATCGCGCTCGATGCTGTGGGCGTCGCGCGGCTGGTGTCGCGCATCAAGCGCGCCAACGCCAACCCACTGCTCCCGGACGAAACCGCCGCGGGACTCGCCGTCGGCCTCGGCGGCGTTGGCGTGACGCTGCGCGATCTCGTTTCGATCTATGCCGCCATCGGCCGCGGCGGCAGCCCGGTGCGCCTCAACGACGGCGTCACGACAACACCGACCGACCCCGGTCCAGCCGCGCCGGTGCTCGACCCCGTCGCGGCCTGGTACGTGACCAGCATCCTTCGCGACGTGCCACCGCCGCTCAACGGCTCGCCCGGTCGCATCGCCTTCAAGACCGGCACCTCGTACGGCTACCGTGACGCCTGGGCCATCGGCTATGACGGCAAGACCGTGATCGGCGTGTGGGTTGGCCGGCCCGATGGAGCCCCGGTGCCCGGCATCGCCGGGATCACCGCGGCGGCGCCGGTCCTGTTCGAGAGCTTCGACCGGCTGGGCGGCACGCCCGCGCCGTTCCGCAGCGCCCCGCCGGGCGTGCTGTTTGCCACCAACACTGAGCTGCCCGAGCCGCTGAAGCGCTTCCGCCACCCCAACGACGACATGATGGCGCGGCAGGCAGCCCCGGAGATCGCCTTCCCGGCCGACGGCGTTGACGTCGACCTTGGCGTTGCCAGCGGTGACAGTGCCCCGCTCATCGTTAAGATCAGGAACGGGGTTCCACCGTTTACGTTCTTTGCCAACGGCGCGCCTTTCGGTCGCTCCGATTTCGCCCGGCAAGACAGCTGGCTGCCCGATGGGCCAGGCTATGTCACGATTTCGGTGGTCGATGCCAAAGGCCGCTCCGATGCGGTCAAGGTATTCATCGACTAGCGAACCGGCTGTCCGCCAACGATGCGGACAGCTCGCGCGCCGATCTCAACCCCGGCGCGGAGGCATTCCTCCAGCGTCCCACCGCGGAGTTCGGCGGCAAGAAATCCGCCGGCGAAGGCATCACCTGCACCTGTGCTGTCGATTACCTCCGTTGGGACGGCCGGCATCGCCAGTGTCAGACCGGCGCGACCACCGGCGGCGGCGCCGGCAGCGCCACGCTTCAGCACGACGCGGCCATAGAACCGGCCGAGCGTTTGCAGTTGCAGCCCCAGGTCGACCGCACCGGTCAACTCCAGCGCCTCGTCGAGATTGGCAAAGATGGTACCCACCCCCTGCGTCCAGCGGAGAAAGGCCTCGGCGCCCACCTCACGCAGGAAGCCCACCGAGGCCGGATCGACGGCCGTGGCGATTCCACGGGCCCTCGCTTCTGCCAGCAGCGCCATCACCGCACTGCGCGGCCCAGGAGAAAAGAAGCTGTAGCCCGACACCAGCAGCAGGCTGACGCCATCGAGCAGACTGAGCGGCAGGTCGGCATCGCACAGGTTGAGATTGGCGCCACGATCGGTGAGGAAACTGCGCTCTCCGTCGGCATCGACGATGCAGATGAGCACTCCCGACGGCGCCACCGGATCGGCGGCGAGCAGCGCGGTGACCCCCTGCGCTGCAAGATAG
>JBDTVO010000067.1:0-11617 GCA_040007135.1 Devosia sp. | reverse complement strand
TCACCGCAGCCTCACCAGGAGGAGATCAACGTTGGAATTTCTGGTCGAAATAGAAACAAAGTACCCGCCGGAGGGCGATCAGCAGCGCCGCACCGAGCTCGTCGCCGCGGAGAGCGCACGAGCCAAGGAGCTGGCAGCGCAGGGCATCCTGCGACAGCTCTGGCGCATCCCGGGCACATGGAAGAACGTCGGTCTCTGGGAGGCCGCGGATGCCACTGCGCTGCACCAGGCGCTGAGTTCGCTGCCGTTCTTCCCGTGGTTGACCATCCAGGTGCGGCCGCTCGCGGTCCATCCCAACGACCCACAGGGCAAGGTCTAGCCGCCGGTCGCCGCCAGCTGTCGACGCAGCAGCTTGCCGTTGGGGCTGCGCGGCAGCACCTCGAGGAACACGACCTTCTTCGGCCGCTTGTAGGCCGCGAGCCTATGCTCAGCGCAATGGAGGACGTCGGCTTCGATGATGCCGCTTCCCTCCTTGCGCACGACGAACGCCGCAACGATTGTGACGCCTGGCCGGACGCTGACCTCCGCCACCGCCACATCGGCGATCCCTGGGCAATCCGCCAAGGCCGCTTCGACTTCGGCCGGGGAAACCCGATAGCCGCCGGCATTCATGGTGTCGTCGGCGCGTCCGTGGAACCAGACATAGCCGTCGGCGTCGATCGAGGCGAGGTCGCCGCCGACGAACCAGTCCCCCCGCGTCGTCGCTGCATCCTCGTCGGGCCGCATCCAATAGCCCAGCATGAGCCCTGGCTCCGAACGGTGAATTGCGAGCGCGCCCGTCGTGCCGGACGGCACCGGCTCGGTCCCGCTCTCGGCAGGCAGGACGGCGATCCGGCGACCAGCCTGCGGCTTTCCCGGGCTGCCCGGCTTCACCGGCACGCCGGGGCCGCTCGAAATGAAGGTCGAGCACTCGCTCATTCCAAGCGCCTCGTAGAGCGCTGTTCCTGTTGCCTCGCGCCATTGGCTCAGGATCGCCGGGCTGAGCGCTTCACCTGCCGCAAGGCAGTGTCGCACCCTCGCAAAGTCGCTGGGCGCAAGAGCGCAATATTTCAACATCTGCCGGTACAGCGACGGAACCGCGGCGAACACGGTCGCCCCGCAATTGCGGATCAGGCGCGGCCAGGCCTCGATGTCGCGCTCTCCGTTGAACAGCACGGCCGTCGCGCCGACCGACCACGGATCGAGCAGCCCGACGCCGAGCGTGTAGCTCCAGTTGAAGGCTCCCGCATGCAGCATGACGTCGTCGGCGCCGATTGCCTCCCACTCTCGTCGCATCGGCGCACGCCCCAGCGCCACGCGGTGGGCATGCAGCACGCCCTTGGGGCGCGCTCCGGTGCCGGACGTGTAGATCATGTAGGCGGCGGCCTCGGCAATTGTATCGGCATGCATCGGCGCCGGTGATGAGGCCTTGAGCCGAACGATGGCGGCCCCGTCCAGCAGCCGGCAATCCCCCGGCAGAGGCAGTCCGTCGGCCGCACCCACCTGTACGATTCCCGACGCCCTCGAGTCGGCAAGCAGGAGCGAGACCTCGGTGTCGGTCAACTGCGACGAGATCGGAATGGGCACGATCCCGGCGGAGATCGCCCCGAAGAAGACGACAGGAGTGTCCCCGGTGTTGGGCAACCGCAGCATCAGCCGGTCGCCGGGGCGGATCCCCTCCGCCAGGAGCCCGGCAGCAACGCGGCGCACCGCCACATCGAGCTCGCGAAATGTCCAGCGCTCGGCTGCGGCAGAAGCATCGGCATTGTCGAACACCAGCAGCGCTGTCTTGTCCGGCGCCCGCGCTGCTGCGCGCCCAATGCAATAGGCGGCAAGGTTGAACCGCTCCGAGATCGCCTCCATCACGAGCGGGGCGTGCGGCTCGCCGGGTTCACTGGCGGCTGCAGCCAGTCGGCGATGTGCACCATTCCCTGCACGGTCCAGCCCCCGTCGACGACGAGGGTCTGCCCGGTGATGTAGCTGGCCCTGTCGCTCGCCAGATAGACGACGGGGTCGGCGATCTCGTGCGGCTCGGCCAGCCGTCCCATCGGGATGCGCTCGAGCTGCCACTCGCCACGGATCGAGCCATCCTTCAGGCCCTGTTCGATCAGCTTGGTCCGGGTCGACCCCGGGGCGACGGCGTTGACGCGGATGTTCGCGGCCGCGGTCTCCGTGGCGTAGACCCGCGTCAGGCTCTCTATCCCGGCCTTCGCGGCGCTGTAGGGTCCACGCCCGGGGATGCCGACGATGCCTGCCGCCGAGGCGATGCTGACGATGGCCCCGCCGCCCTGCGCCCGCATGCGGCGGATGGCCTCCGCACTGCAAAGGTGCATGCCGGTGAGGTGGACATTGAGCACGAGACTCCAGTCCTCCGGCGTCATGTTCTCGGCCAGCGCCACCCGTTGCACCCCGGCATTGTTGACGAGCACGTCGACCCGGCCCGCGGCGCCGTCGATGCTGGCGAAGGCGGCTGCGACACTGCCGGCATCGGCGACGTTGGCCTTCAGGTAGGTGACTCCGTCGCGCGGCGCGTCGGGGTCGCTCAGGTCGAGCGAGAACACCTGCGCGCCCTCTTCGAGAAAGCGAAGCGCGATGGCATCGCCGATGCCGCGCGCCGCCCCTGTCACAACCGCGATCTTGCCAGAAAACTCGCCTGCCATGGCACGCGCCTCCTCAATACATCAGCCAGCCGCCACTCACATTGATGGTCGCGCCGGTGATGTAGGCGGCGTGATCGGAGGCGAGAAACAGCACGGTGCCCGCAAGCTCGGACGGCGCCGCCAGATAGCCGAGCGGGATCTGCGCCGCAAAGCCGGCGAGCGCGGCGTCGTCGAGCCCCTGGCGGAACATGGCCGTGTCGGCTGCTCCGGGCGACACGGCGTTGACGGTGATCTTGTCCTTGGCCAGCGAGCGGGCGAGGCCTCGCACCATCGACACGATGCCGCCCTTGCTCGCGGCATAAGCCACCGCACCGCCAAAGCCACCGGTCTGCCAGCCCTGCGACGTGAACGCGATGATCCGTCCCCCGCCACCCTGCTCATGCATCAGCCTGGCGGCAGCCTGGCAAAGAAAGAACGTGGCCTTTAGGTTGACCTCGTGCTGCACATCCCAGTCGGCTTCGGTGACGTCGTAAATCGTTGCTCGGCGCACCAGGACCGCCGCGGTGGCGACGAGAATGTCGAGGCCGCCGAGGCTCCCGGTGACGCGCGTCAGAAGCTCAGGATGGCCGGAGATTGGACGCAGGTCGTGCGCAATTCCCAAGTGCGGCCCACCTTCCATCTCCGCCACGACGGCGTCGACGCGCCCCTCGTCGAGGTCCACCACCGCGACGTGCGCTGCGGCCGCCGCGAAGGCGAGGCAGATCTCGCGGCCGATCCCACCCGCTCCACCGGTCACCAGCACGCGCTTGCCACTCAACCCGGATGCGAGGTCGAAGGCCATCCGTCCTACCGCCCGGCCGGGGGCTGGAACAGCTCGAGCGTAATGCCGTCGTGGATTCTCAGGTACGCCGCCTGCGCTCCGATATTTGGCCCACCGTCGATCGCCACCGGCCCGGACGGCGAAATCGGCCGAGCCCCGCAGGCGACGGCTTTCTCCCACGCCTGCCGCGCATCGGTGACACGCAGGCAGAGGTGGAGATTGCCCGGGTTGGCGGTGGCGTCCGCGTTCGCGCTCCGCCCAGCCACCTGATAGTCGAGCAGTTCGATCACGCCGCCGCCCGGAAGATCGACGAAGGCGGCCTTGATCGACACATCGGCATAGCCGACGACCTTGCTGAGATAGGGTCGGTCCAGAACGGTCTTCCATCGGGCCGGCGCGTCGAGGAAGCCTTCCCAGAACCGCAGGGCCACCTCGAGGCTTGCAACACTCATGCCGATATGGTGCACACCCTCGATCACAGGCGGAACAGCCGTTCGGCATTGGCCGAGAACATCTTGACCTGCTCCCCTCGAGTGAAGCCCGAGATGATTTCGGCGTACGCGTTCACCACATCGGGATACGAGCTGAACATGCGGTCGACCGGCCAGTTGGTCCCGAACACCACGCGATCCACCCCGAACGCCTCGATACTGCCGAGCACATAAGGACGGATGGACGCGACGGTCCACAGTGGGTCACACATGCCGAGGCCGGAAATCTTCATCATCACGTTTGGCGCCCGCGCCATCACCTCGATCCCGGCGCGCCAGTCGCGGAAAGAGGCGGCATCGCGCTTCATCGGGATGGCGCAATGGTCGATGCAGAGCGCCGTGTTGGGAAAGGCCTGCCCAAGGTCGAGCACATCGGCGGCCAACTCTACGCGGGTGTCGATGCACGAGACCAGCCGGCGCGGCGCCAGCTCGGCGAAGCCGCGACGCCAGGCCGGGTCGATCAGGTAGCGGCCTTCGCCGAAGTTCCGGATGCCGCGCACATTGCGATAGGCGAGGTGCCGGTCGAGGACCGCGGCCGCATCGGGCCGCGCCAGGTGGCACTCGGCGACGATCCCTTGCGGATAGCCGGTCTCGTCCGCGAAAGCCTGCAGCCACTCGGTCTCGACCACCGGATCGGGGGTGTTCACCGCAGCCTGCACGTGCACCGCCTTGATCACGTTGGCGAAGCGGACTTCCGCCAGATAGTCCTTGATCCGGTAGCGCTGCGCTTTCAGCGGGTCGGTGTCGGGCAGGAAACCGTGCACAGCGTCGGGCTCGAGCCAGCCGTAGCGAAGCTGCGGATGCTTCATGTCGTGGAGGTGGAAATGCGTGTCGACGAACGCGAGGCTGCTCATCGCGTCTAGCTCCGGTGCCGGGTGACGGCCGAGGCAATGGCCTCGCCGAGCGAAGACGTTGAGGCCGTGCCGCCCATGTCGCGCGTGAGGTTTTCGCCGGACGCCAGCACGCGCTCGATCGCTCCGACGATCGCAGCGGCGGCATCGTGTGCACCCAGATGGTCAAGCATCATCGCGCCCGACCAGATTTGACCGATGGGGTTGGCGATATTCCTGCCGGCAATGTCTGGGGCCGAGCCGTGCACGGGCTCGAACATAGAGGGAAATCGCCGCTCGGGATTGAGGTTGCCGGAGGGAGCGATGCCGATCGTGCCAGTCACCGCGGGCCCGAGATCGGAGAGGATGTCACCGAAGAGATTGTCGGCCACAACCACATCGAAGCTCGAGGGCCGGCGCACGAAATGGGCGGTCAGGATATCGATGTGGTACTGCTCGCGCGCCACGTCGGGAAAGCTCTCGCCGACGGCGCGAAAGCGCTCGTCCCAGAACGGCATGGTGTGGATGATGCCGTTGGATTTGGTCGCCGAGGTCAGCTTCTTCTTGCGGTTGCGGGAAAGCTCAAAGGCGAATTTCATCACCCGGTCGCAGCCGTGCCGGGTGAGGATGGTGTCCTGGATGACCAGCTCCTGGTCGGTGCCCGGGAACATCCGGCCGCCCACCTCGGAGTACTCCCCCTCGTTGTTCTCGCGCACGATATAGAAGTCGATCTCACCCGGGTTGGCGAGGGGCGACGGCACGCCCTTGAGGCTGCGCACCGGACGCAGGTTGACGTATTGCTGGAAGTTGCGACGGATCGGCATCAGCAGCGTCCACAGCGACTCGACGTCGGACACCGTCGGCCAGCCGATGGCCCCGAGGTAGATCGCCGCGTGCCCGGAAATCTGCGCCAGGCCGTTCTCTGGCATCATGCGTCCGAAGCGGGCGTGATAGTCGCACCCCCAGTCGAAGCGATCCCATTGGATGTCGATGCCGAAGACCTTGGCCGCTGCCTCGACCACTGCGATGCCTTGCGGCACGACCTCCTTGCCGATCCCATCGCCCTCGATGACCGCAATCGTCGTCCCGGCCATGATGGCGCCTCCCAAGACCTGGCCAGGTTGCAATCCCAGCGCGATATCGTTTCCATCGTAAGGCATGGTGTTTCGCGAATGCAAGCGCCGCCTGCCGGACCGGCACAGCGCCACGCCGGCTCCCGCAGGTGCCGACCCGCCAAGCCAGGCGCGATAGCGAAAGTCTCGACTTTCCGTAGCGGCCTCCGGGGCCGGAGCGCCGACAACGACGCGCGACAGAAAGCCACCCGCGCGCCGCCGACATTGGGCTTGCCACCGGCAATAACGTTTCCATATAGTGCCTCTCGAAGAGGGCGAAGACCCTCCAAATCGGCGGGGAGGACCTTGGCCACAGCGGGCGAAAAACGGCGCGGCGTCGTGACCGGAGCGGCCAGTGGCATCGGCCGGGCCGTTGTCGCAAGACTGTTGCGCGAGGGCGTCGACGTCCTCGCCGTGGACGTCAACGCCAAGGCGCTCGAGGCTCTCGCTGGTCCGGCATGCAGCACGCTGGTTGCAGACCTTTCCGATCCAGCGGCGCGCGCGAAACTGGCCGAGCAGGCGGACGGCGCCGACTATCTCGTCAACTCGCACGGCGTCATCATGATCCGCCCGATCTTCGAGGTGACCGTCGACGAGTGGCGGAAGATCCAGACGGTGAATGCCGAGTCGGTGTTCTTCCTCTGCCAGGCGATTGGTCCGCGGCTGAAATCCGGCGGTGCCATCGTCAATCTTTCGTCGAGTTCGGCAAAGCTCGCGACCACCATCGAGGTGGCGCCCTACGCGGCCTCGAAGACGACCATCCTGTCCATCACTCGCTCATTCGCCTACGCGCTGGCGCCGCACAACGTGCGCGTCAATGCGCTGTGTCCCGGCATCGTCGATACCCCGATGCAGGATGCGGTGCTGCAGACCGTGGCGCCAATGCGTGGCACCACCAGGGACGCCCTCAGCGACGCCCGCAACAAGAACGTGCCGCTCGGTCGCGGCGCCTCTCCCGATGAATGCGCCAACCTCATCTGGTTTCTGCTGTCGAGCGAAGCGTCCTACATGACCGGACAGGCGATCAATTTCACCGGCGGGCACGTGACCTGGTGATGACAATGGGGAGGACACCATGAAGAAGCCGACGACGATCCTGGTGAAGGGCCTCGGCCACCCCGAGGGCCCCTACGAGCTCGACGATGGCCGCGTCATCTTCGCCAACACTTACGGCAGCGAGATCGGCTACTGGGACCCAAAGACCAACAAATCCGGCCAGTACGCGTTTGTCGGCGGTGGCCCGAATGCGGCCGTGCTCGGCAGCGATGGGGCAGTCTATTCCACGCAGACGCCGACGGTCGGAGCCTGGGTGGCGCCGGTGCATCGCCCGCCCTCGATCCAGAAGACCTCGAAGGACGGCAAGGTCGAGGTGCTCGTCACCGAGGCCGACGGCCGCAAGTTCCTCGGCCCCAACGACCTGGTCTTCGGCAAGGACGGCAAGCTCTACTTCACCGACTCCGGTGACTGGGACCCGGCGACCAAGCCGCACGCCGGCCTGATCGTGTGCATCGAGAAAGATGGCACGGCCCATATCCTCGAAGAGGTCGGTAAGGTTTATCCCAACGGGATCGTCGCTGAAGCCGACGGCTCACTCGTCTGGGTCGAGAGCTACACCATGAAGGTCATGCGTCGCTCACCCGACGGCAAGAAGACCCATATCCACACCATGCCCGACAACCACGTTCCCGACGGCCTCAAATGCGATGCCGAGGGCAACCTCTGGATTGCCTCGGTGGCGTCGGGCGGCGTCGACATCATCAAGCCGGATGGAACGCCGCTGGACTTCCTCGAGGTCGGCACCACCATTCTCAACATCACCTTCGGCAAGAACGGCGCGCTGTTCTGCTGTGACATGGGGCTTTACGACACCAATGGGTCGCCGATGACGGGCACCCTGACCAAGGTCGATGTCGGGGTCAAAGGCATGCCGCTGTTCCGCGGCGCCATCGGTTAGGAATTTCGATGAAGATCGCCAAGATCGAGGCCATCCCGGTCAGCTACCCCGAGCCCAACGACTTCAACGCGTTGCGCCATCTCTGCCTCGCCAAGATCACGGCCGACGACGGGCAGGTGGGGTGGGGTGAGTCGATCACGCAGTTTCCGGAGGCCAATTTCGCCACCAAGGCGATCATCGAGGGCATGGCGCCAAACCTCATCGGCAAGGACCCGGTGCAGACCGAGACCCTGTGGCGGCAGAACAAGCAGCAGGCCTGGTGGTATGGCTATCACGGCGGCATCGCCTCCTACGCCACCGCCGCCCTCGACATCGCCATGTGGGACCTCAAGGGCAAGGCCCTCGGCAAGAGCGTTCTCGACCTGCTCGGTGGTCCGGCGCACGAAAGGCTTCCCGCCATCGCCTCGTGTCACGCGCACTATGAATCGATCCCGGAGATGGCGGAGGAAACCGCCGAGTGGGTGTCGACCGGCCTCCAGGGTCTGAAGACCGGCTTCGGCAAGCGCGGCAAGGCCAATCTCGGCTACGATCACAACCGTGATGTCGCCTACGTCAAGGCGATGCGCGAAGTCCTCGGCGACAAGATGCTGATGATCGACAACGGCATCAACATCAAATGGGACGTCACCGATGCGGTGCGTCGCGCCGTGGCCATGGAGGAATACAACCTCGCCTGGATTGAGGAGCCGCTGGGCGCCTGGGACCCCGAGGGCTACGCCAATCTGCGGGCCAAGACCACGATACGCATTGCCTACGGCGAACGCGAGTGGACCCTCGAGCAGTTCGAGCGGGTGATCGCCACCGGCACCGTCGACGTGATCGGTGTCGATCCCGGCCGCGCCGAGGGCATCACCGGCTTCAAGAAGATCACCGAACGTTGCGAATTCTACCGCCGCCAGGCCAATGCCCACGCCTGGTCGTCAGCGATTGTCAGTGCGGCGAGCCTCGCCATCTCGTTCAACTCGCCCTCGTGCAAACTGTTCGAGCTGAAGCCGCTGCGCAATCCGATGCAGCATGATCTCGTGACCCGGCCGTTCGATCATAAGGACGGCTGGATGTACCCACCGACCGGGCCCGGCCTCGGCATCGAGGTGATCGAGGAGGTGGTGGAAGGTTATCGCAGCGAGAAGGTGCTCGCCAAAATGTAGTTCTACGACAGGCCACAAGGCCTGCCGGATCGAAAGACTTCGTCACAAGGGAGGAAACCGTGAACAAGTCACTGAAATACGGCATGCTGCTGGCCATGGGCTGCACCATGCTGACGGCCGGCGCCGCGATGGCGCAGGATTCTGCAACCCAGATTCCCCTGACCGGCGAAAAGGTCGATGGCGCCCCGCAGACTGTGGTTCGCCCGTGGGGCACCTTCAAGCTTGCCGATCGGGTCGCCGCCAAGGTCGCCGCCGGCCAGCCCATCAACTACGTCTTCTCGTACCAGGCCTCGGGCATCCCGCTGTTCTCGCCGCAATATGCGGCCGGCGCTGAGATGGGCTGCAAGATGGCCCAGAACATCTATCCGATGAGCTGTGCCGCGATCGCTCCGGTGCAGAACGATCCAAACCAACAGGTCTCCCAGATCGAAGCCAAGCTCGCCGCCGGCGAGGTCGATTGCGTCGGCATCGAGCCGGTGAGTTCGGATGCCATGACCGCCATCACCAACAAGCTGATGGACCAGGGCATTCCGGTGTTCACCGCGGGCGTCAGCTCCAACGGCCACGAGTTCACGAACTTCACGCAGATCCCGGACAAGGAAGGCGCTTACGCCGCCAACACCGTCCTGAAATGGATCAAGGACAACAACAAGACCGACATCAAGGTGTTTGCCGTGTCCGGCGGCGATCCGACCCAGTTCTGGGCCCAGGGGCGCATGAAGGGGTTCCATGACACCATCATGGCCGCCATCCCCGATGCCAAATTCGTCACCACCGAGGCCAACGGCCTCAACACCAGCTACGAGCCTGGCCAAACCTACGACACCTACCGGTCGTTCCTGACCGCTAACCCGGATGTGCAGTTCATCGAGAACGTCGACATCGGCGCCGAGCACGCCGCTCGCGCCATCGACAGCCTCGGGCTCACCGGCAAGGTCTTCACCGTCGGCTGGAACAACTCGCTCGGACAGCTGGACGCCATCGAAAAGGGCATCCAGGTGGCCGAGTTCGATCAGCGCTGGCCCGACCAGGCCGGCTTCGGCGCAGTGGCCTGCGCGGCCTTCCTCAAGAACGGCGAAATTCTGCCCAACACGCAGACCCTGAAGCCGGTCATGAAGGACGGTGTCGATCAGGCCCGCAAGGAACTCGCCGAAACGATGGGCAAGTAAGCCCCCGGCCCACCACCGCAACGGGCCGCGGCAGCGCGGCCCGTTCCCCATTTCGCAGAGGCAGGCATGACCGAGACCAGCAGCATGACCCCAATCCCGGCGGCAGGTTCAGGGGCCGGCCGCGCAACATTGAACGTCGCACTGCGTCTCGGCGGCTTGTTCGCGGCGATTATCCTCGTCGCGCTGGTCTTCATCATCATCAAGCCGAACCTGTTCAGCCTCAACATGGGCGGCGCCGTGCTCCGCTCGATGAGCTCGGTGGCCATCATGGCGCTGGGCCTGACGCTGGTGATCGTGGTTGGCGAGATCGACCTGTCGTTCGGTGCGACCTACGGCCTTGCCGTCAACGCTTTGGCCGTCATGTGGATCGTGGGCGGGATACCCGTCTATCTGGCGATCCCGATTGCCATCCTCGTCGGTGGCGCCGTCGGTCTGTTCAATGGCGTGCTGGTCACCTGGCTGAAGATCCCGTCCTTCATCGTCACGCTCGGCAGCTACAATCTGCTCTACGGCTTCAGCCTGTGGGCCTCCAACACCGCAACCTTCAACCCCGCCTATCCGCCACCCAACGTCACAATCCCCGCCGACCAGTTGAACTTCTTCACCGGGCTTACCCAGTCGATCGGCTCGTTCGGTTTCTCGGTCGAAGTGCTGTGGATGCTCGGCATCGCCGCGATCGTGGCCGTGCTGCTGCATCGTTCGCTCTTCGGTTTCCGCCTCATGGCCATCGGCGGCAATCCGGCCGCGGCGCGGCTCGCGCGTCTCCCGGTGAGCCGCTACAAGATCCTCGCCTTCGTGCTCTGCGGCGGGCTGGCCGCGATTGCCGGCGTTCTCGACTTCTCCTTCATCGGCACCAGCCAGCCCAACACCGGTCTCACCTTCACCTTCCCGGTGTTTGCGGCCGTCATCATCGGCGGCGCGAGCCTCTCGGGCGGCAAGGGCACCGTCATCGGCACGCTCGGCGGCGCGCTGCTGCTTGGTGAATTGCAGCTTGGCCTCGCGGTCATGTCGCCGGGCCCGCACATCCAGCAGATCTTCCTTGGCGCCGTGACCATCATTGCGGTGGCGCTCGACATGTTCCTCAACAAACTGCGCAAGAGCCGCGCCACATGACCGCGGCTCCCGAAGGCGGCATCTCGCTGCGCGGCGTCACCAAATCCTACGGGGCCACCGTCGCGCTGGCCGGCCTCGACCTCGACCTGCGGCCGGGAGAGATCTTCGGCGTCGCCGGTCCTAACGGTGCCGGAAAATCGACTTTGGTCCGCATCATTGCCGGCGAAGAGCGTCCGACGCTTGGGAACCTCAGCTTCGATGGCCGGCCATGGTCGCCGGCCGACGAGTGGCAGGCGGTCGCGGTGGTGCACCAGGAGCCGCAGCTGTTTCCCAATCTCACAGTGGCCGAAAACGTCATGGCCGGGCGTGAGGGCAGCGGCACCAATCGCCCCAGGCTCGGCGCCGCCGACGCTGCGGTCATGGATGCGCTGGGCATCGGCCACCTGAAGAACCGGCCGCTC
>JBDTVO010000066.1:0-11620 GCA_040007135.1 Devosia sp. | reverse complement strand
TGCAGATCACCACCGCATCGACATCGTTCGACTTGAGAATCTGGTCGATGGTCCGCACCTCGCAGCCGTGCTGCGCGGCGAGATCGCTGGCGGCCTTCGCCACCGCGTCGGCGACCGCCACGAGCCGGGCGCCCGGGTTGCCGCTCACCGCCCTGGCGTGAACCTTGCCGATACGTCCGGCGCCAAGGAGCGCGAAGCCGATACTCATTGATCATGTCCTCGATTTTCGGTGGGGTACCCAACGACATATATCCGAGCATGCTGCTCGGCAGCTAGTTGCAGACGAAGGGCTGACAGGGCCCAGAAATCCGACAACACACGCCCCTCATCGCAGATTTTGGCCCCCCGCAGGTGCTTCCCGTCGAACTCGGCTCCTGTCACGTTTGGCAGATTCTCTGGGATATTTGTCATTGCTGCCAGTCCCGGCGCGCCTAAGATGGTCCCATGACAACGTCTCGACTGTCGCCCGCTGCATTGCATCGTGTCGTCCTCGTCGCTTTCCCGACCGCACAGTCGCTCGATATTTTCGGCGTGCTGGAGGTCTTCGCGGACGCCAACCGACGGCTGGAGGAGCGCGGCGAGAACCCGCACTACCAGCTTGAACTGGTGGCGCCAGAGGCGGGGGCCGTGCCGACAAGCTCGGGTGTGACGGTGCTCGCCGGCCGTGGCCTGCGCGAGGTCAGCGGCGACATCGACACCTTCATTCTCGGCAGCGGTCCCGGGGCCAGGGCCTCCGTCGCCGACCGCGACCTGATCGAGTTGCTGCGCCAGTTCGCTCTGAGATCGCCGCGGGTTGCCTCGATCTGCACGGGAGCGTTTCCCCTCGCGGCCACGGGACTTCTTGATGGCCGCCGGGCGGCGACGCATTGGGCAAGGTGCCAGACACTGAGCGCGAGCTTCCCGAAAGTCACGGTCGATCCGGATGCCATCTTCATCTCCGATGGCAAGTTTCACACCTCGGCGGGCGGCACGGCCGGGATCGACCTGGCGCTGTCGCTCGTCGAGGCAGACCTCGGGCGGGCAATCGCCCTGGCCGTGGCGCGGCAGTTGGTGGTGTTCCTGAAGCGGCCGGGCGGGCAGTCGCAGTTCAGCGGCCACATGATGGCGCAGCTTGATGACGCCGAAGGGCGCTTCTCGCGGCTCGCGCAGTGGATGCTGGAGCATCTCGACCAGGACTTGTCCGTCGCTTCGCTAGCCAGCCACGCCGCCATGAGCACTCGGAATCTCGCGCGTCGCTTCAGCGCGGCGATGGGAGCGACGCCGGCGCAATATGTGCAGCGGCTTCGCCTGGACGCGGCTCGCCGCCTCCTCACCGAGGGCGACCTTCCCATTGGCGAAGTCGCCGCCCGATGCGGCTTCGGCACGATCGAGACGATGCGCGTTGCGTTCCAGCGTCACATGCGCGTGGCGCCCGTGGCGTTCCGGGCACGTTTTCAGCCCACCTCGCCACAGTTGCCGGGTGACCAGCACAAGACGTCGGTCATCCACTGACCGGATCTGAAGCGTGGAGTTAGTTGAATGAACGCGAGCGATGTCCTCGGCATCACCCTCGCGCCGAAGATGCCCGCCAATCCCAGGCGCGGGATCGGCGTGATCGGCGCAGGGTTGATCATCAACAACGCCCACCTGCCGGCCTATCGCGATGCCGGGTTCAATGTCGTGGCAATCTACGATCTGCGGCCCGAAGCCGCGCGTGCCACCGCTGATCGCTTCGGCATTCCCGTGGTCTGCACCTCTGCCGGGGAGCTCGTCGAGCACGCCGATGTCGACATCGTCGACATGGCCGTAACGCCCGAGGCTCAGGGGGCGCTGGCGCGTGCCGCGTTCGCCGCCGGCAAGCATGTGCTCTGCCACAAGCCGCTGGCCGAAACCTATCAGGAAGCCGAGGCTCTCGTGCGGGCCGCCGATGTCGCCGGCGTGCTGCTGGCGGTCAATCAGCAGATGCGCTGGAGCCCCGGGCTGCATCTGACCCGTCGGCTCATTCAGCAGGGCGCCTACGGCGAGGTTATCGAACTCAGCTTCGACATCGACCTGCTCAGCGACTGGAGCTGGATGGGGCAGCGCCGCCGCGTCGAGTATTTCTACAACAGCATCCATTATCTCGATGCCATCCGCTCGATGCTCGGCGAGCCGCTCTCGGTCACGGCAAGCAGCGCCAGCTATCCCGGGCAAAAGGCCCTCGCCGAAACGCGCACCTTCACCGTCCTCACCTACCCCGGCGACCTGCGTGCCATCGTCCTTTCCAACCACAACAACTGGTCGGGCACCACACGAGCCACGGTGCGCTGTCACGGCACCGAGGGGCGCTCCGAGGTCGTCATGGGGATGAAGGATTACCCGGTCGAGACAGCTGACACCTTCCAGTTCACCGCGAGGACCACCGCGCCCTCCTGGGTCGAACGACGTTTTAGCGAAAAATGGATGCCCGACTCCTTCGTCTACCCGATGGCCGACCTGATGTGCGCCATCGAAGACGGGCGCCAACCCGCGACGTCGGGCCGGGACAATCTCGGAACGCTGCGGATCATCGAGGCAGCCTACCGCTCGATCGCTGAAGGCATTCACGTCCGCCT
The DNA here is from genome assembly GCA_040007135.1 of Devosia sp. Lineage (GTDB taxonomy): Bacteria > Pseudomonadota > Alphaproteobacteria > Rhizobiales > Devosiaceae > Devosia_A. The sequence continues at coordinate 9,047 of JBDTVO010000066.1, read as the reverse complement.
CTGAGCAGGCGACCCACCACTAGAGCAGTCTAAAACATGGAGGATACCAAATGCCAGTCGTACAAATCTCGATGAAGGCCGGGCGCAGCGAGGAACAGAAGCGGGCGATCGCCAAAGGCATCACCGATTTTCTGGTGACTCAGGGCTCGACGCGCGAGCGTGTCGTCATCCTCATCAACGACATTCCCCCGACGAACTACTCCATCGCCGGCACCACCCTCGCCGATGAGATGGCGGCGGCACCACCGAAGTAGACTCGGTATCACCCGGTCATCCGATTGGCAGATTCCAAGGGCAGGCTGTCCTTTGGGCCCAGCGACCCGACCGATACGTTCAATCCCGGAAACGCAAAAACGAGGCAGCGCGAGATGTACATCCGCAAGAACAAGCTGAAGGAAAAAATCAAGAAGGGCGAGATCGCCCTCGGCATGGAGTTCTGGCTTCGCGACCCGCGAGTCATTGAGCTTGCCGGTCAGGCCGGCTTCGACATCGCTCATGTCGAGTACGAGCATGTCGGCCGTGACTGGCAAGAGGTCGAAAACATGATCCGTACGGGCGAACTGTATGGCATGACGACGCTGTTCCGCTGCGAGCAGATCATCAGCGGTCAGCCGCCGGTCAATCAGATCATCAAGGCGCTCAAGTGTGGCGCGCAGATCATCATGGTGCCGCACGTCGAGACTGCCGACGAAGCAAAGAAGATCGTCGATGCGGTGAAGTTCGCACCGATGGGCCATCGCGGCCTCGCCACCTGCGACCGCAGCGGCACCGCGATGTTCCCCAACGACCAGACGCCGCTCGACGTCATGGCGTATGCCCGCGAGGCAAACGCGGAGTCGATGATCTGGTGCATCATCGAGACCCCCAAGGCCGTCGAGAACATCGACGCCATCCTCGCTGTCGACGGCATCGATGTCGTCGGCTTCGGCCACCAGGACTACGCACTGGCCGCTGGCTACTCCGCCGACGACGACCAGCGAATCGTCGATGCCCGCGAGAAAGTGCGGGCTGCGGTCAAGCGGGCAGGCAAGCTGATGTGGTGGAATACGCTCGATCCGGAGTCCATCGCCGAGCAGCACCCCAGGGGGATCCAGATCTTCCTCATGGGCGTCGACACCATCTATCTCGACCGTGAGTTCCGGCGGCTGGCGAGGGATGCTCGCGCCGGGGCCTGACAACCAAGGGGCGGTGCCCCGACAACATCATCCAAGGGAGGACAAGTTGAACAGGTTTCTAAGAAGCACGCGACTGGCCATCGTTCTGGCCGGAAGCGTATCGGCGACCGCCGCCTTGGCGCAGCAGACCGATGTGGTGGTCTGGGCCGAGAACGGCACGTTCCTGCAGCAGTCGGGCCTGATCGCCAAATTCGAGGCGGAGAACCCGCAATACAAGGTGCAGCTCACCGAATATCCCTGGCAGGTCGCGCACGACAAGCTGGTGGCCGCGATGGCGGGCGGGCAGGGACCGGACGTGGCGCTCGGCGAAGACCAGTGGGTTGCCGAGTTCGCGCATCTCGACCTGCTTGCGCCGCTCGACGATTTCAAGGCCAAGCAGGGCTACAAGGACGAGGACTTCAACCCGAACTCGTGGTCGTATTTCGTCTTCCAGGATGGCAAGACCTACGCGGCCCCCTCCTACACCGAGGCCCGCGCGCTGTTTTATCGCAAAGACCTGTTCGACGCTGCGGGCCTGACCCCGCCCAAGACGCTGGACGAGATGCTCGAGGTCGGCAAGAAGCTGACCGACGGCCAGCAGCACTTTGGTCTTGCCGATCAGTCGGGCGACCTCGACCTGCACTTCTTCTCGTGGTTCCTCTATGCCAACGGCGGCAATGTCTACAACGACGCCGGAAGCAAGTGCACGCTGGCCGACCCGGCAGGCGTCGAGGCCCTGAGCTTCTACAAGAAGCTCTATGACGAGAACGTCATCCCCAAGGACCCGGCGAAGCGCGTCGACACTGCCCACGGCTTCGAAGAAGGCTACTACGCAATGGCCGAATCCGGTCCGTGGTGGCTCGGCCTGATCCCGAGCGAAGCACCTGCCATCAACGGCAAATGGGCCGCGGTGCCACTCCCGACCGGCAAGACCCCGATCACCTACGGACATCCGAACTCCTGGTTCGTGCCGGCATCGGGGAAAAACAAGGATGGCGGAGAGGCGTTCATCGCCTTCATGCTCGAACCCGCCAATGGCGTGACGTGGTTCGAATCCTGGGGCGGCCTGCCGCCGGCCAAGGCGGCCTATACCCAAGGCGCCCTCAAGGACGATCCGAATGTGCAGGCGCTGCTGAAGGCCGCACAGGATGGCACCAACTCCGTGCATGGTGTGCCCAACGGCCAGGCGATCACCCTCGAGATCATCAAGATGCTCTCGGCGGTCAAGGATGACGGCACCGACCCGACCGAGGCGGCGACCACTGCCTGCTCGACCATCGACGGTTTGCTGCAGGGTTGATCTTGCAAGAGCCGGCGGCCACGGTCGCCGGCTCCTCTTCCGGGTGATAAGTCAGTAGATGTCCAGTCCCAGCCAGATCGCCAATGTTTCGAGCGCCGGCAGCACGCGGAAGCGTCCGGGGCTGTTGTCGTCGGAGCGGGTGTTCATCTTCACCACCCTGGCGCCGGCGGTTGTGCTTCTGTCGATCTACGTGTTCTTTCCGATCCTCTATTCGGCCTATCTGAGCTTCTTCAAGACGGCGCTGTTTACCGCCAAGAGATTCTCGGGCTTCGACAACTACGTCCAGGTGTTCAGCAAAACGCTGTTCTGGACGGCGCTCGGAAACACGCTGGTTTACACCGCCGTCTCGGTGGTGCTGACCCTGGCGCTGGGGCTGCTCGCGGCGGTGGTGTTGAACGGGCCCATAAGGGGCCGCAACGCCTACCGCACCATCCTTTTTATCCCCTACATCATCCCCTACGCCGCGTACGCTCTGCTCTGGTATTGGCTGTTCGATCCCCGTTACGGGCTCATCAATTACCTGCTGAGCTTTGTCGGCATCGACGCCATCGCCTGGCTCAAGTCGAAGAACTGGGTGATTCCCGCCTTCATCCTGATGGGACTTTGGAAGCGGCTGGGTTTCACCATGGTCCTCTTCCTTGCGGGGTTGCAGAACATCCCAGCCGAGCTGCACGATGCCGCGACGGTGGATGGTGCCAATCGCTGGCAGCGGTTTCGTTACGTAACGCTGCCGGTGCTGGCGCCGATCACGCTGTTCTCGGCGGTGATCGCGCTCATCAGTGCGCTGCAGATCTTTGTCGAGCCGCTGGTGATGACGCATGGGGGGCCCGGCGACAGCTCCCAGTCGCTGGGCTACCTCATCTATCAGCAGGGGTTCGTCTACACCAATGTCGGCCAGGCCTCGGTCACGGCCCTCGTGCTTTGCGCGCTGACGTTCGGGTTCACCTGGCTGCTGCTGCGTCGGTTCGACAGCAAGGACGTGTTCGGATGACCGCCGCCGCCGACCTTGCGATGGAGCACGGAGCGATCCGCGATCCGGCCTGGCTCGTTGTGCTGCGTTACGCCGTGGCGATCGTGCTCTGCCTGTTCGCGCTGGTGCCGCTCTACTGGATCGTCGCCACCTCGCTCAAACCCACCTCGATGATTCAGGATTGGCCGCCGAGCTGGATCCCCTCCATCGTCAGTTTCGAGAACTATGCGACCGCCTTCGCCGATCTGCCGATCGCCAGGTTCTACCTGAACTCGGCGATCATCGCGCTCGCCATGGTGGCCAGCAATGTCGTGCTTTGCTCGATCGCAGGCTACACTTTCGCGCGGAAGAATTTTCGCGGCAAGAACGTCCTGTTCCTGCTGATCGTCGGATCGATGATGGTCCCGGCAGCGGCCCGGCTCATTCCCGATTACGTCGTCACCATGCAACTGGGGATGCTGAACAGCTACCAGGGCATCGTCCTGCCCACCGCAGTCACCGGCTTCGGCATCTTCATGATGCGTCAGTTCTTCATGTCACTGCCGCGCGAGATCGAGGACGCGGCGCGTATCGACGGCTGCAGCGATTGGGGTGTGCTGTTTCGCGTCGTCATCCCGATGTCGCGCTCGGCCATCACCAGCCTCGCTCTGTTTGCGATGGCCTGGTCGATCGAGGACGTGCTGTGGCCGCTCGTGGTCATCTCCGACGCCCAGATGCGCCCGCTGCAGGTTGGCATCACGCAATACCTCACCGGGGAGTACATCTCATGGGGACCTCTCACCGCGGTGACCGTGCTCAGCATTCTGCCCTTCGCCTTGGTCTTCCTTTTGCTGCAGCGGTATTTCATTCGCGGGCTGACCGCCGGCGCGGTGAAGGGTTAGCCCGATGCGCTGCACGTCTCTCGGTCGCAACAAAAGCTCACACCAGTTCAGCGCAAATCGTCCATCTATGCGGAATAGCAAGCCATGAATCTCGAACTTGAGGGCAAGCGGGCCTGGGTGCTGGGCGGCTCGAGCGGACTCGGCCGGGCCGTAGCGGAGGCGCTGCTGCGTGAGGGCGCGACCGTGGCGATCTCGTCGCGTCCTGGGGAGCGGTTGGAGTCGACCGCCCGCTCGATTGGCGCCAGTGCTGTGCCGCTCGACGTGAGCGCTGGGCGGGCGGAAATCGAGACCGCCTGTGAGGCGGCGACCACCGCTCTCTCCGGTCTCGACATCGTCGTGGTCAATCACGGCGGGCCAACGCCGGGCGGCTTCGACGCAATCGACGACGACAGCTTCCGCCGGGCGTACGAACTGGTGCTGGCGAGTGCGTTCCGGGTCACGAAGGCGGCGGTGCCACACCTGCGTCGGCGCGGTGGTGGAGTCGTGCTCTACGTCACCTCGACCACGACCAAGGAAATCATGCCTGAGCTGTTCCTGTCCAACACCATGCGTGCCGGAGTCGTCGGGATGATGAAAACGTTCTCCCGCCAACTCGCGGGCGACGGCATTCGCCTCCTGTGCGCCGCCCCCGGCCGCATCTCCACCGACCGGACCGCAAGCGTCGACAAGGCTAACGCCGATCGCGAGGGACGCTCGATAGACGACATCCGCCAGCGCTCGCAGGCATCCATTCCGCTTGCCCGCTACGGCCGCCCCGAGGAGTTTGGTTCAGTCGCGGCCTTTCTCGTCAGCGCCCGCGCGTCCTACATGACCGGGTGTAGTGTCGTCGTCGATGGCGGGATGTTGACCAGCCTTCTCTCCTAGGAGGCGATCAGTCGACGGGTGCAGCGATGCTGCCCATGCTGAGGGGCAGACTGCTGCGGCCCACCGACACCTTCAACAACCGGCCCGGCGCCGCGGCGTCCTGAGTTGGCGCGGCAGGTTCGCCGTCGTCGGCAACGATCAGGTCGGTGCCAGCGAACAGGCAGTTGAGGGGGCGGCCGCCGGTGCGGATGAATTCCGGCTCGCCGCCGCGCAGATCCACCACATCGATGCCGCCCGACATGATCGTCGTAATGTAGAGCCTGCCACTGGTGTCGGCCTTGAAGCCGTCGGGCATGTGCCCTTCGGGCACTGTCGCAATGTGGTGGATCGCTCCGTCTTGCTCGCGACGCCGCACTGCCCGAGTGTAAGACTCGACCCATACGATTGACTCGTCCGCGAGGCAGATGATGCCGTTCGGAAACACTGGTCCGACATTGAGCGCGAGGCAGCACTTGCCGTCTGGCTCGAGCCCGAAGATATATCCGTCGCGCGGGGCGTTGGGATCGAACTCATCAGGGTCGGTGAAGTAGAGGCGTCCCGATCGTCCGAAGCAGAGGTCGTTCGGCGCGACGAGGGCGCGGTTCTCGATTTGCGTGACGACATGGGTGACCCTGCCATTGGGGTCGATCTTCTGGATGCCCGGGATCGTCGGTGCTGACGAGCGCATCGCGCCTGTGCCGGAGCCCATCTGCGTGATGTAGACCCCGTCGCGCCCCGTTGCGCAGGCATTGGGCGCCCCTCCACAGTTTGAATAGACGGTCACGCCCCGTGCCGGATGCCAGGCGCTTACCCGCTCGCGGTAGGTCTCAACGAACACTGTCGAGCCGTCAGCAATGCGTGCCGGACCTTCGGGGTGGGCAAGGTTGTTGGCCAGCACCACCATGTCCATGGTCAAGTCCTCTCGAGAGAGTCCAAAGGCTACGGGCATCTCGATCCGCCCGGCAAGCCGTCGGCCAAAGACTTGGCGCTAAGACAGGGACGATTGGCAGAGAACGCCAGCCTCAGCTCTCGTCTCACAAAGATACGACTTGCGGGCAAAAGCTCGTTGAAAGAATATCCGCCCATAGAACAGGGAGTTAGCTATGGCGGCCCGGCAAGAGACTTCGTCGACGCGGCTCGATGACGCCGCGCGAGCGGGATGGCTCTACTACATTGCGGGCAACAATCAGGAAGAGATCGCTCGCAAGTTGGGTGTTTCGCGGCAAACGGCGCAGCGTCTGGTGTCGCTTTCGGTCAGCGAAGGTCTTGTGCGGGTGCGGCTCGATCACCCCATTGGGCACTGCATGGAATTGGCTGAATCGCTTCGCACGCGGTTTGCGCTCGACCTGGTCGAGGTCGTTCCATCGGACCCCAATTCGACCTCGACGATCATCGGTGTCGCCCAGGCGGGTGCCGCCGAAATCGAGCGGCGACTTCGCTCGCCTCACCCCATCGTCATGGGCATCGGTACGGGCCGAACGCTCAAGGCCGCGATCGAACAACTCGCGAGCATGGAAGCCAAGCAGCACAAGATCGTGTCGCTGACAGGCAACATCGCGCCTGATGGGTCGGCGTCTTACTACAACGTCGTTTTCAACATGGCGGACACCGTCAAGGCACGACTCTTTCCCATGCCTCTGCCCGTCATCGCTTCCTCGACTGAGGAGCGTGAGCAGTTGCACGCACAGCCTATGGTCAGAGAGACCCTGGCGCTGGTGCAGCGAGCCGACATCACGTTCGTCGGTATCGGCGATCTCGGCCCCGACGCCCCGCTCTTTGTGGACGGCTTCATCAGTGCAGCCGAACTCAAGGCGCTGCAAAAGGCCGGCGCCATTGCAGAGATCGTCGGCTGGACTTTCGACGGGCAGGGCAAGCTCATCGAGGGACTGACCAATGATCGCGTCGCCAGCGCGTCGCTGCCCTCGCGCGAAACATCGCTCGTCGTAGCGCTTGCCATGGGCGAGAGAAAACTGCCCGGCATAGTGGCCGCGCTGAACCGTCGACTCATCAACGGATTGATAACGGACGAGCGCACCGCCGAGCGACTTCTGGCGTCCAAGTAACCCTTTAGATTCTAAGGTATTTCAGCCGATTGCGACGCTGCCGCGAGGCACGTGCGTCACGGATTCTTACCGAAACCCGCTTGACAGACTACCCTCTCCTGATGAGTAATTGCTCACGAACAAAGCAAATGCTCGCTTTGTCAAAGGGAGGACATCCATGAAATTTGCACCGCTTCTCGCGGCATCGTTGCTTGGCGCCTTCGCCACTGCGGCCTCCGCCGAGACGTTGACGATCGCCACTGTGAACAACGGCGACATGATCATCATGCAGAAGCTGGCCGACGACTTTACGGCCAAGAACCCCGACATCCAGTTGCAGTGGGTCACGCTCGAAGAGAACACACTGCGCCAGAAGGTGACGACCGACATCACCACCAAGGGTGGCCAGTACGACATCGTCACCATCGGCCCGTTCGAGGTCGCCATCTGGGGCAAGCAGGGCTGGCTCGCCGACCTCACCGACCTGCCGAACTACAACATCGACGATCTGCTGCCCGCCATCCGCGGCGCCGTGAGCGTCGACGGTAAGCTCTACGGCTCCCCGTTCTACGGCGAGAGCTGGATGATCCACTACCGCAAGGATCTGTTCGACAAGGCCGGCGTCACCATGCCGGCTGACCCGACCTGGGACTTCATCCGCCAGGCCGCCGACAAGGTCACCGACCGCGCTAATGGCATCAACGGTGTCTGCTTCCGCGGCAAGGCCGGCTGGGGCGAGAACATGGCGTTCATCACCTCGCTCGCCAACACCTTCGGCGCCCGCTGGTTCGATGAAAGCTGGCACCCGCAGTTCGACCAGCCCGAGTGGAAGGCCGCGCTCACCTACTATCTCGACATCATGAAGGCCGACGGGCCGGATGGCGCCTCCAACAACGGCTACAACGAGAACATGGCGCTGTTCCAGCAGGGTAAGTGCGGCATGTGGATCGACGCCACTGTGGCCGCCGGCGCCCTTTCCGATCCCAAGCAGTCGACAGTTGCCGACAAGCTCGCCTGGGCGGTTGCGCCTGAGACGGGTCTTGGCAACCATGGCAACTGGCTGTGGGCATGGTCGCTGGCCATCCCTGCCACCAGCCAGCATGTCGACGCAGCCAAGAAGTTCGTGGCCTGGGCGACCGGCGAGGACTACGTCAAGCTCGTGGCCGGCAAGGAAGGCTGGATCCTCGTGCCGCCCGGCACCCGGACCTCGACCTACCAGAACGCCGACTACCAGAAGGCCGCAGCCTTTGCGACGCCGACGCTGAACGCGATCAACGCCGCAAACACCACCAAGCCCACCGTCAAGCCGGTGCCCTATGTGGGCGGCCAGTTCGCGACGATCCCCGAGTTCCAGGGTATCGCCACAACGGTCGGCCAGATCTTCTCGGCGGCGCTTGCCGGCCAGATGTCGGCCGACGACGCCCTGAAGCAGGCTCAGGACGTGGCCACGCGTGAAATGCAGAAGGCTGGCTACTTCTGAGAATGACCTCCCCGCAGGTCGGGGCCGCCCGGTACCTCTAACCGGACGGCCCCAATAGCGGGCGCAGTGGAGGCTGCGAACTTCGACCACGCAGCCGGAGGCTGCTCGGCGTTATCGGGGAGGAGAGCGCCATGGCTACCCGTCAGACACGCACGCTCGCGCGCTTCATGGCCGCACCGTCCATCATCTTGCTGTTCGTCTGGATGATCGTTCCACTGGTGCTGACCCTCTGGTTCTCGCTGCAGCGCTACAACCTCAACTATCCCGATCGCTCGGGGTTCGTGTGGTTCCGCAACTACTATTTCTTCCTTACCGACCCGGCCTTCGTACAGGCTATCGCCAACACGTTGATCCTGGTGGGCGGCGTCCTCGTCATC